>CAJWSW010000020.1 GCA_913046035.1 uncultured Alphaproteobacteria bacterium | reverse complement strand
TCAGCTGGTTAGAGCAGTGGAATCATAATCCACGTGTCGGGGGTTCAAGTCCCTCTCCCGCTACCACCTTTTCTGGTCGTGCGTGGACGAGCAGAGTCGTTTTTTGCAAGTTTTCTTGGTGGAGGCACAACTATGGCTGGGAGAAAGAAAAGATCTACCAAACCGGTTGCGCAGGTTTTCAATGTTGTCTACGAGGACGGGTCGTTGAGCTCTAACCGGCGGGTCCCGGGTGAATTGTTAATCGATCCGTTTGGCGCCGAAGATATAATGGATCTCGCCCAGCGGGCCATCGAGAGGCAAGATGCCGAAGTTGCTAAGAGATCTGGCGTTCCGAAGCCTCCGATAAAGGAAATCACCCGCGCTTAAACAAAGACCCTGTTATTTATTCGATTTGTACTTTTCTTTGCAAAATTTAGGGAGCTAGCGGCAGATCTGTTATGAGAGGCGTTTTAGATAAATTAGTTCGGCCTTTTGGTTATCGTGTTATTCGGAGCCGGCCTAAGATCGATCCAGATATAGCCTCGGACACGGATTTTATGCGTATTTATGAGGCCTGTAAGCCATTCACGATGACCTCTATTGAACGTATGTATGGCCTCTATCGAGCAATTCGTTACGTCGTGGACGAGAATATACCCGGTGATGTGGTCGAATGCGGCGTTTGGATGGGTGGCAGTGCGATGGTTGCTGCTATGACGTTGGAGCTGGTTGGAAACAAGACGCGCGACCTCTATCTTTATGACACATTTGAGGGAATGACGCCGCCCACTAATCACGATATCAATCATGATGGTGTTCATGCCAAAAATTTTCTTAACCCAAGGGATCGCATAGACGGGGAATCAAATGTTTGGGCCTATGCATCGTTGGAAAATGTCCGTCGGAATCTTGACCACACTGGCGTTTCGCGCGACCGCTTTCACCTAATCAAGGGGAAAGTAGAGGATACTATTCCCAGCAGTATGCCGAATTCGATATCGCTGCTGCGGCTCGATACTGATTGGTACGAGTCTACCGCACATGAGCTAAAACATATGTATCCGGTGCTATCCGTAGGTGGTGTTCTCATTATTGACGATTACGGTCATTGGCGCGGTTCACGGGAGGCGACGGATAAATATTTTGCCGCGCGCGCGGGGATTCTGCTCGACCGCCTGGACTATTCCGGGCGCATCGCTGTGAAGCGTTAGGTGCGGGATCTCCTACACCAGCTTGGCTGATTGCACTGTTCTCTCTAGAAAATCGAGAAAATTTGATCGATCCCTTTTGCTGAAGGGGGTGGAGTGGCTCATAATCTCACCTGCCGATCGCAGATCCGTCATTAGGTTGCGGGTTGCGAGTACGCTGCCAATGGATCGTTCATCAAGAACCTGGCCGTTCGGCCGTATTGCGGTACCACCGTTTTCTATACAGCGCGCCGCGAGCGGTATGTCATTCGTTACCGCGATGTCACCTTGATCTATATGGGCTGCGATCCAGTTGTCGGCAGCATCTGTTCCTCGGTCAACGATTACGGTAGCAACAAGGGGGTGCGGGTTGGGCCGAATTCCTCCGTCACTAACCATGGTGACATTAAGCTGGTGGCGCGCAGCTACCCGAACGATTTCATCTTTTACAGGACACGCATCTGCATCGACATAAATTTGTATCATCGCGGGTACTTTGTGAAATGACTTTAAACTAGTCTAATATGGCATAACGCGATTAACACTTAAAACGCTTAGGCGATATGAGAGGGACGACCCGGAATGGCCGGTACGAAGGAATATGATTACATTATTGTTGGCGCCGGTAGTGCTGGCTGCATGTTGGCATATCGGCTTGGAGCGAACCAGGATAACCGGATCCTGATTTTGGAGGCTGGTGGTCCGGACACCGATCCGCTGATACACATACCCCTTGGTCTCGGTAAAATGCATGAAAAACGTGCGCATGACTGGGGCTACGATGCTGAGCCCGAGCAACGGCTCAATGGGAGAGAAATCGAAGCCATGCGAGGTAAGGTGGTGGGCGGTTCCTCCTCTATCAATGTTATGGCTTACGTTCGCGGGCATCGCGGAGATTATGATCGTTGGGCCGATAATGGCGCGACGGGTTGGTCCTATGCAGATGTCTTGCCATATTTCCGTCGTATGGAGTCCTGGGAAGGTGGTGAAGACACTTGGCGCGGCGGGTCGGGCCCATGGAAAACTCAGTTTGCAAAATCGCAAGATCCACTTTGGGACGCCTGGATAGAGGCCGGTAAGGCTGCAGGTGTGGGTTATACCGAGGACTATAATGGTGAAAAGCAAGAGGGACTTGGTCGCAGCCAATCAAATATTTATCGAGGGCGACGCCACAGTGCTGCGACTGCATTCCTGAGACCTGCTATTCGGCGAGGAAATGTGGACCTGCGGGTGAGCACGCAAGTGAGCCGAGTGGTACTGGAGGGAAAACGTGCTGTGGGTGTGGAGTTTATCCGACTCGGGCGCCCCGAGGTTATCCGAGCTACTAAAGAGGTTGTTCTCTCAGGTGGTGTGTTTAATTCGCCTCAATTGTTGATGCTATCTGGTATTGGCCCGGTCGATCACCTTCGTAGCGTGGATATCGAACCGGTCGTTGACTCCCCGTATGTCGGCAAAAATCTGCAAGATCATCTTGCGGTGCAGCCTACAGCCACTCGACCAAGTCCTGGTCCCTTCAGAGCTGAGATGCGCTTTGACCGCATGGCTACTTCAATAGTGCGTGCACATCTTTTTGGAACCGGACCGGCAACAGTGTTGCCCGGCGGATTGCACGGATTTCTTAAGACTAAGTCTCAGCTGTCTACGACCGATATACAGCTTCTTTTTCGCGGCGCGCCAGGTAACGCCCAAATGTGGTTTCCCGGCGTCAGGAAAGCCTACACGGATGGATTTGGTTTGCGTCCTGTGTTGTTACATCCCGAAAGTCGTGGCGAGGTTCTGCTTCGTTCCGCCGATCCATTTGATAAAGTTCGTATTATCCAAAATTTCCTTGAGATGCCGAACGATCTTGAGACGCTTCGCACTGGTGTGAAAATCGCGCGTGACCTCATGCACCAGCCTGCCCTGGACACCTTTCGCGGTGTTGAGACAGCACCCGGACCAAATGTAAGGTCCGATACAGAGATCGACGACTGGATTCGTCGAACTGCAGTCACTGCTCATCATCCCTCTTGCACAGCGCCAATGGGTAATAATCCGGAAGCTGTTCTCGACACGGAATGCCGGGTAAAGGGGGCCGATGGACTTCGCGTCGTGGACGCTTCAGCAATGCCGGATCTGGTATCCGGGAATATTCATGCGGCTGTGTTGGTTATTGCCGAGAAGGTTAGCGATCATATGCTCGGTAAACCATACCTGGCGCCTGCTGCGGGAAACTGAGGGAGGGCAAAAAAATAAATGGGGTCGCGGGGCAATCACAGCTTTGACGTGGGTGGGATACGTCTTGATCGGCCATTTAAGCTGCGCCGTCTGGGCCATTTTGGCTATTACGCCAATGATATGGCTGCGTCGTTAAGATTCTACAAGGATCTTTTAGGGTTCCAAATTACTGATACAATTGATTTTGCACCGCGCGCTCGGGATCCAAAGGCCCTTGAGGGACTTGGTGAGTCCCGTGGTTTCTTCATGCGTTATGGCACGGATCATCACGCCTTTGTTCTTTTCCCCTACAGAGTGCGAAAAGCTATCGATTACCAAAATTTGATGACAGATGGTGTTACTATGAACCAGATTACATGGCAGGTAGGCAGCCTACGCGAGGTGCGTGATGCTAGTAAATGGTTCACTGAGGTAGGCGTGGACTTTGGCCGGACGGGTCGCGATATTCCAGGTTCGAATTGGCACGTATACCCAAACGATCCAGAGGGGCGGATAAATGAGCTCTTTTATGGCATCGAACAAATCGGATGGGATGGACTCTCAAAACCGCAAAATATGTACCCCCAGAAATTTTTAAAGGCTCCGGAGTTACCCTATATCCGTGAAGCGGAAGAGGTGCGCGCAGCGAAGGAACTTAATATAGACCTGACAGCGGGCACCAATTCGCTTGAAGAAGGTGATGCAATAAATGATGTTGGCGGAATAAGGCTGCCGCGGCCCTTTAAAATTACCGGAATTGGGCCGGTACGGCTTTTTACTAGCGATATGGCCGCAGCACTTGAATTTTATCAGGGTCGACTTGGCCTAATTGTTACGGAAACGATCTCATGGAATGGAAAAGACTGCTATTTTCTTCGGTGTACAACAGAGCATCACTCTTTGGCGCTGTATCCGATGGCCTTACGTTCAGAGCTGGGGTTGACAGAGTGGTCGACTAGCATGGCATTCGGGGTACGCTTGAATGATTATGCACAACTAAAATCTGCGGTAACCTGGTTGCAGTCGAAAGGTGTTGAGTTGCGCTATTTCCCACCAGAACTATTACCTGGCATGGACTATTCCGTATTCGCGATCGATCCTGATGGGCACGCTATTCAGTTATACTATTATATGGAACAGGTTGGTTGGGAAGGTCGTCCCCGACCGGCCGAGCAGCGCCGCGTAATAGATAACGACAACTGGCCAGAAACACTCGACGGCGTTTCAGATAGTTTTGCCGGCGAACAGTTCATGGGGCCCTGGGGATAAGTCAGAGTGATAAAGAACAAGATTTAAGATGAAGTTTTCTTTTTTTATGATGCCGACGCATCATCCTTCGGAAAATCCAACACTCGCATTTCATAGAGATATTGATTTAATCCCCTTCGCGGAAAGTCTGGGATACGATTCGTTTCATATCGGCGAACACCATTCGGGCGGTTGGGAGTCTATTCCTTCACCAGAAATGGCTCTGTCGATGGCGGCAGCAAAAACCGGGCGTATTCGGCTGGGAACGTCGGTCACAAATTTACCGTTTCATCACCCGTTTCAGGTAGCTGAGCGGATCGCGTTTTTGGATCATCTCAGTTACGGTCGGGCGATCCTTGGGATCGGGCCATCGAGCTTGGTGACTGATAAAAAGCTATTCAATATCGACAGCGGTAGGGCGCGGCGAATGATGAGCGAGGCGGCAGATGTTATCGTACGCCTTCTAGAGGCGGATGACCCGATAAGCCATAAGGGTGAGTTTTGGCAGTTCGACGATATGCGCCTCCAGTTGAAGTCTTATCAGCAACCGCGACTGCCTTTGGCTTTGCCTACAACGGGTGGATTGGAAAGCCTTGATCTTGCCGCGCGCCACGATATGGAGTTATGGACGCCCTGTGGTCTCAATCGCCCTGGCGGAGGCGTGTTTACGTCGCTTTGGTCAGATTTTGAAAAAGCGTGCGGACGCGAAGGCAAGACCGCCAATCGTAACAGCTGGCATTTGGTAAGTAGTTTTTACCTCGCAGAGAGCCGAGAGAAGGCATGGGCTGACGTGCGGGAGGGCTTAATGCGGGAGACCGGATATTTTCTCTCTATTGGCTTTAAATCTTTGTATCAGGCTTATCCGGATCAGCCTATATCAGAGATTACAGCGGTGTCGGCTGCTGAGCGGCGCGACTGGGTTATTGGGACGCCAGATGACGCTATTGCCTGGATCGAGAATAAGATTGAACAGAACGGACAATTCGGTGGCGTTATGCTTACCACCCATGAATGGGCGGGATCTGAAAAGCTTAGGCATTCGTTGGAGTTGTTCGCTCGGTATGTGATCCCGCATTTCAATAGCGGGCGCTACAATTTAAAGAATGAAGCGGAGGTTCTAGCGGAGCAATTCGCGGAACATGGTGAAGTGCTTTTTGATGCCGAATATCAGAAATCGAACCTTACGAACAAATAGAAATCCGCCCGGATCAACGGTAATTTTGATAACGTCTAAAGCGAAGTGCAGTTCTCTCTGAAACGACATGGGCCGATGTATGGAAGCTATGCCTGAGTTCAAGCTAATTTCGGGCGAGTTCGTCGCTATATGCGATGGTTTGGACATAGCGCAGCCACTTGATGACGAAATGCACCGCAGTATCGTTGAAGTATTGGACCACTATGGCGTCTGTATATTCCGGAATACCAACCCAGTTTCAGAGCAAGATCAACTGTCTTTCGCGCGACAATTTGGACCTCTAATGCGTCAACGAATGCAACAAACCGTATCTGCCCGGGGTATCCGTTTGACAACTGACGAGTTGATCGATGTTGGTAATCTGGATGAAGAGGGAAATATACATGCTATTGACGACCCACGTCGTGCTTTTCATAAGGGAAATTTGCTTTGGCATTCTGACGTAACCTTTGATCCAGTGCGCGCGACTTATTCTTTATTGGCTGCGCACGTCGTGCCGCCAGACGGAGGGGAAACCGAATTTGCGGATATGAAATCAGCCTATGACGATCTTGCTGGGGGCGTGAAACAACGAATAGACGGTTTGAACGCGGAGCACTCCATATGGTATTCGCGGGCATTAGGCGGCATGGGAGATATCAATGCTTCTATAAAGAAAACACGCCCGCCTGCTCAGCACCCTCTCGTAAATATAAACCCAAGGACGGGACGACGTGCTCTCTACTTGGCGAGTCACGCCTCCCACATTTTAGAGATGGATCGGGCTGAGGGGCGCAGATTACTCGACCAATTAACTGCTCACGCGACGCAACGTCGTTATGTTTATCGCCACCAATGGCAACCCGGTGATTTAGTTATGTGGGACAATTTGCAGACCATGCATCGGGGTGTACCGTTCGACGATGTATTGCACCCGCGTGATATGCGCCGCGCCACAATTTTAGAAACACCGGGAAATTAGGAAGTCTCTTTCGCTACTGCGTTTATGCTGACCTTGAGCCGATTTCGCCGTGGTAGCGCCCATGCGAAAGTGACTAGTACGACGAGCGCGCCACCGGCAATTGGGGCGCGGAACCCGAAGTAGTCAGCGGCGACACCCATGACGAATGCTCCCAGTGCAGGAGTTCCTAGCCAAAGCATCCCGTATAAGCTCACCACTCGGCCTCGGATTGTGTCTGGGACGGTGGCTTGGACTAAAGACTGGCAGACGATTCCAGCGCCGTTGAGCACAAACCCCCAAGCAATGAATACTGTTAAAGATACCCAGAAGATGTCGGTGGCGACGAAGGCTAACTGCGACGCTGCGATTAGTAACACCATAACGATTAAAATGTCGGATAGGCCCGCAAGCGTCCCACGTCGCGATAGCCAAATACCGGAAAAAAGTGACCCAAGTCCCGCCGCTCCCGTTAGCATGGCCAACCCATCGGCACCTACATTGAATACGGTTCCGGTAAAACCTGGAAGTAGTTCTTGCGTTGCTCTGCCAAAAAAAGAGAAGACCAGAAGCATAAACATGATTGTGCCAATGAATTGGTGGCCAGTGACGAAACGGATGCCCTCCATGATTTCTGCGGGAACTCGGGTAAGCGATTTTGGCGCTGCCGGTCGTTGTTCGGCATTTATCATGTAAAGTCCTATGAGCATTGGCACATAACTAAATGCGTTTATCAGAAAGGTGGCCCCCACGCCTAAATTCAGGATTACTACCGCCGAGACGGCTGGGCCGATAAGGCGTGATGAATTCCAAATTGTTGAATTGATGCCAATAGCGGCTGTCATCTCTTCTCGGGTTACAATTGTGCCGAGGAGTGCGTGGCGGAAGGGTTGATGAATTCCTTGAACGACACCTTGAACCAGCGCGAGCCCAAACAGCAGTTCTATTGTCATGACTCCAGACAGTGTCAAAGTCGCCAGCATCAGGGCCTGGCAAAGAGAGAGGCACTGAACCAATTTCACAATACGGAGACGATTTACTCGGTCTGCGAAAGCGCCGGCAATTGGCGCGGATAGCACCGATGGCGCGAGGTCAGCAAATGCGATTAGCCCCAGCCAAGCCCCCGACCCTGTCAATTCCCAAGCAAACCAGCCCATCGCCATGCGTTGAACCCAGGTGCCCATTAGGGATGGGATCGCACCAATTGTGTAAATGCGGTAGTTGCGATTTGCCATCGCCTGTGAAATACCGCCGAGTATAGAGCTATTTGCCATACCCCCTTGTTACCCTCTGGTGTTTATCTTGTCTCGTGTCCAATCGAGGCGTAAAACCTGCACATGGAAGAGAAAAATGAAAAGTCACTCGATCCGATTGCAGAAATAATCCTTCAAACTTTAGAACGTAAAGTATCAGTGGCGCCTGCCGAGATCGCACGTTCTCTCGGGGAGGCGCGGCGCAAGGCTGCTGAAAAGCCCGATGCGTGGCGACGGTTTATGAATCCTGTGAAGCAACAAATGCTTTTTTTGGCGCGGGAAGGAAAAATAGAGATCGTCCGGAAGGGTGAAGTTGTGGATCCCGAAGATTTCCGTGGCGTGGTGCGGATGAGGTTGAAGGTGGCTGACTAAAGGAAGATGCCGCCTATTCACGTGTGCGTGAGCCAGCCTGCGATAAAACCTGAGAGGAAATAGATGTCTACCATAAAGTTGTATGCCCAGTCTCCGGCGAATGCGAACGAATAATTTAACGATTTTCATTTCATGCCCGCTATTTAATTTCCAATGCGCACCTCAGCCTAGGCAGTAATTGGGCAAAATTGCGGCAGTTTCAGAAGAGCTCGAAATATTCTCGCTGCTCCCAATCGGTAACTGTTGAGAGAAACCTCGCTATCTCCGCACGTTTTATGTGCAGAAAGTAATCTACGAACCGGTTCCCAAGGGCTTGGCGGAACATAGTACTTTCATCAAGTGCTGTAACAGCGTCCATCAGATTGGTCGGCAGCTGTTCAGCGTCGGTTGCATAAGGATCGTCTGTAATCTCTGGTGGAACAAGTCCATTGTTCAGGCCATCCAGACCGCTAAGAATTTGGGACGCGATATATAAATATGGATTAGCCGCCGGCTCGCCGACTCTATTTTCTATACGGGTAGCAGAATCGCCGTGTCCGGCGCCGACGATGCGCAACATTGCTCCCTTGTTGTCGCGTCCCCAAACTACTCGGTCCGGCGCTAAGGAATTCGGCTTATAACGTTTATATCCATTTACTGTTGGTGAGGTGAATACCATCGCGCCGGCGGCGTTTTGGAGTATACCTGCGGCAAAAGACATGCCGGTTGAGGATAGAAGTTGTTTTTCTTTGTTGGGGGCGAAAGCGTTAGTGCCATCTGATATTTGCTCTAAAGACTGATGAAGATGCCAGCCGCTAGCAAATGCGTTGGGAAGACCGGGTCGACACATAAATGTCGCATGATAGCCATTCCGCCGGCAAATTTGTTTTACAGCATTGCGGAAAAGAATCATGTTATCTGCAGCTTCCAAACCTGGAAGAGGCCCTAGTGTGAACTCGAATTGGCTTGGGCCAAACTCTGTCTCTAACGTTCTGAGTGGTAATCCGAGTGCAAGTAGCTCACGCCTTACAATCTCAAAGACTGGGTCTTGTTCGTCCATCCGTAGTTCTGTGAGATAGTTATATCCCCGCGCAATTAAACTCACACGGGGTGGGTTAGCTGGTTGTCCAGCATCCTCTGGTCGGAGCATAGGATCTTCTAACCGATAGATATGGCACTCGACCTCGATGCCTGCGATGTAATCGAATCCGCGTTCCTCAAGCGAAGAAATCGCGTTTTTTAACACTTGCCGCGTCGAAAATGGCACGGGTTCTCCATTGGCTAAGTAGCCATCGCACAGAACCCAACCGGTGCCGGGTGCCCAAGGTAAGAGCCTAAATGTAGTAGGCACCGGCACCGCGATAAAATCACCTGCGTTCTCCATTTCCGGAATGCCGAAACCACCGCCTGGGGAAAACACCGGAAAAACTGTCGTGTGCGAGGTATCCTTCGCGAGGAGAGTGGTTGTTATCGCGCAACCATTACGCAACGCCTGTTCGATCTCACCTGCCATGATGGTTTTTCCACGCAGGATTCCGTGCTGATCGGGGTATGAGAGGCGGATAACCTCCAGGCCGTTATCCTTAATCAGCCTTACGACCCTCTCCGCTTCGCTAAAATCTCTGTCGGACCACAGGTTATTTGCAGAAATAAAGTCGGTTCGGCCCATTGTGTCATTGCGTTCCCTCAATTTATGTCTCCAATGGCCAAGGGTGTTGCGCCCACTCTGACCGAGACCGACGCTCGACCGCAGTTACCTTCCATGTTTCGCGCCAGTTGTTGGCCGGGGCAATCGTATCAATTGCTACTGGCCCCCGGCATGTCGCAGGGTTAGCGGGTCGCAGCGTGATTTCCGGCTCCGCGCCATTTTCTAGCGCTTCGATAGCTCGGAGCATGATTTTGCGGTTGGCTATGATTGCTTTGTCTGTTGCGCCGAGGTGTTCTTTCGTTCGGTCTTGGATTTTGCCGAGGGATTCTACTGCCCACTGATCATGAACGTTGATGTCATCGCCCATGCCCGTGTAGGTGCGGCTGCGCTGTTCTTCTGGGTTAAAGCCATAATTGTTTGCCCGGTTCTTGCGAGGCCGGTAGTCGGGTAGTGTATACAGTTTTAAACGGTCGTTGCGCATTTTTTCCTTATCGACCTTCTCGCTATAGCTAGAGAAAATCGCGTACCACCAGCTTGTTGTGTCGTCGATAGGCACATGCCACTGCGTCAGCATCATTTCGTTGCTTATTGGAATAATAATTGCGTTCGGAAAAATCTGATTTGTAACCCGAACATGGACGTTGTCGTCATTCAGGCGTCGCAGCGCATACAGGCGTATACCCGTTTCAGTGCGTTCAATCTCAATCTCGGGGCAATCGTATTCGCGCAAAACTTTTGTGATGGCCATATCGTTTTCTTCGGTCGAAAAGCGAAACTGTTGACCGTAGGCCCCTTCTTCGGTTTCGTCCTCGAAGAAACGATGCAGAAACGAAGCATGAGAGGGATCAATACCTACTTCATTAAGTTGCAACCAATTGCAGTCGACATAGCCTTTGAAGGCGAACGTAAATTCGCCCGGCGCTTCAAAACAGTCGAACGCTGGTAGTGCGGGCGGGTTTCCTTTACCCATATAGGTAAAAATAATTCCATTACGTTCGAGGCAAGGATAAGCCGTATGTTTGACCTTTCTGTAGAAATTGCTACCGGCAGGTTCTGCAGGTTGTTCGATGCATTTACCAGTGTGGTCAAATAACCAGCCGTGAAACGCGCAGCGCAGCCCACCGTCTTCTAATCTGCCGAAACATAAATCCGCACCCCGGTGGGGGCAGGCGCGACCAATTAGCCCGTATTCGTTATCAGCGTTGCGGTAAAGGACTAAGTCTTCGCCCATAAGCGTCACCGCCTTTACCGGGCGGTCATCGGACAATTCCTCGGTCAGTGCTGCCGGTTGCCAATAGTGGCGCATTAGGTTCCCACACCCCGTACCGGCCCCTACTCGAGTTATCAGCGTGTTCAGATCCTCTTTTAGCATCTGCAATTCCTGCAATATCACTATCTCAACTGCGATTGTAGTTGAACTAGTTTAAGAGCCAACTATTCTTTTCTTAAATGTGATAAGACGCATATAGGGTTGAGAAATTATAAAAGTCTTAAACGGTCGATAATTCGCCCAGTTTTCGGCGTCTAAAACGTTTTTTCGAAGCCACTGGTATTGGTCTGCGCGTTATTGGTTACACAGGGATAAGAAAACTTTCTATTCATGCCTAGCGCCAATCCGTTATACGGAACTCGTGTATGGAACCTAGTAAAATGAACAAAACAACTATCCTCTTCGTTTCCTTGGTCGCAATGCTTGTTCTCGCTGTTTGGGGGGCAATTTATATGTGGAATGAATTTGGTGATATTGAAATTAGTACTGCTGGCATCCTTGCAATGTTAGCCGGCATTATTCTTAGTTTGGCTTTAGGGATCGGGCTTATGTATCTTGTTTTCAAAAGCGAGCGAAAGGGAGAAGAAAGCGAGTAGATCTGATTAAATGTAATCAAGGTTACTTCTAGATCCCGATGATGTTTTATTCCGTCAGTGCTCGTCACAGACTGTTTCTTAGGCAGCACTCCGCGCGATCTTTCAATTAGATCGTTACTTATTAAGCCCACACCACGCAAAATCTATGCGTTTGAAGTTTTGCGGCTCTGCCTTAGCACAAACAAACAAAATGCATTCCAACGGATTACGATTTTGACCCGTAACGCCGTGTCATCCTCATTTAGATGAAATCGCTATTACCTGTGACTGAGCAGATATTCTCTAGCTATAGTTAACAACGCTTCTAATACTTTCGCCCCTGTGCATAAGGTCAAACGCATCATTTATTTTTTCAAGTGGCATCGTATGTGTGATCATCGGATCGATCTCAATTTTTCCATCCATGTACCAGTCGACAAATTTAGGAACGTCTCGGCGGCTCTTTACACCACCGAACGCTGTCCCTTTCCAAACACGTCCAGTAACAAGTTGAAATGGACGGGTTGCAATTTCCTGGCCGGCGCCGGCGACGCCGATGATCACGCTTTCGCCCCAACCGCGGTGAGTGCATTCTAGGGCCTGGCGCATGATATTTACATCTCCGATGCATTCGAACGAATAGTCTGCGCCACCATCAGTAAGATCGATAAGGTAAGAAACCAAGTCTTCTCCAACTTCTCTCGGATTAACGAAGTGGGTCATTCCAAAGCGTTCTGCCATCTCTTTTTTTGATTCATTTATATCAACGCCGATAATCATATTTGCGCCGGCTAGCCGTGCGCCTTGAACCACATTTAGTCCAATGCCTCCAAGCCCAAAAACTGCGACGTTTGCGCCAGGTTCTACCTTTGCTGTGTAGATGACGGCGCCGATCCCCGTCGTCACGCCGCAACCAATGTAGCAAATTTTGTCGAACGGCGCGTCTTTTCGAACCTTTGCGAGGGCAATTTCTGGGACGACGGTATGTTCTGAAAAGGTCGAGGTACCCATATAGTGGAAGAGTTTGTCGCCGCCGATTGAGAAACGACTGGACCCGTCGGGCATGACGCCTTGCCCCTGTGTCTCCCGGATGGAGGTGCAAAGGTTCGTTTTTCCCGACAGACATGCTTTGCACTGTCGGCATTCTGGTATGTAAAGCGGAATAACGTGATCGCCTTTCTTTAGAGTTGTGACACCCGGTCCACAATCGACCACAATACCTGCACCCTCATGACCAAGAATTGCGGGGAAAAGTCCCTCAGGGTCGGCGCCTGAGAGAGTATATGCATCCGTATGACAAATACCCGTTGACTTTACTTCAACAAGGACCTCTCCATCCCTTGGACCCTCCAATGTAACGGTTTCTATCGATAGAGGTTTACCAGCTTCAGTTGCGATTGCCGCTCGGGTTTCCATATTCTTTTCCCTTATCGTTTAATTTATTGATCATAACGCCCGTTTATGGTCCCAGCCAAAGTGCATTGTTGCAAGAAAAAACTCAGTTTGGTGGTTAGCCGCGGAATTCACGAAGCTCGGGTGTATAGTGCACCGGATGCGCATTGGATAGCCGCTTCATGTGTGCGCAATGCTATAGACATCAGTCTAAGATATAGCGCCCATCACCCATCCGGGTTAACCGCCCGTTATCATAAAAATTACCTAATTCTCGGACTATTTCCCGACCGTCATCCGATCTTGTCGCGTTCATTAATTCCCGAAAATACTTTGGGCCTTCGTTTAACGCTTCTTCAACGCTGCATAGCTGCGTTTGCTGAAAATCCGGTGGATCAGGAATCTTCCACTCCTGATTGTTAGCTTGCCCGAAAGGACGCGTTAGATCGAACCCGGCCTTCGATCCAGTTGTTTCCCCTTGAAGTGATGGGTCTAATGGAACCGCCCGAAAATTATCTCCAACCACAAGGTCACGCTCGCTTTGAAAACGTGTCGCGAACGCCCATTCCATCTGTTCATCATTGAACACGTCAATATCGGAATCTACTACGAAGACATGTTTAGTATCCGCCGTGGAACCGAAGGCCGCCGCAATAGCGTTGCGTGCTTCGCCCGGCATTCGCTGGTTGAGTGAGATGCGGACATTGTACATGCCGCCGGTGGCTGGCGGGCAGTATATCGCGACAGGCTCACGAACGGCGCTTTCTAGCGCAGACCAAATCGCCTGTTCAGTGCGAAGCGCGCAGAGTTGGGCGGTATCTGTTTTGGCCATATTACGGCCACCTATTGTTGCTGTTTGAAACAATGCATCTGTACGTTGTGTTATAGCCGTAAGGTGGAAGACAGGGTTTTGTTTGAGGCGCCCATAGTAGCCAACATACTCACCGAAGGGCCCTTCTGCCTCCACCCACCCGTCGGCGTTGAGAAATCCTTCTATTATATATTCTGCATCAGCGGGTACTCTAAGATTATTTGTGATGCATTTAACTACGGGTACTGGGGCATCTCGCGCCGCGCCCATCAGCGAGAGCTCGTCGACAGCTGGGGTCATCGCGAGCGCGGCTATGGCGTCGGCCGGGTGGAAGCCAACGGCGAACGCAACCGGCATGCGATTGCCTTCACATTGCGCGCCGCCATAGATCACCCGGAGGTCGCTCGGCGCATTTAGATCGATACCAGCCTGTTTGCGACCCCGCAGCATTAGACGTCGCATTCCAACGTTTGTTCGGTTGTTTTTAGGGTCAGTCGAAAAATCGAGAGTAGCGGAGATATATGGTGCACCGTCGTCGCCGTGCTGAAGATGCACCGGAAGCTCCGTCAGGTCGGCGGCATTTTCGAGTTTAACAACTTGTTGTACTGGCGCATCGGCACTGCCTATTTCGACTGGTTCGATTGGGGTCGACAGGCGTTTGGAAATCTCACGAAGAAGTTGGTTTTCCTCGACGCCTATAGACATCGCTAATCTTCGCCGGGATCCCATGATATTGCCGGCGAGTTCTTGACAATCCGGGCCGACATTGCGGAACCATGCGCCGCAAGGGTTGCCCTCTAAGCACCCCGCTATCTTAGAGAGCGAGGTTGGTTCGTGGACGATTTCCACCTCTCCATTGGCCGCCAAACGTTTGACTAGAGATCGAAATCGGAATGACTCTGTATCGATGGTCATCAATTTATTCCCGCGGTTTTCGAGATGAGTTTCCAAAAAGCGCTTGGATTTTCCACGTGGAGGTTGTGGCCAAGCCCCGGTATTTCCTCTGCCAACGGATTTAAGACTTTTAAGGCCGCAGCTGAGACCATTTGGTCAAATTCACCCGCAGCCAGCGTGATTGGGGACCGGGCAGCGTTGTAGATGTCCGGTGCGTCCGCATACGCCACCATTGCAGTCCGGTTGTCAGCAGCAAGCCTCCATTTTCCTTTTTCCTGACGGATACCCGTGCGGGCGAATTCCGATGCGGGGTCTATCACCCCTCTCAGCCCCGTGACTAATACGAACCTCTCACGCGCTTCCTTCTCCGTTTTGAACCAGCGCACAGGCATTTCAATGAGTTTTTTTAAGCCAAGATATTCTTTCTCTGTCCAGTTAAGTTTCACCCCGGCCGTAACCACAGCTTTTGGTGCGACACCAAACCAACCCGATGCCATTAGAATACCGACCAACCCACCCATGGAATGACCAGCGAGATAGAGTTCGTCCGATCCTCGAACCAATTCGGCCATGTCGGTTGCGTGGCACGCAATGCCATAATTTTCGCTATGGGCGGATCTCCCGTGGCCCCGCAAATCGGGGATGACCCAACTCCCCGGCCAGTATTTTTCAAGGAGAGGGCGTAGCCCACTCCACACGCCGCCAGTCCCAGATAGCCCGTGCATCAGTAGCAGCGTAGGGCCATTACTTGTGCCACCTTGCTCGACCCATAAGTCAACACCGCCAACTTGTCGTATGCTCATCTGCCTTTCCACCTTGGTTTCCGCTTTTCACGAAATGCTGCGTTTCCCTCACGTGAATCTTCGGACTGAATTAATACGGATTGCCCAAGGCGCTCTATGAGACGTCCAGTTTCGGTGTCAGTGTTTTGACATGTGTTTATTACGTGTTTGGCCATACCCAGCGCCAACGGCGCGCGGTCAACTAAGATGCGTCCAAAATCTAGAGTGCCTTCTAGCAATTTTTCTGGTGCGAACACGCGGTTTGCCAAACCCCAGCGTTCAGCCGTTAAGGCATCCACTGGGAGCGTCGTCATCATCATTTCCTTTAACCGGCCGATGCCGATCATTTGGATCATCCGCGATGCCGCGCCGGAAGCTGGTATCACGCCGATATTATTTTCGGTTAAAACAAACGACGCGCTGGCAGACGCTATCCTAAAATCGCTCGCAATTGCAATTTCCACGCCGCCACCTGCGCAGATACCATTGACCATAGAAATCACAGGTTTTTCCATGTTTTCTATGTCATCGAGCATTTCGTGATTTGCTCTGACGTACGCACGGTATTGTGGCGACGGTAGATTATTTTCGTAATCTAGACCAAGAATATCTCTTCCAGAGCAAAACCCGCGACCAGCGCCGGTGATTACGAGAACGCGAACGCTTTCATCGAAGTTTACTTTCCAGATTACGGATCGTATTTCGCGGATCATGCGCTCGTCGAATGCGTTCAACTTCTCCGGACGATTAAGTGTTAGAAGTCCTATAGCCCCTTCGATTACTTCATAACTGATAGTGCGATATTCCTTAGGGTGGTCGATAAATCCGATGGGCCTGCCATCAGAGCCGAGGCGAACTGTCGGGTCTTCCGACATAATAATGATCCTCCTGAAATTTCAGTGGATATCATGTCGGGCTCGGAAGAACTGATCAAGTGAGTTGTAAATTCAACTTGTTCCGCAGCCGCGATGCTGCTCTATGAAGTCGCTTATTTCGTTGTTTACCGGCGCGATATCGTCAAATGGGCGCGCTACCGCAAGTATAATCCGGTAATGCCCTAATTCGGGGAACAACACTTTTTTGACGGTATTACCCTTTTCCTCGAGCTTTCGTGCAAAGTCGAGCGTGTTCGCAGCGTTAACAGTACTGTCATGTGCACCGTGCAACAGCAGAAATGGTGGAGAAACACCTGTTATTCGGGCGGATGGTCGCGCGTAATCTCGGTCATTTAATCCTTCAAAGACCTTGCGGGTACTAGGATAGCGCAGCGGATCGAATGTGTACGGACCTGCTAGACCTATCACTCCACATAAGTTTTGAGGACCGAGCGATTGGCTCTGAAAATAGGAAGCGTCGACAGCTAGAAGTGCCGCGATGTGGGCGCCGGCTGAGTGCCCTGCAAGAAACACTGGGCGGGTGGAATTCCCGGTTTTTGCGATATTGTCGTAAACCCATCGGACGGCGAGAGCGGCATCTTCTACAAAGGCGGGAAATCGTACTTCAGGATAAAGCCGGTAGTCTGGGATCACTACGGTGTACCCTAGGTTTGTTAATGCATCTCCTACAAACCGATATTTACCACGATTTCCAGATTTCCAGCTGCCACCGTAGAAAAACACCACGACGGGTGCGTCCTGTCTGCCAATGTTCGGATGATATACGTCTAACTTTAGGCGTGGATGATCTCCGTATGCGACATCAGATTGCCGTTTGTAGTTTCCCTCGGGGACGATGACATCTAGGAGGCCTAATGGTGCGCACCCTGCCAAAAGAGTTGGTAAAAAAAAGAGAGCTTGGGACCGCTTAGCAGCAAGTCGCAGTTGATTTCGCAGTTTTTCCACGCGCACTTACGATTTATATTTGAAGAATGTACGCCGAGCAGAGCACGGCAGATTTTAGGTGATAAGGACACTCATTCCAGTCGTTAAACGGCTCTCCATATCTCTATGTGCGTCCGCCGCGTCTTTAAGTGGATATTGACGCTCGACTGGGATTTTGACCACTCCACGTGAGACCACGTCAATTAGGTCCTGCGCACGATCCAACATTTCCTCTCGGTTTCGCACATGCCAGAGATAGGCTGCGCTGGTGACGTAAAGTGAGCCCATATGGTTTAGTCGAAAGATATCGAAAGGTGGAATGGGGCCCGATGCTGTCCCGTAGGATACCAATAGACCCTTTGGTTTAAGACAGTTGAGCGACTCCTCAAAGGTATCAGCCCCCACAGCATCAAACACGACTTGCACGCCTTCGCCCGCCGTAAGTGATTTTACAGCAGCGACGATGTCGTCACGTTCGCGCACCAGTGTGTGATGGCACCCGGCATTAGCCGCATGCGGTTCCTTGATATCGGAACCAACGATACCGATGACACGAGCACCTTTGTGTCTAGACCACTGGCAAATTATTTGGCCTACGCCGCCGGCTGCGGCATGGACCGCGATTGTATCGCCTGGGCCGACTGCGTATACGTCGTGGATTAAATAATGCGCTGTCAGTCCTTTCGTTGTCATTGCCGCCGCAGTAGCGTCATCAATATTATCTGGGAGGGTAATCAGGCGGTCTGCAGCCATCGTCCGCGCCTCGCAATAGGAGCCACGCGGCAGGGCGTGACCCCCGCTTGAATAGGCTACACGGTCACCTATAGATACAAAATCAACGCCATCGCCAATTGCCTCAACGACACCCGCGCCCTCCGAGCCTATACTGGCCGGCAGCTCTGGTAGCGGATAGCGACCGTTTCGGGTGTGTATATCAGCGAAATTTACGCCAATTGCGGTGTGCCGCAAGCGGACTTCGCCAGGGCCAGGATATGCTATGGGAACTTCTTCCATCTGGAGAACTTCCGGTCCGCCATATGCGTGTATTCGGATGGCGTTTGTAATCTCTTTCATGCGGCCCCCTTGTCTATAAAACACTTTAAAAGGGGATGTTGAGCCCGTCCATCATGCTGTCACAATTAACTAGTTCAACTTTTTTTGACACAATGATAAAGCCCTCACTGTTTCGGCGCAGGTCATGCCAATACGTGCCGCCGAACATTCGCTGTTTGTCCCGTCGGTACTCGATCATAAAAAATTTTGATCGGACAGTAATTATTTCGTTGCTCTCGCTTTCAATCGTAGCGTTATCAACCGTGCGGGTCGTTCGGGACACCGGGGCCTGTGAGTGAAGCGATCCAGCCGCCAGCCTTCGTATTCGCGTTTCCAGTAGTTTGCGGTCATCATACATCAGCGATATCGTGGTTTTGGGGTTGGACTGTTTCTCCTCTATCGGCACCCAATACCAGCCGTCTTTTGCGAAAAGAGCAAGCCATTCTTCCCAACGCCGTTCATCTAGCAGACGTGCTTCACTAATAAGAAATTCTTTAACTTCGTTAGGCGCGATCTGAGTAACGCTCATACTTTTACTCCGCTGCCATGTAGTCGAGCCAAGCGCTGTACATGTTCCGGATGTATACTTCGCTAGTTGAGTCCTTCCCCCGAACACCACCATATGAATCTCGTTCGTCGGTCTCAAACCCACGGCCGACCTCAATCCACTCGGCGCCCCCAGCATTTATCCCAACGCTAATTCTGCCGTAAGTCTCTAGGTCGTCGGTCAGCACGAGTGAGCCAGTGCCGTTTGTAACGTTTGCAAATGCGATTGTATCCTCGAACATCTTTTCGGGAGCACCTTTCATTCGAAAAGTGTAGGTGTGAACCTCGGTCCGGTTTACCGTTATCGGGTGTACCACTCGGAATTGGCGGAACTGGCTCATAAAAGAAATATTAGGATAGATATTCGAGTTCCAGCGCGTGACATCCAGGATGCGCTTGGTTTCATTTTTACCCTTTTTCGCTTCCAATCTCCTGATGTATTCAGCGAAGCTATCGCTACCCCGGTTTGCAATAAGTTTGTCATCGTCATGGTAGTCCCCCAGAAAGGAATGTCCGTTGGGGTAGGTCCAGATCCCGATTTGCTCCTGCCAAACCTTGTATGGTGCGCCGTTCTGGCGCATTTGCCGTACCGCTATTTCACCGGCACCGTCGGTATGCGCCTTATCGTCTTGATCGCGTGCAGCTTCGATCGAGGACTGATGCACAAAAAGCGGGTGCGCTGCGTCACAGAGGTTCTCTAAATAGAGTTTCCAATTCCCGTCGAACGCGTGTTTGAACACACCCCCCGCGATTTCTAATTCTCCGTCCGGGGCTCGGTCGACCATGTCGTCTATTGATGTCGTCATATAACCTAAAAAGTCAGCCAGCGTTGGCCCGTCTGATGCAAGTGACGCAAATATGAAGCCACGATAGCTATCAACCCGAGGCGCGCGCACCATAGAGATCGCAGGATTTTCGGGGTCGAAATGTTCTGGATACCCATGCTTGAGAGGAACCCTAATAAGCTTCCCTGTCGTGTCATAGGTCCAACCGTGGTAGCAGCAAACGAATTCTTCGGCATTGCCTGCATTGTCGGCTACAACCATTGCGCCTCGATGGGCGCACTGATTGTGTATTACATGCACCTGTCCGTCGCTATGCCTAGTTAACACCATCGAACGCTGTCCGATCTTTGTGGTGATAAAGTCGCCAGGATTTTTAATCTGACTGTCGTGACCGACGTAAATCCAAGCGCGACCAAAGATGTTTTCCATCTCCAACTCAAATATCTCTGGATCGCCATACACACGGCGATGGACCCGACCGGGCTGAATGAGAGAGCCTATTTCGGCGATGCTGTGCGAAGGCATTCGGAGTTATCCTTTTATTGCTAACGCTTTTCAAAAACGACACTGTAAGGTGCAGAGCTTTAATGGTCGAGACAGGTAAACCTCGTTGAAACTTAGTGGGAAGTTACAGACTGTCGGTTTTGACGGTCGATAATTTTGCGTTTTAGAATGTAAAAAATATATGTGAGCCGGCCTCTATATCGATTGAAATCGGAACGGTGTGGCTCGCAGAGGTCTATGTGCTAAACTTCGGGTATAGTGGCAAGGAAGAGAACTATGGGCGCGACCGCAGTTCAAGGTATATCAAGATCCTCATCCAAGAGGCGTATCAGTAAAGAAGAATGGCAGGTTCGCATTGACCTGGCAGCGGCCTATCGCCTGGCTCATCTTTACGGTTGGACAACTACCCTAATTTATAACCATATTTCCGCACGCCTCCCAGGGCCTGACCATCATTTTCTCTTGAACCCGTTCGGTCTTCGGTGGGATGAGGTCACCGCGTCAAACTTGGTAAAGATCGACCTCGACGGCAACATACTCGACGATACACCACATAAAATTAATAAAGCCGGCTATACCATACACAGTGCGATCCATGCTGCGCGCCCAGATGCTACGTGTGTAATCCACACCCACACAGAGGCAGGGATGGCTATCTCCGCGCTAGATGACGGTCTGATTTATACAAACCAAGATGCCATGATGTTCTACGGGAAAACAGCGTATCATGACTTTGAGGGGATCGCGCTCGATCTCTCTGAACGCGAACGCCTGGCGGCAGACTTAGGTGAAAAGAAGGTAATGATTCTTAGGAACCATGGCCTACTCACCACGGGAATTACTATAGGTGAGGCCTGGACTCAAATGTATTTTCTGGAGAAAGTCTGCCGGGCACAGCTGACATTACTCTCTGCTGCCGCTGCTTCAGGACAAAAAATACGCTTTCCCCCGAAAGAGATTTGCGAGCATACAGCGAAACAGTATGACGAGAACGGTACGGGCCAGTGCGAGTGGCCTGCTCTAATTCGTCAGCTTAA
Source organism: uncultured Alphaproteobacteria bacterium (assembly GCA_913046035.1). GTDB lineage: Bacteria > Pseudomonadota > Alphaproteobacteria > MPNO01 > UBA830 > UBA830. Next base: position 18,294 of record CAJWSW010000020.1, on the reverse strand, counting down.
TGATATAACCACTGATTATAGGTACTGAGTATGAATGCTACTGTTGACGAAATCGCGCCTGATCTTTTTCGGATTACGTGCTTCGTAGAGAGAGCGAATTTCCAATTTTCATCTTTCTTGGTTAGGGACGAAGAGCCGTTGCTCTATCACACTAACTTGCGAGGCTTGTTCCCTGAAATAAAGGCTGGTGTGGAATCGGTGCTGGATCCAGCAACAATCCGTTGGGTTGGGTTCAGTCACTTTGAGTCTGATGAATGCGGCGCCTTAAACGATTGGCTTGGTATTGCGACGCATGCCGAACCATTCTGTAGCTTCGTCGGTGCACGCACCAGTATTGGGGATTTCTCAGACCGGCCACCTCGTGTTTTGGGGGCAGATGAGAGGATCCAGACTGGGTCCCATACTTTCCAAGTGATTGAGACAAAGCATGTCCCCCACGGCTGGGATGCTAGCCTACTGTTCGAGGAGAGCTCATCGACGCTGTTTTGCTCGGACCTCGTTGGGCAAGGTGGAAATGTCGAGGCGCTTACAGAAGGTGATATCGTGGGTCGGTCGGAGGATTACACCCAACGGCAGTCCGAAGGCCCGATGTCTGGCGCGGTTCCCTTTACTGGAGAGACAATCCCAATTTTGGAGAGGCTTGCTGCAATGAACCCTACAACGTTGGCCTGCATGCATGGCTCTAGTTTTACGGGCGATGGCGGCCAGGTTCTGAGGGATTTTGGAACGATTTTACAACGCCTTAACTCGAAAAATAGGCATTAAAAATTATGGTCGAAAAAATCGAAAAATCCGAGGAGGAATGGCGGGCTCAGTTGAGCCCGGAAGTATTCCACGTCACCCGTCAACATGGCACCGAGCGCGCGTTCTCAGGCGAATACGATCAATGCAAGGAGCCGGGTATCTATACCTGTCGATGTTGTGGTCATCCGCTCTTTGATGCCGAACACAAATTTGATTCTGGTACAGGGTGGCCGAGCTTTTACCAACCTTTGAACGACGATGCAGTCGCGACTAAGGACGACTGGTCCATGTTGATGAAGCGTACTGAAGTCCTTTGCGCCAGATGCGATGCTCATTTAGGGCACGTTTTTCCTGATGGCCCGATGCCGACGGGTCAGCGCTATTGCATGAATTCTATCGCGTTAGAGCTAAAAGCTAAAGGAGAGTGAGCAAGAGTTCGCCGTGACGCGAAATCACTTGAAGCGAAACCGGTTTTAGAAATCCTCGCTGTGGCCGTTGTCCAGCGTGAGACAAGAATCTGGGTATCATATCTTTCTTCCGGCTAGTTTGTCCCGCGTTGTGATTATTCGAACGCCGTAAATCTCAGAGTAGCGGTTGAGCCCCGTTGCTCGTCAAAATTTTGATCCGGGTCTTGCTCGGTGACATTTTAAAAATCCGAGGAACAGAGCATGATTTTAATTACGAGTGCCGGTGGTAAAACCGGTAGAGCCATGATTGAAGAATTTGCTCAATCAGAAGAGCCGGTCCGGGTGATAATGCGCCGAAGAGACATGGACGATGAATTAAGTGCGTTGGGTGCTGCTGAGGTATTTCACGGAGATCTTGCTAATGTTGCTGACATGTCGGCTGCAGCAGCTGGCTGCCGCGCAATTTATTTCATATGTCCAAACATGGTCGAAGATGAAGGCATTATCGCGCAAAGTGTAATTGCGGCTGCAAAATCAGCGGAAGTGGAACGTTTAATTTTTCATTCCGTTTTGCACACTCAAGTACAGGCGCTAAGACACCACTGGGCGCGTTTGTTTGTTGAAGAGGCGATTATCGAATCTGGAGTACCGTTTAGCATCCTGCAGGTTGGATCATATTATCAAAACATGCTTCCTAGTTGGGATAAAATGCTGGAAACAGGCGAGCACGGGATGGCATACGAAGTCGAAGCAGAAATGGCTTTGGTTGATCTTAAAGATGTGTCAGAGGCAGCAAACCGCATTGTGAACGATCCTGGATGCGTAAATGGTATCTTCGAAATCTGCGGGCCTGTTATTACGTTAGTTCAAAAGGCGGCAATACTTACGCGAGTTCTCGGTTGTAAAATTGAGGCCAAAAAATTACCCGTCGATAAGGTGATAGCTCATGCGGCGAACATGGGCATTTCCGACTTCGGTCAAGATTGCATGCGGAGGATGTTTGCCCACTACGATATTCACGGCCTAGTTGGTTCGCCACGTGTTTTGGAGTGGATAATAGGGCGACCACCGACCGATTTCGAGACTTTCGCGAGACGGATAATCCGGCTACGGGCCGATGCAGAATAAGTTCTCTGAAAAATAAATTTGTGCGTCTCAGATGCGAACCTGTCTTGACCCGCAATGCAATAGAGTTAAGTGCGGGATCGCACGGGTCGGCAGGTTTCAAGATTGCGTACACGAAGATGATCCAATCTAATTCAAAAATGAGTTTTGACGCCCGACTTGCTGTTGCTATTTTTAGAACAAACTTTATTTCCAGCTCCCAACATCAAAAGGCCCAGGGTCATAAATGACAGGGACTAGACACTTATTAGATATTTTACCCGGAGTCCCTGCTACTGATGGAGCTGGGGTCCAGCTGACCCGAATGGTTGGTACGTCGCAGCTAAATATGCTTGATCCGTTTTTGATGCTTGACTGCATCGACAGTGAAGATCCGGATCGCTATATCGCAGGTTTTCCGAATCACCCTCATCGTGGTTTTGAAACAGTGACAATTATGCTGGATGGCTTGATGCGGCACAAAGACTCGGTTGGCAACGATGGTCTATTGCGACCGGGTGATGTTCAGTGGATGACGGCGGGCAGTGGGATCATCCATTCAGAGATACCGGAGATGGTTAACGGGAAGTTGAGAGGATTTCAGTTATGGGTAAATCTTCCTTCAGAAAAGAAAATGATGGCTCCCGCCTATCAGGACATTCCTTCCGCAGTTATACCAACCGCTCACTTCGATGGCGGTATTGCGAGGGTAATTGCTGGAAGTTATTTTGGCATTGAGGGTCCGGCGAAGGCTCAAATACCGATCCGCATTTTAGATGTGGGCCTTAAACCTTATGAAGAGTGGCTTGTAGATACTACTTCTGGTAACGAACTTTTTATTTGCGTCTACGAGGGGACTGTTGAAGGCGTCAACAAAAGAGGTAATCGTTGCACGGCCGAAGCGCCTGCCATCATTCTTTTCGAAGGAGATGGTGACGTTATTGTCGCGGCCGGTAGAAGTGGTGCCAATATACTTTACTGCGAGGGGCGTCCCATAAATGAGCCCGTGGTGAAATACGGTCCCTTCGTGATGAATACCCGGGAGGAGGTCCAGAAGGCGGTCGAGGACTTCAATTCGGGAAGGCTGGTAAACGTCTGACGCTCGTTTTCAATTTACTTTAGTTCTACTGTCAACGGATTGTAGGAATACAGCCATCCGTTGCGGTCAGCACCTTCGTCCCGATTGGTAAAGCTTTTACGGATTTGTTCCACGCTATCCAGGTGGAAGCGTTTTCGGTTGGCGTCCGAGGTGTTAACCACGCGAGCGGTTCGGTCTGTGCGATTTCTCTGGTATAATTGAAGAGCGTCAGCAATATCACGGTTCTGTTCAAGGGCACGGGAGAGAATGGCGCCGTCTTCCACTGCCATAGCAGCACCCTGGGCTAAGTAGGGTAGTGTTGCATGAGCTGCATCACCTAATATGGTTACCCGTTTAGAGCTCCAATTTTCTATCGTTGGCCTTCGGTAAAGTGCCCATCGGTAACACTCGTCCTTATCGACGAGGTTAATGATCGTTTGAATGTCTTCGTGCCATCCCTCAAAGTCAGCCTTTAAATCTTCCCAGGGGAATTTCGCTGTCCATGACTCTTCGCGCGCGATTGGGGTCTCAACAGCGCCGACGAAATTCAGTAGGTCTCCTCCTCGTATCCAATACGAGACGGAATGTTTACCCGGTCCCATCCAAACAGACATGACCTCTTCCATAAAGTTCGGCGGCAGTTTCTGCTTTGGCACCGTTAGCCGCCATGCAGAATCACCGGTGTAGATAGTTTTTACCGCTCCTGCGACTTGGTCACGAATTACTGACTTAACGCCGTCCGCTCCAATTAGTAAATCGCCTCTTGAACTGCTGCCGTCCTCGAAGTGAAGCTCGACTTCACGACTTGTCTCGGTATAGCCGGTTGCTTTTTTGTTTAGATGAACAAGGTCCTTATTAAGCTTCAGGACGGCCCTCGCCAACGTGGCATGCAGATCGGCGCGATGCACTTGGTTGTAGGGGGCTTTGTGGAGTTTCAAATGTTCTTCCGAAAGCTCAAAACGATCGATGATTTCGCCAGAGTCGTGCAGCCTGAAAACATACTCAGCCGGCCGAACCGACAGTGCTGAAATTTCATCCCCAATGCCAAGATGGTTCATAACGTGCATGGCATTTGCACTTAGCTGTATGCCCGCGCCAACTTCGCCTAGTTGGGGAGCCTGTTCAAAAATTTCAACATCAAACCCAGCTTTTAGAAGGCACCCTGCTGCGGCTAAGCCGCCGAGGCCAGCCCCCGCGATCATAATCTTTTGTGAACTCAATAAAGGTTATCCTTCTCATTGGAGGGTAATGATACAACTGGTGGATCATCTTTACCTAATTGACAGGATACCGGCAATTTCTTGGGGATCACAACTCTTTGGACATGCTACGATGCGGGATACCCGCTTCCAAGAAGACATCGCCCTCAGACCTAAAACCAAGTTTTTCATAAAATGGACCGGCATGCACTTGTGAGTTTAGGACGGCCCGGCGATAACCTGCGTGGACAGCATCAGACATAGCACGTGCCATTAGCAAGCGACCAATACCGTTTTTCCGGTGTTCTCGCAGAACAGCAACACGTTCAAATTTAACCTCAGTATCGTTAAGCTGGCGAGTTCTCGCAGTTCCAACGCAATTTCCTTTATACGTCGCGATATAATGACGGCACTGGTCGTCCATTCCGTCGAATTCAATTGCTCTGTTAACCCTCTGTTCTACGCAGAAAACTTCGACGCGTATTGAAAAACATGCTTTTCGGTCATCGGGGTTCATGACTTCTTTGATCAGTATATCAGACACGGCTCAAAAATTTTGGTTCTATCATGATAAGCCTCCTAGTTTAGACAGTTCTCAGTCCATCTTTTAAATAAATAAGTGACAAAAAATTTTATCCGGAAAATGGACCCGCGCCGGTGGGAAAGCTATGTTGGAATTGGTGCACGCTAAAAAAGGAAATATTGCGTGAAAATTTTTGTATATTCGGCTTCGCTTCGAGAAGATTCGGTAAATCTAAAGTTATCTAAGCTTATAGCAAAGGTCGCTGAAGCTCATGGTGCTGAAGTGGATTTTGCAAGGATCAACGACTTTGATATGCCAATTTATAATTTCGACGTGCAGCAATCAGATGGGATACCTGCTGGAACTGTAGCATTGGCGGACCGGATTAAGTGCGCCGACGGAATGATATTGACTTCGCCCGAATACAATTGGTTGCCCCCCGCGTCCATCAAAAACGCTGTGGATTGGTTGTCCCGAATTAAGCCGGGCCCTCTGGATAAAAAGTCGATTCTTCTCTCCTCTGCATCACCCTCTCTTGCGGGTGGAGTAAAAGGCCTGATGACACTCCGCATTTCTTTTGAGGCGCTTGGCACATGGGTGTATCCGAGAATGTTTACGCTTGCCCAGGCGCCGACGGCTTTTAAAGACGACGGAACGTTGGTAAATGACGATCTGACTGTGATGCTAAATGATATGGTCGCGGACTACTGCTCTGCGGCAGTCGCGCTGAGCAACCGATAGGCGTATACTATTCCTGAGGCAGAAACAACCGAACGGTGGATTGGAGCGCGGTATCCACGGAAAGAGGATGCCGCGTTACTTACCGGTAACGCTCGTTTCATCGACGATCTAGAGCCAGTTGCCGGGATACGGCATGCGGCAATCCTTCGCTCAGACCACGCTCACGCGCGGATACTCTCAATTGACACATCAAAAGCAGAGGCCCTGCCAGGTGTAACCGGCGTGGTAACGGGTTCTATGGTCGCAGAGACGATTTCACCGATACCGAGCGCCGTCCGAGTGCCGATAAAGTTCTATCCAATAGCATTAGACAGAGTTCGTTACGTCGGCGAGCCGATAGCCGTTGTCATTGCTGAGGACCGCTATGTGGCAGAGGACGCCCTCGAACTGATCAGCGTTGATTACGAAGCATTACCCGCCACCGCGGATCCCGAGGCAGCAATGGCTGATAATGCAACCTTACTCCACGAGGATGTGGGTTCAAACGTGGTGCATCATCGGACTTTTCAATACGGTGATCCGGACGGTGCATTTGAACGCGCTGACCGGGTTGTAAAACTTGATTGGCGCTACCCAAGGTACGCTTCAACTCCTATGGAAACATATGGGATGGTAGCAAATTTTGAAAAGCAACCCGATCGCTACACGATTTGGTCGAACTTTCAGGGCCCATTCATCCTGCACGCGCTAATGACTGGCGCACTGGGCGTTCCCGGCAATCGGTTGCGTTTAATTACGTCCCCCCATTCCGGCGGCAGTTTTGGGATAAAACAGGCGATGTTCCCGTATATGGTGCTCCTTGCTGCTTGCTCTCGGCTACTCGGTTGCCCGGTAAAATGGATAGAGGATAGACTGGAGCATTTGACGGCATCATCGACTGGCGCAGATAGGGCGGACGGCGTGGAGGCTGCGTTTTCTAAAGACGGAGAACTGCTCGCATTAAAATTTAATAATATCGTGAATGTTGGGGCATTCGTGCGTGCGCCTGAACCGGCATCGGTTTACCGAATGCATTCAGCGTCAAACGGTTGTTACAGAGTGCGGGACATCGCAGTCGAAAATCGATTGGTTGTGACGAACACAACACCCATCGGTTTGAACCGCGGTTATGGCGGTCCGCAATTCTACTATGCGCTCGAACGGGTAATGGATGCCGGTGCAAAAGCGTTGGCTATCGACCCGGCAGAAATCCGCCGCCGAAATTTCATCCAACCGGAACAATTTCCATACAAGGCGCCGGCCGGCGCTACATACGACTCAGGCAACTACGAGACCGGGTTGAAAAAAGCGCTTGATCTTGCAGCTTATGACGCACTAAAGGAGGCGCGGGAGGAAGCGCGTGCAGAAGGCAAACTGTTTGGTATTGGCATGGCAGCCGGGATTGAGCCGTCGGGCTCCAACATGGCATATGTCACGCTTGCGCAAACGCCTGAGGAACGCGCTAAAGCGGGTGGCCGATCCGGGGGGCTGGGGACGGCAACCGTGTCGGTCGATCCTTCTGGTTCTGTTACTGTCAAAACGGTCTCGACACCTGCAGGACAGGGGCACCAGACCGTCGCCGCTCAGGTGGTAGCGGACGCGCTCGGGCTGCGGCCGGATCAGATCGATGTCATAACCGAGGTCGACACACTCACAAGCGCTTGGTCGCTGGCGTCTGGAAACTATGCTAATCGGTTTTCAGCGGTCGTGATAGGCGCTATCGCTAATGCAGCGGAAAAGGTGGCGACTAAAATCAAGCTGATCGCTGCAGAAAACCTAGAGGTTGCTCCAGAAGATATTGAGCTAGTTGGTGGTAATGCCCAGGTGGTTGGTGTGCCTGAAAAGGCATTGCCGGTGCGTCGCCTCGCTGCGCAAACCCATTGGCACCCGGCGGGTTTACCAGAGCAAATGGAGCCGGGGCTTTTCGAGACTACAATTATGAACCCTGAAATGCTGGACGCACCCGACGATCAGGATCGTGTCGCTAGCGCGGTAACGTTCGGATATGTCTTCGATCTTGCAGCGGTGGAAATACACAAAGACACCGGTAAGATTGAAGTAGTTAAATACGTATCGGTACATGATGTCGGTAATGTACTGAACGAGATCGTAGTCGAGGGGCAGATTTATGGTGGTTTCGCCCATGGAATCGCCGGTGCGCTGCTAGAGGAATTTGTTTATGACGCTGGCGCTAATCCGCAAGCCGGAACATTTGCGGATTATCTTTGCATCACGGCCCCAGAAATACCGGATTTGACCATCGGGCATTTTAATACACCCTCACCTCATAACACTCTGGGGGCGAAGGGTATGGGTGACGGTTCTTCTATGCTTGCGCCTACCGCGATTGCGAACGCGGCGGCCGATGCGCTAGATACTTTCGATGTTAATCTACCGTTAACGCTTAACAAAAATTGGTCAGCGGCAAACGGCCGTCCTTACGAACGCGCAGGCGCAGCTAAGGCAAAGGTGGGAGATGGGCCTCGGGAAGAAGGTGCGGTGGAGGGCGGGCTCAAAGGTGAAGGCACGGTAGAGTTATCGGCGTCACCTATAGAGGTATGGGAACTTTTGTTAGACCCAGATACGTTGGCCGCCGTAGTGCCTGGTTGTGAGGAGCTCACCCAATTAAGTGACGATAGTTTTTCCGCGGAAGTCAAAATCGGCGTTGCTGGCATCAAGGGGGTCTACAGCGCGAGGATTGATTTGCGTGACAAAATCGAGGGGGAAAGTGTCCGTCTTGTTGGCAAGGCTTCGGGCGGGTTGGGTTTCGGTCAAGGTGAAGGCGTGGTTGAGTTAGAGCATATAAGTGAAAATAGAACACGGCTCTCATATAGCTACTCAGCAAACGTTGGCGGCAAGGTCGCAGCGGTAGGACAAAGGATGCTGGGTACGGTAACTAAATTATTGATTGGCCAGTTTTTTCGCGGTTTTGATAAACGCCTAAGAAACGTTAATGGTAACAGCAGACGCGTCTCCATCGGCGCAATTTTAAAACGCTTATTTCAAGGCCGCTATTAATGAAACCTGTAGCCTTTGAGTATTGTCGTCCTGACACTCTGGAAGAGGTCATGGAACTTTTAACTGAGTTCGGTGGCGATGCCAGTATAATATCCGGTGGGGTATCTTTAGGCGCGATGTTGAACATGCGACTGGTGCGGCCAAAGGCGCTCATAGATATAAATCACGTTCTAGAGCTTGGAAACGTTGAGTTTGATGATGCAACTGCCATCACTGGTGCGTTGGTTCGTCAGGCTGCAGCTCAGAAAATGACGAGCCTGATGTCTGGTGTCCCTTTGCTGGCCATGTCCCTGCCTTGGGTGGGACACTACCAGACCAAGTCCCGTGGCACGCTAGGCGGCTCTGTAGCCCACGCAGACCCTAGTGCAGAAATACCCCTCACCCTTGTAACGCTTGGGGGATCGGTGACACTGCGGTCCCCAAGCGGTGTTCGTGAGGTGGCGGCGCGGGACTTTTTCCATGGCTTGCTTACAACCGACCGCCGCCCAGATGAACTCATAACTGCTCTTAATTGGCCATTACGACGAGCAAGTACCGCTTACGCCTTCGAGGAGATAGCTCAGCGCCACGGTGATTTCGCAATCACAGCCGTTGCGGCAGAGGCAACAGTTGCAATAGATGGCACTTTAGCGAACGTTTCCTTCGGGTTGGGCGGAGTGGAAGACCATCCAATCGTTGCAGACACAGCGGAATTTATTGGACGGCCAGCGACCAGAGATACCGCGAAGGAAATTGCCGAGGTTGTAGCCGATATCGTTGATCCTATGGTTGATTTACAAGCCAACGCCGACTACCGGCGTCAGCTTGTTCGTGTGCTTGGGTCACGGGTCCTTTCTTCGGCGTTTAATGAGGCGTCCGCAGTGCGGGAGGCGGCCTGATGCTTCGTATCAAGCCTGATCAGAAGCAGCGCGTAACGCTCACAGTTAACGGGAAGTTGGTATCGGGCTATGCGCAACCTCGTCTTTTGCTGACAGATTTTTTGCGGCACGAAATGGGTATGTACGGGACACATGTTGGTTGCGAACATGGCGTGTGTGGTGCTTGCACTATAATAATCGACGACGTCGCTACCCGCAGTTGTCTAAGGTACGCGGTGCAGTGTGATGGCTTGGAACTTCGAACTGTAGAAGGGTTGGCCGAGCCGGATGGTAAATTGAACACGCTACAAAAAGCATTCAATGAAAACGGAGCGTTGCAATGTGGTTTTTGTACCGCAGGTATTTTAATGTCGGCAACAAAATTTCTACAGGATAACCCAAAGCCAGATCGCGATGAAATCAAGGAAATGCTCTCCGGTCACATTTGCCGGTGCACAGGCTACGAGCAGATCGTGCGAGCGATCTTCCAGGCTAGCGGACAATGAACCTTGGCGAGGTTTTCTATCGGCAAATGCTCCGTGAGCGTAATGTTGAAGCTATTGTCGATGGTGACACGCGCAGAACTTATGCAGAATGGTATGAGGACATTTGCGCTGTCGCTGGTGGTCTCAAGCATAGCGGCATAAAGCACGGCGATCATTTTGTCTCGATACTTTCTAACCGTTTCGAGACGGCAACGCTTTACTGGGCTTGTCAAATGTTGGGCGTCATCTTCACGCCGTTTAACTGGCGAGCTACTGGCGAGGAGGTGGCTTATGTGTTGGCAGACGCTGAGGCGGTAGCGGTTGCCTTCGAGACGCGCTCGAAGGAAGCGGTGGATATGGCACTTAGTCGGATGGTCGATGGCAGCATTGCGGCCTACAACATCGACGACGATGATTTTGCAACACTCCTCGAGGCTCATCCGGTTAATTGTCCATCGAAAATATCTGAAGCTGAGATCTCTCTGATGCTATATACCTCTGGCACGACAGGCCGGCCTAAAGGCGTGCCTCGCTCCCATCGTGCTGAGCGGTTGGCGGCTACGCACTGCGTCGCGCAGTTGTGCTATAAGCACGGGGAATCGACCCTTGGTGTGATGCCTATGTTTCATACGATGGGCGTGAGATCCATGCTCATGTGTCTGTTGTTAAACAGCAAGTTGGTCTGTCTATCGGTTTGGGATCCGGAAGACGCCATGCGTCTTGTCCAAGAAGAAAAGATAGACACACTTTTCTTGGTTCCAACTATGTTTCATGACATATTGCACCACCCTGAGCGAAGCAAATATGATTTATTATCTGCGCAGAATATTGCCTATGCAGGCATGGCAATGACATCTGCCTTGACTATACTTTGCGCTGACGAATTTAGTCCCCGCCATTTCATTAATTTTTATGGTTCGAGCGAAATATTTTGTTTTGCGGTGTGTGACCACGTAGCAGATAAACCGGGCTGCGCTGGACGCGCCGGTATCGGCCAGATGCTGCGTGTTGTGACGCCGGATCCAGATGGACAAAGTACGCCTCACGATATAGTTCCGGACGGACAATCAGGCGAAATAATTGCTCCGATGGATGGGATGGAAGCTTTCACAGGTTATTGGAAACGGCCTGACGCTGATGCAAAGTCTATACGCGACGGATGGTATTTTACCGGCGATCTCGGTTACTTCGACAAGGATGGAGAATTATTCGTGGCGGGGCGTGTTGACGACATGGTTATTTCGGGCGGTGAAAACATTTATCCCGAAGAAGTGGAGGATATTCTGGCAAAGTCGCCTGATGTTGAGCAGGTGGCAGTCATCGGAATACCTGACGAGCGCATGGGGGCCCGCATTGTAGCCTTTGTAGAGCCTGCTTCCCAAGTTTGTTCGGCTGAAACCTTGGATGCCTGGTGTCTTAATAGCCCGCTCGCCCGTTTCAAAAGGCCACGTGATTACGTCTTCGTAAAAGAGATCCCCCGATCGGCCGCGGGCAAGTTATTGCGTCGTTATCTTCGTGATGGCGCATACGAACTGAACGGCGAATTCGAAAGCACGCTTTAATCAGGGAGAGAAAAATGGCAGAGAAAAATTACGCAGAACAGCGAGCATCTGTGTTGGAGAGCCTTGACGGGCTTCGAGTGGATGTCGACGTGGAAAAGCGTATCGGCTACCTTATACTCGACCGAGATCCGCTTAATATAGTCTCTTATACCGGTCGCCATCAGATCCGCGCACTGATTGAGGAGATGGATGAGGATGCGGACATAGGGGTTATTGTGATCAAAGGTGCCAACGGTGTTTACACTTCTGGTGGCGATGTAAAGGCCTTCCCCGATATCCCGAAAAATAAGATGTCAGATCTGCACTGGAACATAGGTGCTCCCGAGCGTGCTGATAAACCGGTAATCGTTGCGATGGAAAAATATGCTTTCGGAGTCGGGTTTGAGCTGGCTATGGCATGCGACTTTCGCTTTGCTACTAAAGACACTCTGGTGGGGTTGCCCGAGAGTTCTCTTGGTCAGATGCCCGGATCCGGAGGCAGTGTTCGAGTAGCAAGAATTGCTGGGCTCACACGTGCTAAGGATATGGTAATGCTTGGTACCCGTATTTCGGCGATAAAAGCACATGAATGGGGATTGCTTACAAACGTTGCGGAGGATGCGGCAGCCTTGCAGACCATGGTTGAAGAGTATGCTGGTAAGCTGAACGCGCTCTCACCTATCGCGTTAGCGTCACTAAAGAAAGTCATAAATTCTGCGTATGACTCACCGCTTAAGACATCGTTGGAAGTCGAAGGGCACTCCTACGAAAAACTAAGATGGACTCATGATTACTCAGAGGGCATCGCCGCTTTTGCCGAACGCCGGAAAGCCAAATTCAAAGGCGAGTGAGGCTGCGAAGAATAACGTATGATGTCGCAGGAAGAACCGGTGACGGCAATTGAGTGGATTTAGACCGAAATCAAATTGAGGTAGGCCGCGATTTTTTCCTCGCGTAGGGCAGATAGTTTATTTCCTGTCCAGGTGAAGATTGTGCTCGGAACAGGACTCGGATAATAGAGACGTCGATGTACCACTAATTTACGTGGGCTAGCGGCAGGAATTTCGATGGTAACAAAAAATAAAAAGCCGGTTTCGAAATGGTCGGCGCAGGTTTTCAAGACCTTAAAAGACGCTGATATCGCGCAGGTATCTTATGTGCCGGATGCCGGGCATGCTGACCTTATCAGCACATGCCTTGCGGACGATCACTTGAAGACTACGCGGCTGACTACAGAGGAGGAAGGGGTCGCGCTGGCGCTTGGGGCGTGGTTGGGCGGTGAACGCAGCGTTTTGCTTATGCAGTCGTCCGGGGTTGGTAACTGCATTAATATGCTTTCAGTCATTCAGGAGACCCGCTCCCCGCTATTAATGTTGGTGACAATGCGAGGCGAGTGGGGGGAATTCAACCCGTGGCAGATTCCAATGGGTCAAGGAACCGCGAAGGCGCTTGAGGACGCCGGGGTGATTGTGTATCACGTCGACGAAGCTGGCGACCTTACCGAGACGGTTTATGCCGCGTCGCAGATCGCATTTAATGCTTATAGACCTGCAGCAGTGCTGATCGGCCAGCGTGTTGTGGGGTTTAAGGACTGGCGGAAAAAATGAAATCAAACAGGAGGATTACGCTCAACCGGCGTGACGTCGTTTCCAACATTTTGCGCGATCGCGGGGATGCCTTGATAGTTACGGGGCTGGGTTCCACGACATGGGACGCCGCAGCGGCCGGCGATCATCCTAATAATTTTTATTTGTGGGGTGGTATGGGTGGCGCGGCTATGACGGCGCTGGGGCTGGCTCGGGCGCAACCCAAACGCCGTATTATAGTCCTTACAGGGGACGGAGAAATGCTGATGGGTCTCGGTAGCTTAGCTACCATAGGGGCTGCAGCACCATTGAACCTAGCTATTTGCGTTATTGATAACCAGAGATATGGCGAGACTGGGATGCAAGAGACTCATACCGGTCACGGCGTGGACCTCGCGGCAATGGCTGCCGGGGCCGGTTTCGCCGAGACGCAGACGGTTTGGTCGAAGCAAGGAATTGAAGGCGCTATTCCGCATCTTTATGAAACGGACGGGCCGGTGTTTGTTGATGTGAAGGTCAACACTGACCGTGTCCCCATGGTTTTGCCACTTCGCGATGGTACTGCAATCCGTGGGCGGTTTCGTGAGGCTGTTCTTGGGGCTCGTGCGTTTGATTGAATGGACGACACACGCTGGCGGATCCGAATTTTTTGCCAAATAGTCAATCCTTCGGATAACCTAAAAGCTATTCGCGGTTATACAAAAACATGAGGGACATTATGGATTCTGGTGTCGAAGCGTTAATCAAATACAAAATGTTCATAGGTGGCGAATGGGTAGACTCTGTCTCGGGCGAGACGTTTGAGTCATATAATCCGTATACGGCTCAGCCTTGGGCGTTGATGCCAAAGGGCGGCGCAGACGACGTCGATCACGCGGTGGAAGCCGCTGATAAAGCTTTTAATAGCGGAGAATGGCCTGCGCTCACCGCCACGGCTCGCGGCCATATGATCCGAAAATTTGCAGATCTGATCTCAGAGAGGGCTGATCACCTCGCGCAGATTGAAGTCCGTGATAATGGCAAGTTGATCGCCGAAATGAACGCTCAATGTAAGTATTTAGCGCAGTGGTATTATTATTACGCCGGTTTGTGCGATAAAATCGAGGGTTCTGTAATTCCAATCGATAAACCGGGTCACTTTAACTATACGGTTTGGGAGCCGCTTGGCGTCTGTGCATGCATTGTACCGTGGAATTCGCCGCTGCTCTTATTAGCCTGGAAGCTCGCACCGCTATTGGCGGCTGGTAACACCGCCGTGATTAAGCCGTCTGAGTACACCTCTGCGTCAACTCTTGAGTTTATGAAAATCGTCGAGCAGGTCTTTCCTCCTGGCGTCATCAATGTCGTAACCGGATTTGGGGCCGAGGCGGGAAGTCCGTTAGTAGATCATCCTAAAGTGGCTAAGGTAGCGTTCACCGGCTCCGATGTGACGGGCTCCGCCATCTATGCTCAGGCCGCAAAACACATGAAGAAAGTAACAATGGAACTCGGTGGAAAATCGCCGAATATAGTCTTCGCTGATGCGCATATAGATAATGCCGTTAAAGGGGTGATTTCCGGCATTTTCGCCGCGACGGGGCAAACATGTATCGCGGGTTCGCGTCTATTGGTGCAGAAATCAATCCATGATGAATTCGTCGAGAAATTAGTCGAACTTGGCAGGTCTGCTAAAATTGGCGATCCGTCAAGTTTTGATACTCAAGTCGGCCCCGTAACCAATGTTCCGCAATTTAAAAAGGTGCTTGATTATATAGACATTGCTAAAGGAGAGGGGGCTGAGGCAGTTCTTGGCGGTGGCACGCCAAACGGGCCGGAAATAGGTGAAGGTTGGTTTGTCGAACCGACGATATTCACGGGCGTAAAAAACGAGATGCGCATTGCGCAAGAAGAGGTCTTTGGGCCCGTGTTGTCTGTAATACCATTCGAGGATGATGATGAAGCTATAAAAGTCGGTAACGATGTCATATACGGCCTCGCAGCCGGTGTATGGACCCAAAATATTGGTCGCGCAATCACCATGGCGGAGAAGCTGCGCGCTGGGACGGTATGGGTGAATACATACAGGGCTGTCAGTTATCTGTCGCCGTTTGGTGGTTACAAGAAATCTGGCATTGGGCGCGAGAGTGGAAAAGAAATGATTAAGGAATACCTGCAGCACAAATCGGTCTGGATCGAAACATCTAACGCCGAAGCACCGAATCCTTTTGTTCTTCGTTAAAATGGCCGCGGCCTGTCGATTAGCGACGAAAATATTAGTGCTTTTTCAAATAGGGGCCCTTATTAAATTTGGACAGATGAAGATTATAGGGGTATGCAGGATTCAGCCTTGTAAGGCTTCGTCAATATCCATGTCCCTTTCCCAAATGGGA
Source organism: uncultured Alphaproteobacteria bacterium (assembly GCA_913046035.1). Lineage (GTDB taxonomy): Bacteria > Pseudomonadota > Alphaproteobacteria > MPNO01 > UBA830 > UBA830. The sequence continues at coordinate 2,663 of CAJWSW010000020.1, read as the reverse complement.
GCTGTGAGGCGGCGCTTTCCGTCGAACGTCTTCAGAATTTCCTTCTCGTCCATATCCACACGATCCCAAAGTTTGCAGGTGACCGGCACGTGCTTCTGGTCTAACGCCTCGCAGTAATTGGTGTATTCGCACACAATGTTTTCTGAGCCCCGGCCAAGGCGCACCTTCAAAAACCAGTCCGGATCTGCTAATGCTTGTCGCGCAAATCCTACTATATCGCCCTTGCCCGAAGACAAAATCGCTTCAGCCTGATTAAACCCGTGGACGCCACCCGTTACTATCACAGGCGTTTTATACCCTGCTGCACGGATGGCGTTCCGGATCTGTGCGGCCGGCTCAATATTTCGACCAAAAGGTCCCCTCTCATCTGAATAGTACTGCGGCATGCACTCATAACCACTAGGGCCCGTATAGGGATATGCGGCGGCCCCTACTGAGGGTTGCTTTGCATCTTCGAAACGGCCACCGCGCGAAAGTGACAGAAAATTCATTCCTGCTTCCGCAAATGCGACCCCGATTTGGGCCGCATCTTCGACTGTGTTGCCTCCGGCAACGATATCATCGGCAAGATAACGGCACCCAAGCGTATAATCTTTACCCACTGCGATGCGCACCGCATTTAAGACCTCGAGGGGTAGTCTCAGCCGGTTTTTTAATGGTCCTCCATACCCATCGTTTCGGGTGTTAAGACGTGAGAGAAAGGACGACATCGTGTAAGCATGCGCGTAGTGAAGCTCAACCCCGTCAAAACCTGCTTTTTTAGCGCGAAGTGCTGCCTCTGCAAATAAGTCGGGCAGAACCTTTGGTAGCTCAGCGATTTGCGGCAAGTGCATGTCTGTGACCCGCTCGCGATATCCCATGCGCAAACTTTCGAGATCGCGCTCATCAAGTATTTTCGCGAGGCTCGCCTCATCTAGCGAAACAAGATAGTCGCGAATTTGACGTTCATCCCAATCCTTCGCATCGAGAGTTTCCCTATAAGAATCTGTAATTCTCAAAAATTCTTTGAGAAACCTCTCGGGGTCTGGTCGGCGCCGAATAGAGAGGAAGTCGATACACTGGATAAATAATTTAGTATGGCCATCACTGGCTTCACGTACAATGTCGACAAGGCGCCTCAATCCGTCAATGTAACTGTCGTTGCTGATCCGAAGCAGGGGGCCAGATGGAATATCACGAATACCGGTAGCCTCGACCACGATCGCTCCAGGGCGCCCGCGGGCGAACCGTGCATACCAATCAAGTACTGCCGGCGTGACCTCTCCATCTCCCGTCGCACGCCACGGGACCATTGCAGGGATCCAAGTCCGTTGCTCTAGTGATACGGGGCCAAGGTTAACTTGGCTAAACAGTCGGGATTTTGCAGCCGTTTTCTGGTCTGGCCATTCGCCGGGCTGCGGTACCCACTTTATTCGTTGAGGCGGTCGCCACATCTGGGCTCTCCTGCACGAGAAAGAAAACTCGTTTTAGTTTGAAATAATAACTGCAAACATTGTAGATGAGCTTGATGCCTTGAATCCCTATTTCAGATTGGGAGTAATTTCTTTTGCAGGCGCCGATGACAACGGTAATGACGGTGACTGAGGAGCGCCGCGTGGCGAGACTGTGACGTCGATTTTCGATCCGCCAAGGGTCTTTTTTCTGATCTGTATAGTTGCAACACGACCGTCGCGGCTGAAAGTAAGTACACTGATCTCCGAACGCACGGTAGTAATCTCTTCCCATCGATATTTCGGCATTTCCCGGAGGAAAAAATCATAGGAAACTGTTGGTGACTGGCTCGTATTTATTGACAAGCGCCCGATCCATGCTTCCCTAGCGCCGAGTACGAGAGAGCGTTCAACATCCATCGTCGCACCAGCTGGCACAGCGATATCGGGAAATTGCGCAAAACCAACATTGTTTCGTGCGCCCGCTGCGGATGTGCCTGTATCTGAAGGCGGTGGACCGTCATGCGGTGTGCATGATGGTACAGCGAACACTGCTATAAAGGCTGCAAGGTAAACCCGAGCGGTGAGTTTTCGGTTTTCTGCATGATTCATTGCATAAATATACCACGAGATGTCTGAATTTAACGAATATGATTCGAGCCAATTACGAAAAAATTGCGAGCGGCAATTGAGAGGCGCGCTGAAGTGGGCAGAGAATTGGTGCTTTTGAAGTAGGCAGCGAGCGCGAATCGCTGAGGTTTAGAACAGCAATCATCGGATTCTAGGTTAAAGGGGAGTGAAAGTCTGGGTACAAATTAATGAATTTTGGATTTTATTAAAAAATTTTTTTTTTTGATAAAAAATGTGGCGAAATGATTTGACAGGTTGGGGTTACACCAAATATAACCCTCATCCGCGCCACGGGATGTCCCAAGGCGTTTTTGTTTGCTGAATACGACTGTCGTCGAATTGTGATGGCAATTGTTTTCGGAGTTGCTCTTTGTCATTGTTTATAATGGAAGGGATGCGCAGGCGGCGGCGTTAGGTTTATACCGAGCACCGTCTCCAAGTGCGCATCCGGCTAACTATTAAGTCATGCGTAATTTGCTTGAGATGGATCTCGTTATTTCCTAGTTCATGTCCGCTTCGGCGGAAATGAATTGAGGTAATATCAAACTTGAGAGTTTGATCCTGGCTCAGAACGAACGCTGGCGGCAGGCCTAACACATGCAA
>CAJWSW010000019.1 GCA_913046035.1 uncultured Alphaproteobacteria bacterium | reverse complement strand
TGGGTGAGGGGCCGGCATCTATACCCGAAACTATTGACGAACCAATCATCACGTACGGTGTATTTCTATTAAACAGCGCACATGCCAAACCACCAATATCGGCTAGCACTCCGCCGCCAATCATGAGAACGGGCTCGTTGCGAGCGACGGAGTGATCCTTAAAATCACGCACAATCCGCTCAACTGTGGATAGCGATTTATCGACTTCCATTGCGCGGTAACTAAGCTTAAAAAGCTGGATCCCGTGGGTGTCAAAATATCGCGTAATCATCTCACCAAAATGCTCGTCGACATTTGAGTCTATTAGGCAAATGCACCTGCCAAGCGGCTGGTAGATTTCATTTATCGAGGGATTTTCGATATTAAAGAGATCGTCCTCGATCCTAATTGAAGTGAAGGTACGTTGCGTCATCACCGCCTCGACCTTGTGATCATCAGCAGAGCTGACTACGTCACCCTCGCTCTCTCGGTATGGAGACGTGGGATAAAGCGAGTGGGGATTAGCTTCCTCCAACTCCTCAGCAAACGCCTTAAACCGATCATGGTGCTGGCCACCTTCAAGCAGCTGAAGTAGGGGCTTTTCTCCAATTTTATGGCCGCAGATTTGGGCAGCTAACGAAGATATACCTTCTGAGTGCTCTGGCATAAGAATGTTTGAAAGTTCCCTCAAACCCCCAATCATGAACCGTGTTGGTTGTGTTAGATAGGATCGGAGCCTGCGGAATACTGGAACCGCTTCTAAGAGACCATTATTAGCAAGCTGTGTTTCAAAATCCTTGTCTGCTAATGGAAGTGACGACAGGTCCACGACTAAATTGGCAAAATCGTCTGAACCAGCTATCAGGTCTGCGCGGTGTTCAACGTCCTCATCAGACCCTAAGAGTTTCGAAATCGCGGTTAGGTTTTCTTTACACTTATTGATATCAATCATTTTAACAGCTTACTTTTATGGAATTTTGTAGTCTCGCGCGAGATAGGACTAAAACCTCTATGAGAATAGTGTGCCAATAACAATGCCCTAAGGACGAATGGTTTAGGGAGGCCTTGTGTTGCTTTAGTCAATCGGCATTTATTTGAATTTTCTTTAAATTGCTTGGGTTTTGCGGATCAGTGAGAGGGTGAACGCAGATTTCTTATTTTTTCAGGTCAAATTTTAGCTCACCCGGCGGTAGATCTCAGAGGGATAAGGTGCAGCACGGAGGTACTTTTGCTAACGATAAATCAGCCATCTGAAAACCCGGCCAAGCGCAAACCGTCGGTGAAGTGTTTTAGATCCGCCTCTTTTCCATAATGCTGCATACTTAATATTTCTGTAATAGTTATCGCAGGGTTAAGCTTCCGTGCTGCCTCCGCGGCGCTCAAAGCCTTTTTCGTGTCGTTGAGGTAACCGCAACTGGCGGCTAAAAAAGCAAGCTGTAGGATATCTGGGGTTTCAATATTTTCTATTGCCGACATCGCTTCTTCGTAGTGTTTTCCGGTAAAATAAGCTCTCCCCAAGTGCCCCCAAAACCTTGGAGGGTGAAATGGATTTAATTCCATGGCCTGCCGGATTAAGTTTACTCCCTCCTCGGGGCGCCCGAGCCAAGTCAGTAATTCCCCTGATTGGACGACGACAAGGTCATAATTTGGGTTTAATCTCTGAGCTTTTTCTTGATGGCGTTGTGCCTGCTCTAAATTATTATTGGCGATATTTACTGCGCCAAGGATCCGATGAATATCGGCATCATTTTCGTCAAGAGACAACGCCCTCTCTAGATCGGAAGATATTCTTTCAAGTAAATCGGTAAGACCTGTTTCCAGCCAGCCGTATGTAAATGCCTGACCCGTTACACAGGCTCTCCATGCGATGGCGTGTGCATAACCTGGATCAAGCTCTATTGCGCGATCAAGCAGCCGCAGCGCCTCAGCATTGTCCTCTTTGTTACTCCTATGATGGAGCAGCTTTCCAGCTAGAACACATTCATACGCCGGCATGCTCTCGGTAGGTATGCGTCTTGCGCGGTCAACGTTATCGGCGACAATGCGGCCTGGTAAGGTTGAAGCAATCGACGCGGTGATTTCATCCTGTATTTCGAAAATATCTTCCAAATCGCGATCATAACGCTCCGCCCACACATGACGGTCTGCGCTACCATCTATTAACTGAACATTCACGCGAACCCGGTTGCCGGCCTTACGAACACTGCCTTCTACGACATATCGGACATTTAATTGTTCTGCGACCTCTGTTGCTTTTGTAGCTTTCCCCTTGAATGTGAAAGTTGAGTTTCTGGAGATTACAAAAAGGTCGTTGAAACGAGATAACTCGGTGATGATATCCTCTGTGAGGCCATCGGCAAAAAAGTCTTGCTCCGCGTCGGAACTCATATTGTCAAACGGAAGCACCGCTATAGAGGGCATTTGAGCCTCATTGCTAGTTCCTGAGGCGCTTTCGATAACCTTTGGCGCAACTGTTTCGCATGCAATACGAAATACCCTGACGGGGTCATCGATATTTTTTACAGAGTGTTCTCCGATATCCTCGAATGAGCAATTCACTTTTTTTCGCACTTGGTCGTAAACGAGAGATGAGACACAAATGCCGGGCGCCTCGGATAAACCCTCAAGACGCGCAGCGATATTTACGCCGTCACCGTAGAAATCGTCGTGATCAAAAGTTATTTCGCCAAGATTAATTCCCATCCGGAACTTTAATTTCGGTTTTTCGCGCGCCTCACTCGCCCTTGCGATTAAGAGAGTTTGCATCGCTACTGCGCACTCAACCGCCCCGCTAACCGTTTTAAACTCCGCCAGAAACCCATCCCCTGTATTTTTGATAATTTGACCGGAAAACTGGTCCATACTCGGTTTGATGATTTCCTCGCGTATAGCCTGCCATTCCCTGACGGTTCCGCGCTCATCTTCGTGCATATGTCGGGAGTATTGCTCCATGTCCGCCACTAATATGGCGGCAAGCCTTTGTTCAATCACTTCTGACATCTATTTTATTTCGAGTACCATATTTATTTAAAAATTATATTTTGTCCGGGTATTCGGTTGTTCCCTCCAAACAAACGGGGTAGCAGTAACTGAAAGTGAAAATTCCTCCGCATAAAAAAGTGCAAATTCCCCTACATAAAGACGCCACCTTCCAGCGCAGTCACGGCTGGAAAGTGGCGTTATAATTGGCTCCTCGGGAGGGACTCGAACCCCCGACCCAGCGGTTAACAGCCGCTTGCTCTACCAACTGAGCTACCGAGGAAAAGTATTAACGCCGTATAACATCCAAGGCTCGCTGTTACCAGCCCAACCGTGCAATATTTGAACTCGTATTTTTAAAATGCCAAGCATTCGTTCCTTATGCGGGTAGGGGAGAACTCTCTCCGTCTAACTGAACTCTATAACCGGATCGAATACTCGGCAAATAATCAGAAATTGCCATGTGTTGGGTACATCTATTGTCCCAAAAAGCGATTGAATGCGGACGCCACCGGAACCTGCAAGTCCACTCAGGTCGCGTGCAATGCCGAAATAAAAAGTCCAGAATCGATTTACTTTCTTGTTCAGAAAGCTCATTGATTTTCATTGTGAATACTTCATTGACGTAGATAAGTTTTTTGCCACTCTCAGGGTGTTTTACAATCACCGGGTGGTCAGCGTTAGGCGTTCCTTCACCGAAAGTTGGAACGCCATCGTGGTTAGCTGTGAGGCCGTCCAAATAAACTTTCATTCTTGTTGAAAGTGCATCATAAGCCGCATACATGCTGGAAAAAAGGGTGTCCCCACCCCCATTAGGCGGCAGCGTATGGTTGTAAAGAATACTTCCCAACGGTGGAACCTTTGCACACGATTGATCTGTATGAAAAACATCGCCGGAAACACGGGGCGTCGTCGCGTCATAGTGAAACTTTCTAACGCGCGGATCCTCTGTTGTGCTGCTTATTGTTGACTTCCCTACGTGGGCGCCAAGTACTCCGAAGTACTCTGCCAATCGGACGTGGTCATCAAAGGATATTTGCTGTTCTCTAAAAAAAATCACCTGATACTTTATAAATGCTCGCTTGAGCTCGTCCCTTGTATCGTCATTCAATGGCTGGGTTAGGTCTATTGATCCAATTTCTGCGCCTATGTTTGGTGAGCAGGGATTAACAGAAATAGAGGAAAATTCTCGGTCCTGATGTATAGGGTCAGAGTCCATAGTCGTCATAGCCTGGTTTTATCTTCAAACAAATCCAAAGATTAGCAAACTGCATAACTCTTCACAAAGTATTTGGATTGAATTTGGAGTTTAGAGGTATTTTTGTGGGGTAATGTTTTAGCAGGGAAGTTTGCTAGACCGCGTATTAATTTGGGTATACTGGACCTTAGACGGACTTGAGATACCGCCGATAAAAAGGGGTATATGCAACGAGGGCAGCCACGCTTAAACCAAGCATTAATCCTCCTAACGGCATCGCTGTCCCATCATGCAGGGCTCCGATTGTGACAGCAGCAATTGCACCCGCGGTCGTTTGATAAAAACCGATCAACGAGGAAGCGGCGCCAGCGTTTTCCGGAAATGGTGCAACTGCCGCCGCCATCGACTGCGGGTAGTGCAAACCATGTCCAAGCATCCAGACAAGTGCAGGCAAGGCAACTGCGAGGCCAGTCGCAACATTTAGCCCGTGAAGGACAATTATCATCGCCGCCGCAACAATGGCGATACTACTACCCGCTATGATAAGTTTGTGAGGTCCAAGGCGCGTACCAAGCCGACCTGCAATCGCCGCGCCAGCCATGAAACCCGTCGACCCAAGGGCGAGAAACAGCCCACCAATTTCAGGACTAATTCCGTATCCGTCGACGATTACAAGCATGCTGCCAGACAGCCAAACAAACATTGCAGAATACATTAAAAGGTTCGTTATGCAGTTTAGTGCGAACAGCGGATCAGGTGTAAGACGAAGATAAATTTTAAAGGTGGTTGAGAAAGAAAGACTTGTTGGTGCTTCGTCGGGTCGGGATTCCTTCAAGAAAACAATTACCGCACAAATTGTGACCAAACCATAGACAGCGCAAAAGAAAAACGATGCCTGCCAGCCCTGCCAAGCAACAAGCACCCCTCCGATTGCCGGCGCGCCTATTGCGAAAATACCAAATGCTGACATGACATAGCTCATCACTTTGCGAGAGCCTTCAACGCCGTATAGGTCTCGGATTACTGCGCGGGCAAGGGCTGGTGCGGCTGAAGCAGCCGCACCCTGGAGGGCTCGTGCCGCAAGCAAGGTCTCAAAAGTGGGAGCAAAAACGCAAAAAAATGTTGCGATACAATAGAGCGTCATTGAGGTAATTAAAACTGGGCGACGACCGAAGCGGTCGGCAACCGGCCCAAACACCAGTTGCATAAATCCGAAAGTGAACACGTATACACTAAAGACAAGATTAGCGTTACTAGTGCTCACACCAAAGTAATCTCTCAGCGCTGGTACGCCCGGCGCCAAGGTGTCGGTGCTTACTGGGTTGGCGGCAACAAGCAGTGTTAAAATTGCCCCAATTACGAGGATGCTGGGAGTTGTGGTCGATTTGCCCAATTTAATGTTCTCGTCGGCCCGCTAGCCGCGCTTGTCAATAAAGCGTTGCTGTTTGACCTGATCTTTTAATTCTTTCTCGAGTGTGCCGAGTTCGATAATGGTAATTTTCGGTGTGACTTCAAAAATACGGCGGATTTCCGACTCTAGCATTCTGGACGTCTCTAATTTTCCGATGCCGGGGCTGAGTTCAATAAAGAGCGTCATGGTATCGAGGGTATCAGTTTCCTCTACCTCCACTTTGAAATCGGAGACCTCCAGTTTTCGGTTCATGAAATCTTCGAAGTCGGCATGGTTGATATTGATACCACGTACTTTGAAAAAACCAGATGTCCGAGCAGCGTGTCGGATCATTGGATACACCGAGAGTGGTCCTTCGGTCTTTCCATTTTCAATATAGGATACGTAGTCGCCTGTTTCCCAACGGAGGAATGGCGTCATCTCGTTGTTCCAGTAGGGCGTAAACACAAGGATTCCGTTTTCTCCCTCGGCTACGGGTTCGCCGGTTTTTTCGTCTACTACCTCGAGGTCGAACATATCTGTCCAGTAATGCATTCCGTCGTGTTCAGACGATTCACTTGCCATAAAAGACCCTTCCGTGCACCCAAACTGGTCATACAATTCGGCTCCCCACAAGGCCTCAATGCGTTCACGCTTTCCAGGAGAAACGGGTTCTGCTGCCGTCAGGAAGGTCTTTACTGAGCTGTTAGCCAGGTCGAACCCCATTCGCTCGGCAACCTGTGCCAGCTGTAACCCGTAACTTGCCATACCGCACCAAACAGAGGGCTTTAATGTGCGGATGAGGTCAATCTGAACCTCGGAGGGGGTAGAATTACCAGCTCCGCACCAGTTGACGCCAATCCCCATTTGCTGTGCCGTTCGGCAATAGACCTGTCCAACGGGATGAATTCCCAGCGGGAAGGAAACATGAGCCAACTCGCCCTTTTGGATTCCAGCCGCTTCCCAGGCGCGTCGAAAACCTTCACGGGCGAGTCTGAGATCATTTTTTGTTCTCGGGTAGAAAAGGGGTTGTCCTGTCGACCCACCGGATCTCCAGAATTCAATAATGTCGGTACGTGGGCGAATGCAGAAAACATCCTGAAAATCTTCTGCAGAGATTTGACGGAGTTGGTCTTTTGTAAGCAGAGGAATTTTTGCCCATTCGTCAGGTTCGTGGACGTGTTTTAGGTTCACATGGTTTAGCCTGCCGGCAAAAAACTTTGACTTCTGCGCACGTTCCACCGCGAGCCGACGGCCATTTTTTTGTATCTCCGCTATTTGGTCGCGGGATGTTGCAGGGAACGGTAGCTCTGGCGTTTCCCACATTTTAATTTAGCCTTCTTCTCTCTCTCCGAGTTCCTTGGCACGTTCTCGCAATATAAATTTTTGAATTTTGCCGGTCGAAGTTTTTGGCAAGGGTCCGAAAACGACCGTACGAGGGACTTTGAAACGCGCCATATTTTGCCGACAGAATTCAAATATCGCCTCTTCACTGCTCTCTTCACCGTCTTTCAATGTTATAAATGCACAAGGGCTTTCTCCCCACTTCCTATCGGGGCGGGCTGCAACAGCGGCTTCGAGGACTTGTGGATGCTTATAAAGTATGCCTTCAACCTCGATCGACGAAATGTTTTCTCCACCAGAGATAATAATGTCTTTGGATCGATCCTTTAATTCAACATAGCCGTCTTCATGCCAAACACCGAGATCACCAGAATGAAACCAACCACCAGAAAAAGCCTCGTCGGTTGCGCCGGGGTTTTTTAGATAACCTTTCATTACGTCATTACCTCGAAAGAAAATCTCACCCATAGTACTGCCGTCTTTTGGTACAGGCTCCAGCGTTTCAGGATCAGCAACCATTAGCGCCTCTAGGACATGATAACGTACGCCCTGTCTTGCTTTTAGAGCGGCTCTGTCGGCAATCGGACTATCATTCCATTCATCCTTCCATGCGCTCACGACCGAAGGACCGTAGGTCTCTGTGAGCCCGTAAACATGGGTGACATTGAAACCCTGTGTTTCCATAGCTTCAATCACTGCTGCCGGCGGCGCCGCTCCGGCGGTCATTGCCTCAACCGTGTGGTCGAAGGGCTTTCTTTCACTATCAGGAGCGTTTGCTATCATATTGAGAACGATCGGTGCCCCGCAGAAATGTGTAACCCGATGCTCTGAAATGGCGTCAAAGATTGGCGCGGCCTCAACTCGGCGTAAACAGATATTCGTTCCAGCCATCGCCGCGACGGTCCACGGAAAGCACCAACCGTTGCAGTGAAACATCGGGAGCGTCCAGAGATAAACGGGATGAGGAGGCATTGCCCAAACTAGAGCATTGCCGATTGCATTTAAAAATCCACCACGGTGATGATAAACAACACCTTTAGGGTTACCTGTTGTGCCTGACGTATAGTTAAGAGAACATGCATCCCATTCGTCTTCGGGCCAAGACCATGCGTAATTCGGATCTCCTCCTAAAAGGAATTCCTCATATTCAATCTCTCCAACCATCTCGCCATCCGAAAAGGTGGGGTCGTCAACATCGATCACGAATGGTTTATTTTTTATTTTCGCGATAGCCCTTTTAATGGTGCCGGAAAACTCGCGGTCTGTAAGAAGCAATTTTGCCTCACCATGCTCGAGTATGAAGGCTATGGCATCTGCATCGAGACGGATATTGAGCGCATTTAAAACACCACCCATCATTGAGATGCCAAAGTGTGCTTCAACCATAGCCGGCACATTAGGAAGCATCGCAGCAACAGTGTCACCTGCCTTGAGGCCATGCCGCTCTAGAGCGCTCGCTAGCTTCCGGCAGCGGACGTACGTTTCTTTCCAGCTGCGATAAATGCTGCCGTGAATTACAGCGGTTTTCTCGGGATAGGTAGCTGCCGTTCGTTCGATAAAACTTAGTGGGGTCAGTGGTTGAAAGTTTGCAGCATTTCTATCGAGGTTTGTTTCGAAAGGGTTTGTCACGTTTCAGGTCCCGCTACTCAGTGTCTCCCAGCCCTACAATAAGGACAAAGCAGCCCATAACAAGACTTATAAAAATTAGGCAACACCCCGAAACCCGTTCACTACACAACAAAAAATTTTGGTTAAAACAGCTATGTCGATGGGTACATTGTTAAAACGGTCAAGTCGAACCAGCTAAAGACGCAAGGACAATGTTTTTGGGATGATTAAGCCCTTGTTTTAAAACAAGCTTCTTCAAGCAAAGTGGAAAAAGCAGGCGGAGATATTGTTGCAGAGCCTAAGCGTTTAGGTGGATGAGCCTAAATCATTTGGTCAGCGACGGTTAGACCGAATCCTGTTTGCGTTGTTTGAAGAGATTTAGTGGGTTTGACTAGAACGTCCAAAAAAAGTGTCCATCCTGTAACGAAACCTCAGAAAACAAGGTTTCGTGAACAGGGATTGGAGGCCCGGAGCGGATTCGAACCGCTGTACACGGATTTGCAATCCGCTGGATAGCCTCTCTCCCACCGGGCCTGAATACAGGTCGCGGTATATAGGCGCGGTTAAACTAACGGTCAATATTCGAAAGTTTGATTGCCTTATTAAGTTGTTGACCGGAGCAGCTTGATATACTTACACGGTGTTATCACATCCGGGTTGTATCGTTGAAGGGACCCAAATACTTTGGTGTCGACGCGGTGGTTTTATGGAGAGCAAATCAATATATGCCTGATTTTGATAGCCTAAGGCAGAATATGGTGAATAGTCAGCTGAGGACCAATAAGGTCACAGATGAACGTATTCTTTCAGCTATGGGTAAAATCCCGAGAGAGAGTTTTGCTCCGGCCCGTTTAGCTGAGCTTGCTTATATTGATGAGGATATTCCGATTGGGTCGGGCAGGAGTATGTTGGAACCAATGATCTTCGCTCGGATGGTCCAGGCGACAAACCTTGATGAAAATGACGTTGTATTGGATGTTGCGAGTGGCGCTGGTTATTCTGCATCGATATTGGGTTGTATCGCGAGAGTGGTCGTGGCTTTAGAAAGTAATGCCGATTTGGGAAAAAAAGCATCATCAAAGATGACTGATCTTGGGATCGATAATGTGGTTGTGGAAGATGGGCCCATCGAACTTGGCTGGGAGGAGCAGGCACCCTACGACGTCATTATCGTCAACGGCGCTTGCGGAGATATTCCTAAACCACTTTTCGAACAGCTAAGCGAAGGTGGGCGCCTTTGCGCAGTAACGACTGGTGAAACAGGTGTCGGCTCGGCTTTTCTCTGGACAAAACACAATGCCAATATTTCCTGCCGCCCGCTCTTCGACGCAAACATTCCCAGCCTCCCTGAATTTGAAAAGCGAAAAGGTTTTAATTTTTGATGGATAAATTAACAGCCGTTTTAGCGATTTCTACTGGTTTGCTGTGGACGTCGGCAGTGGAGGGTGTAATAGCTCAAACACTGGATGAAACACTTATAAAAGCATACAGTCAAAACCCTGCGTTGAGTGCTGCACGTGCACGCCTCAGGGCGGCGGATGAGGAAGTTCCACAGGCCTTATCTAATTGGCGCCCAATCATCGGATTGACAGGAAGCGCGGGAGTGCAACGATCGGATAGCACTACAACCGGTCCCGCGGCAAAGGTGGCTGACGTGACAGAGCCGCTAACGGCAACGCTTTCGATTACTCAAAATTTATACCGCGGAGGACGAACATATGCCTCCGTAGAAGAAGCAGAAAGTAACGTAAATGCTGATCGTGCTCACCTAGCTTCAGTTGAACAGTTGGTGCTTTTGGAAGCAGCGACCGCGTATGCCGACGTAGTGCGTGACCAAGCAGTTCTGAAACTCAACCAAAACAATGAACGCGTTATTCGGCGGCAGCTGGAGGCCACAAAAGACCGTTTCAATGTTGGAGAACTAACACGAACCGATGTCTCACAAGCCGAGTCGCGTGTGGCCAGCGCTCGTGCTGAGAGGATTGCTGCTGAGGGAAAACTGATAAGTTCTAGGGCTGCCTATGAGAATTCCGTGGGTGAGACGCCCGGTGAATTACAGTCTGCAAATCCTCTTTCTTACTTAGCAAGATCTCTGAGTGAGGCAGTAGACCGCGCAACCGCGCGAAACCCAGACGTAGTCCGTGCTCGTTTCCTCGAGAAGGCTGCAGAACATAGCGTTCACGAGATTGCTGGTGAATTATTACCAACGATCACCCTCAATGGATCTGCTCAGTCGACTGAAGAACGTTCGACACCCAGAAGTGAGAGCCAGACAATTGAAGTCACCGCACAGTTTTCTATGCCGCTCTATGCGTCTGGTGCAGTTACTTCTCGGATGCGAGCGGCAAAACAAATTGTTTTTCAGAGGCGCGATGAGTTTAATCAGGCAGTCCGTAATGCCGTTAAAGATGCGAAGGGGGCATGGCAAGCGTGGCAAACAAGTCGAGCGCAAATAAATGCCTTTGGTGCCGCTGTAAAGGCTGCAGAAGTCGCTCTGGAAGGTGTTCGTGAAGAGGCAAATGTGGGTTCCCGCACACCGCTCGATGTACTTGATGCCGAACAGGAACTCTTAGACGCCCGAGTTGGGCTGGTTCTCGCAAGGCGGGATGAACTAGTGGCTACCTATGAACTAAGTGAGGCTATGGGGGAATTGACAGCTGAAGAATTAAAGCTCTCGGTTCAACTGTACAATCCGGATACTCATTACAAAAAAGTTCGTGGTAAATGGTGGGGATTGACTGCCGGCGAAGTAAAATAATTTTAACACCGGTTCAAAATTCTTATCGTGGAGCTTTCGATAGTTACTTAATTGGAGATACGGCCGTGGTATTCTGCGTTATCTTATACTGCTACAATTCAAGGTGTTTATCGCCAGTCGTGCAATAAACCCCTTGAATTAGGACAACATGCCGCTAGCTTTGTAACCCGCATTATATTTCGGTCGCGCCTTAGCGCAGCCATTCTCCGATAATCTTTGAGACGAAGATGGACAAGAACTATCAGCCCGCCGCCGTAGAGCCCCGGATATATGCAGAATGGGAAGACAGGGGAACTTTTGGATGCGGCCACACCCGGATCAGTGAACGTGACGGCAAATCATATTCTATAGTGATCCCGCCACCCAATATCACTGGCAGCCTTCACATGGGGCATGCACTAAACAATACATTGCAGGATATTCTGGCGCGGTTCGAGAGGCTGCGTGGAAAGGACGTCCTCTGGCAACCAGGGACCGATCATGCAGGGATAGCGACCCAGATGGTAGTTGAACGACAGCTCGCTGAAGAGGGCAAAACACGTCACGATCTTGGGCGAAAAGAGTTCATCGAGAGGATATGGGAGTGGAAGGCAGAATCTGGCGGCACAATAATTGGACAGCTTCGCCGTCTCGGGGCTTCGTGTGATTGGTATCGCGAACGTTTCACTATGGATGAGGGGTTATCCGTAGCCGTTCGTAAGGTTTTTGTGACGCTCCACAAAGAAGGTTTGATCTACCGAGACAAACGTCTGGTGAACTGGGACCCCAAACTGCATACGGCAATATCAGATCTTGAGGTAGAACAGAGGGAAGTAAACGGCCATCTTTGGTATTTTAAGTATCCTATCGAAACTAACGAAGAACAGTTTATTACTGTGGCGACTACTCGACCAGAGACGATGCTGGGAGATACTGCGGTAGCAGTTCATCCGGAGGATGAACGCTACGCAAATTTAGTGGGCAAAAATGTCATACTTCCGATAGTAGGGCGATCGATACCGATCATTGCGGACGAATATTCAGATCCCGAAAAAGGTTCCGGCGCAGTAAAAATCACTCCTGCACATGATTTTAACGATTTTGAGGTCGGCCGACGGCATAATCTACCGATGATTAGCATCCTAGATGTTGATGCGAGAATAAACGATGAAGTCCCGGATTATTTGCAGGGGCTTAGTCGAGAAGAGGCGAGGCAAAGAATCGTAAAGGAGATGGAACTGCTCGGCCTTCTCGAACGGATTGAAGAAAATCCAATGATGGTTCCATACGGCGATAGGTCCGGTGTTGTGATCGAACCGATGCTCACTGATCAATGGTTTGTCGATGCTGAGACCCTAGCGAGGCCATCGATTAAAGCAGTAGAAGAGGGTGAGGTGCGCTTCGTCCCAAAACATTGGGAAAACACCTACTACGAATGGATGCGAAATATCCAACCATGGTGTGTCTCGCGACAAATTTGGTGGGGTCATCAAATTCCTGCCTGGTACGGGCCGGACGGCGAGATTTTTGTCGAAATGACGGGCGAGGAGGCCCGTAAAGCCGCCGAAGCTCATTATGGAACCGAGGTTGAGCTCACTCGAGATCCTGATGTTCTTGATACGTGGTTCTCATCCGCGCTCTGGCCTTTTTCAACCCTAGGCTGGCCCTCCGAGACCGATGAACTGCAACATCATTACCCAACAAGCGTTTTAGTCACAGGTTTCGACATTATTTTCTTTTGGGTGGCACGAATGATCATGATGGGCCTTCATTTCCGTGATGGTGAAGCACCTTTTAAGGATGTTTATATCCACGCACTTGTTCGTGATGAACAGGGACAAAAGATGTCAAAAAGCAAAGGTAACGTCTTGGACCCCCTTGAACTCATAGATAAGTATGGCGCTGATGCCTTGCGATTTACACTTACAGCGTTGGCGGCGCAGGGTAGAGATATCAAGTTATCGGCCGGACGCATTGAGGGCTATCGGAACTTCGTCACAAAAATCTGGAATGCGGCCAGATTTACCCAAATAAATGGTTGTACGCATGATGAAGATTTTGATCCGGGATCATGTGACTTAACGGTTAACAAATGGATTGTCGGTGAAACTGCGCGCGCAGGCAACGAGATTTCAGCGGCTTTAGAAGCGTACCGATTTAATGAGGCAGCCCAAACCGCCTACCAGTTTGTCTGGCACCAATTCTGTGACTGGTATCTCGAATTTACGAAACCAATCCTCAATGATGGGGATCCATTAGCGCAGAAAGAGGTTCGCGCAACAACATCTTGGGTGTTTGATCAGTTATTGAAGTTCCTGCACCCAATCATGCCGTTTGTCACAGAAGAGCTGTGGGATCAGTTGGCGCCCAAAAAAGGTCGCAAAGGGATGTTAATGGAGGACAAATGGCCGGAGTTAGAAAAGGCTCTACGCGCGCCTGATGCTGAAGATGAATTGGGTTGGCTGATCCGAATGATTAGCGCTATTCGGACTGTCAGATCGGAAATGAATGTTCCGCCAAAGGCTGAATTGAAACTTATTATAGGTGATGCATCGGAAGAGACACGAACGAGGTTGGATATTCATGACAATTTGCTTCGTCGTCTAGCGCGGCTGGGAAACATAGAATTTGCCGACAAAGTTCCATCATCGGGAATAGTCCAGGTCGTTGTTGACGAGGCCACAGCGGCGCTTGCGATCGGTGACGCAATTGATATTTCAAAAGAAAAAGAGCGGCTTCAGAAAGAAATAAGCAAAGTTGAGTTGGAGATTGAGAAACTTCAACAGAAGCTAGATAACGAAAACTTTATAAAAAAGGCGCCGCCAGAGGTCGTAGCGGAACAGCGGCAAAGGACTTCCGAGTATCAGGAATCCTATGGGAGGCTAGGGGAGGCCCTCAAGCGTTTGTCGACTTTATGAGGTTTTAAACCATTCATTATAAAATCATGCGAAGCCATAAATAGCAGTAATTTTCCGCGGAAAATCTTATACGTAAAACTTTTTTGAAATAGCTTATTTAATTTACAGGTAAAATCGGAATGGCCCGGATCAGGATTGGAACTTCGGAAGAAGGGGGTACTTTTTGGACAGAGGGTGAGGCAATCGCCTCTCTACTGAAAAGAGAATACGGAGTCCTGAGTGATATTCTAGATGCGGAGCAGGCCAGCATAGAGAATGCGCAGCGTTTGGAAGCAGGCCTAATAGAACTTGGTTTCATGGCATCTAATTGGATTGGACGCGCCTATGAGGGCGATGCGCCTTTCGAGACACCACTTGATATTCGTATGGTCGCACCAGCAAATTCGGGCGCTATGTTTTTTATTGTCGAAGCCGGCAGCGGTTTGCAAAACGTGCGTGATCTTGTGGGAAGGCGGGTATCAATAGGTCCGAAGGGTAGCGGCATGGTGCAACATATTTACACAATGTTCGATATTCTCGGCATCTCATTTAATGACTTCGACCCGATATATCTCTCTTTTGAAGAAGGAGCTAAGGCTTTAGAAGAGGGTAAGGTTGATGCGCAGTGGCAGTGCCCTTTTCCTAATGCTGTAATGAGAACGTTAAGTGAACGAATGGACGTTCGTATACTGGAATACGAACCCGGCGACCTTAATAATATCGTAGACAATATTGATTTTTATAACCGCGCCGTAATGCCGGCCGGATTTTTCCGCGGCGTACAACGAAACACAGATCAATTAGCTGTTGTGAATATTATAGCTACGCATGCAAACACTGATGATGAAATTGTTCGGAAATGTGTAGCTATATTGCTAGAGAACCAAGAGGAGCTCGCAACTATTAACCCCCTATTTTTAGGGCTGAATGATCTC
This sequence comes from uncultured Alphaproteobacteria bacterium, assembly GCA_913046035.1. GTDB lineage: Bacteria > Pseudomonadota > Alphaproteobacteria > MPNO01 > UBA830 > UBA830. The sequence goes on along the minus strand of CAJWSW010000019.1, from coordinate 27,771 downwards.
TTTACGCCGCTGAAGTCAAGCGGGTTATCGGCATTAGAGTTTGGGGGAGTACCACTTCATCCAGGCGCGATACAGGCATATCAGGACGCTGGGTACATTTCTTAATCTCAATTACAATCTAGGCCTGAGGTTCTGACAATATTATTGTCCAAGGCAAACTTTCGACAGGAGATGCATATGCCCGACGGATCGGGTGCCGCAAAACGCACCACAAAAAAATCGGCGAAGAGAGCCCAACGGAAATTCAATAAAAAGAAATTGCCAAGCCGACATACGACTGTCGGCCCTGAAAGGGCGCCTCACCGGAGTTTCCTTTACGCGATGGGATTAAATGAGAAAGAAATTTCTCAGCCACTGGTCGGAGTGGCAACCTGTTGGAATGAGGCAGCACCATGTAACATATCGCTGTCACGTCAGGCGCAGGCGGCAAAGAAAGGCGTTAAGTCTGCCGGAGGTACGCCGCGCGAATTTAGCACAATTACCGTAACAGACGGCATTGCAATGGGCCACGAGGGGATGAAATCTTCTTTAGTATCTCGTGAAATTATAGCGGACTCCGTCGAATTGACCATGCGTGGTCATTGTTATGACGCCTTAGTCGGTCTTGCTGGCTGTGATAAATCTCTGCCTGGCATGATGATGTCTATGGTCAGGCTGAACGTCCCTTCTGTTTTTGTCTACGGAGGGACAATCCTGCCCGGTAAGTTCCAAGGTAGAGATGTTACGATTGTTGATGTCTTTGAGGGTGTCGGCCAGCATGCGGCAGGCAATATGAGCGATCAAGAATTAGAAGAACTTGAGAGCGTTGCTTGTCCCTGTGAGGGATCATGCGGTGGCCAATTTACCGCCAACACCATGGCATGTGTTGCTGAGGCAATGGGTTTGGCATTGCCGACATCGTCGGGAGCGCCGGCCGCTTATAAGTCACGTGACGAGATGGTTCGAGCTTCCGGTGTCGCGGTAATGGACCTTTTGGCAAAGAACATTCGGCCGCGAGATATCGTAACGCGGGAGGCACTGGAAAACGCAGCTGTGGTTGTTGCAGCGACTGGCGGATCAACTAATGCTGCATTGCATCTGCCTGCGATTGCTAACGAGGCTGGGATAAAGTTTACTCTGGACGACGTTGCGCGTGTTTTTAAGAAGACACCATATCTGGCTGATTTGATGCCTGGGGGTAAATACACAGCGACAGACATGTATAGGGCTGGCGGGGTCCCCGTCGTCATTAAAGAGCTGTTAGATAATGGACTGCTTTCTGGTGATTGCATGACTGTTACCGGAAAAACCTTAAAACAAAACCACGCAAAGTTAAAATTTCCAGAAAAACAGAAGGTGTTCTATCGTGTGAAGGATGCACTCTCTCCAACTGGTGGCGTAGTTGGACTAAAAGGCTCGCTTGCTCCAGAGGGTGCGATAGTAAAAGTAGCGGGCATGGAAACTCTTACATTCGAGGGGCCTGCCAAAGTTTTTGATTGCGAGGAGGCTGCCTTTGATGCCGTCGTCAATAAGAAGATCAGAGAGGGTGATGTTATCGTTATCCGTTATGAGGGACCCAGGGGCGGTCCAGGTATGCGCGAAATGCTATCGACAACGGCGGCGCTTTATGGGCTCGGCCTTGGGGAAAAAGTAGCTTTAATCACTGACGGACGTTTTTCTGGCGGTACTCGAGGTTTCTGTATTGGTCATGTCGGGCCTGAGGCAGCGGTTGGCGGTCCTATCGGATTACTTAAAAATGGCGACACTATTTCAATAGATGCCAAGAGAGGAAAACTCGACGTGAAGCTCTCAAAGGCGGAATTAAATCGCCGGAGAAAAAAATGGAAACCACGTAAGCATGATTATCAGTCTGGGGCTCTATGGCGGTATGCGCAGACAGTTGGTAATGCACGAGAAGGCGCAGTTGTGCACCCCGGAGCGTCGGCAGAAACGCATGTATATGCCGATATTTAATTGTGAATAACGAGAAGTAGAATATTCGGTCTTATTAGTTAGCAGAGATTGCATTGAAGGGGCTTAAAGTTGCAGGAATTCGGCCTACTTCTGTCTCCGGAGCAGTGAGATTACCCGGCGAAGTCCCCACAAGAGAAGGCCGGCCGCACCGAATATAATGACTGGCCCGATCAACGCATTTAAACCTGTTATCGAGCCGTTTGTGTATTGAATTACCGCCCATATGAGCCCAAAGCAGAGGCCAATAGTCAGGTAGCGGAGACCTTCACGGAGAAGCGATGTCATAGAAGTTCGCACCATACCGGTGTGTGATCAGATGCCTTCTCTTTACCACGTGGGGTGCGATCAATATCCGCATTTTCTAAGCGATCGACCGCCTGCGGTGAAAGAAGTAAGTGGTCGATCCTCACGCCAAAATCCTTTTGCCATGCGCCGCGCTGGTAATCCCAAAAGCTATACTTATGTGGTTCTTTGTGGATCACCCTATATGCGTCAGTTAGCCCGAGATACAGCATTCGTCTGAACCGGTTTCGACTTTCCGGCAGGCACAAAGCATCGGCTGCCCAGCTCTGCGGGTCATGCACATCCTCATCAGCTGGAACAATATTGTAGTCACCGCCGAAAATAATCGCTTCATCGAGTAGCAATCGTGCTTGCATGTGGTCACAAAGACGTTCCATCCAGCGTAATTTGTATTCATACTTTTCGCCAGGCGCAGGATTTCCATTTGGTAGGTAAATCGATGCTACGCGAACACCGGCCGTTAACCCTTCTATATATCGGGCTTGGGTATCATCGGTGAAAGTTGGAAGACCTCGGGTCACGTCTTCTATTGGTGTTTTTGATAAAATAGCGACCCCATTAAAGTTTTTTTGGCCGTGCATCTCAATGTTGTAACCGCGGTCTTCAATTTCGAGCCGCGGGAGATTTTCCTCAGTAGCCTTAAGTTCTTGAAGCAGAGCTATGTCTGGTTTGAAGACGTCAAGCCATTCCAGCAATCTGGGTAGGCGGGCTCTCACGGAATTGACGTTCCAGGTCGCTATAATGGTCACGGCGATTTCGACATAATATTGATAAGAGTTCGGTCTTCTAGTGCCTAACGAGCATCGATGGGATAGTTACAATCAGTATAAATGGCGGTTATCGCTCAATTTTTCATAAAAAGGCCTATATAATGCATTGAGCGGTTTAGATTGCAAACGATGTGCCGCAACCACAGGTTGACGCGGCGTTTGGGTTATCGATCGAGAAATATGCGCCGATTAATTCCGTCTTATAGCCTATCTCGGAGCCGGCTAAAAAACCCCAGGATATTTCATCGATGACAACGGTTACGCCATCTTTTTCAATGGTTTGGTCATCAGTATTCAACTTATTATCGAAGGTAAAGCTATACTGAAAACCGGAGCAGCCGCCACCTCCGACGGCTACGCGCAGCATCATTCCGGCATGTTCTTCGTCAGATTGTAGCACTTTCAGACGATCGACGGCTGCGTCGCTTATAGTTATTTTCGATGGAGTATCCTGTTGCATGTAAGCCACTGAAGCTAAATCTCTACGATTGTTTATGTTGAGAACCGGGTTGCGTCAACAATATTGTCCCGAAAGCTGGCATTTGCTCTACTTGATTCCGTTGCAGTAACTGTTGACCGGGTTTAGTTTGCAACAATGCACCCTTCGGATGGTCCTTTGCCGAGCTGCAACCTCGCCCCCTTTTCTTGCAGTTCGATCTGCTCGCGGGGACGCGTATATCCGGAGAAGGAGAGCTCTACTCGCACAATATATCAACGAGACCGGGATAGGATAATCCATTCTGGAGCGTTTCGTCGCCTGAAACATAAAACACAGGTTTTTGTGTATCACGAGGGGGACTATTACAGAACGCGTTTGACGCATAGTCTTGAGGTTGCGCAAATAGCTCGCTCATTGGCGCGGTCTTTTAGGGTAGATGAAGATCTTGCAGAGGCATTATCTCTGGCACATGACCTCGGACACACGCCCTTTGGCCACGCGGGCGAGGAAGCACTTAACGCGGCAATGCAGCCATACGGCGGCTTCGATCACAATGGTCAGACGCTGCGAACAATTACCTCTTTAGAAGCGCGATACGCAGAGTTTGATGGGCTAAACCTTACCTGGGAAACCCTCGAGGGGACTGCAAAGCATAATGGACCGTTAATTGGTAAATTACCGTGGGCACTTGAAGAGTATAACGCCCAATATGAACTTGAACTGCATACCTGGCCTGGAATTGAGGCGCAAATTTCCGCTCTTTCTGACGATATCGCTTATCACTCACACGATGTAAATGACGGGTTGCGAGCTGGTTTATTTACTATCAAAGATCTCGCCGACGTTCCGATAATCGGACCCATCATCGCGGAAGTTCAAAAAAAATATCCAGGGCTTCAGGAGGGTCGCTTATTTCACGAGATCGGCCGACGGCTCATCAATATGATGGTAAATGATCTTCTCTCTGAGAGTAGTCAGCGACTTGCAGATGCGAAACCAAGTTCGGCAGATGATGTCCGTTGTTTTGGCGGTCCGTTGATCTCTTTTTCAGAGGATTTTGAAGTAGATAATAGATCATTAAGAAAGTTTCTTTTCGAGCGGATGTATCGCCATTACAGAGTTAATCGTATGACGAGCAAAGCAAGACGTGTAGTTAATGACCTTTTCAAGCTTTATCACGATGAGCCCGAATGCCTGCCTGAGGAGTGGCGACCAGGAGCTGAAAAAGTGAGCCAAACTGATCGTGCACGACACGTGGCGGATTATATTGCCGGAATGACCGATCGCTTCGCACTGGATGAACACCGCCGACTATATGACGTATACGAAGAGAGCAGATGAACGTTTTTAATCACTACCGTTCCGAAATAGAGGACATCATCAAAGAATTAACGGAGGAGGGGGTACTTCAACCGGGTCTGAGTGTAAGCCGAATCTCGGTTGAACCCCCGCGCGACCCAGTTCATGGTGACATATCAACCAATGTCGCCATGGTTCTGGCAGGTCCGGCGAGCTTGAAACCAAGCGATCTGGCTAAGGATATCGCTGAAAAATTAGAAAATGTCGATGGCATTTCAAAAGTTAGTATCGCGGGCCCAGGATTTATCAATCTCCATATTGAGTTGAAAATCTGGCAAGAACAGATATCGGAAATTCTTTTTCATGGACTGAGGTATGGTGATACCGAGTTAGGTGGCGGGCAGGAAATCAATATTGAATATGTATCAGCAAACCCCACTGGTCCAATGCATGTAGGTCATGCTCGTGGAGCTGTGATCGGTGATGTGTTGTCGTCTTTGTTAGAGAAGGCGGGTTTCAATGTAACGCGAGAATTCTATGTAAACGACGCCGGCGTTCAAGTGGACGTGCTAGCGCGTTCTGCATATCTTCGTTACCGGCAGTGTCTGGGGGAAGATATAGGCGAAATTCCAGACGGGCTTTACCCAGGTGAGTATCTGGTAGCTGTTGGTAATGAAATCGTTGACGAGCACGGAGACATCTTCTTAGGTAGCGCGGAAGCGGATTGGCTGCCGATATTTCGGGATATCGCGACAAGCAGAATGTTGGAGTTAATACGCGAGGATCTGGCATTGCTTGGAATTCAACATCAAGTCTTCCGTTCCGAACAAACTCTTCATGATCATGACTCAATTACCCAAGTCGTGTCAGAATTGGAGGATCGAGATCTCGTTTATTGGGGAGTTCTGGAGCCTCCCAAAGGCCAGACCCCCGATGACTGGGAGCAACGCGAACAGTATCTGTTTCGGTCGACTGTATTTGGTGACGACATCGATCGCCCGCTCAAAAAATCCGACGGGACTTGGACTTATTTTGCCGCCGATATTGCTTACCACCTAGATAAATTTCGCCGTGGTTTCAGCGAAATGATCGACGTCTGGGGCGCCGATCATAAAGGATACATCAAGCGTCTTCAGGCGGCTGTCGAGGCGACAACTGATGGCAATGGGCTTCTGGATGTCTGCATTTGTAATCTTGTTAATCTCCTTGAAAACGGCGAACCCATCCGAATGTCAAAGAGGGCAGGAAACTTCGTGACTTTGCGCGATGTAGTCGATCAGGTTGGTAAAGATGCGGTTCGTTTCATGATGCTTACCCGAAGCAATGAAGCACCGTTAGACTTTGATCTAAAGCAGGTACTTGAACAATCTCGGGACAACCCGCTGTTTTATGTTCAATATGCTCATGCCCGGGCGTGCTCGGTATTGCGCAACACCGAAATTAAACTACCAGGCCTATCGGTTGACGATTCGAGCCTAAAAAAAGCTGATGTGGCCCTACTTAATGATGCAGCGGAGCTCGATTTGATAAAGTTGCTGGCGGGTTGGCCTAGGTTAATTGAAACTGCGGCGACGGCTCGTGAGCCGCATAGGATCCCGTTTTATTTGAATGAAGTCGCTGCTGCATTTCACGGTTTATGGAATAAAGGTAATGAAAACCTGTCACTTCGTTTTTTAATAACCGATAACACAGAACTGTCCAAAGCGAGGTTAGCGTTAGTAAGAGCTGCGGCGCTTGTTATTGCTTCGGGCCTTACAGTGATGGGTGTCGAGCCACTCAGGGAGATGCGTTGATGGCTGATGAATTGTTGCCAAGTGAGCAAGATCGACAGGCGCAGGAAGAGATGTCTCAGAAACCGCAGAATGGTCGATACGGGCGACGTGTTATGCAGGCACTATTTTCCGTGGCCTTATGCCTCGGCGTTGGCGTAGCTGTGCTCTACGCGTACAACAAGGGTCGGGAGGCCGGGGGGAGTAAATTGCCGCCGATTATCCAGGCCCAAGAAGGACCGACGAAGGTACGTCCTGAAAATCCTGGTGGCATGCAGGTGCCATATCAAGATAAAGAGGTCTTCACCCGCCTTACGGCTGAAAAACAACCTGACCGAGTAGAACGCCTCTTACCCCCGCCAGAACAACCGATTAAGGTGCCTTTACCAATGGTATCGAGTCCGAAAATTCTAGCGGAACCGTCAAAAAAGAGTGTTGGCGTTTCGCCTGAAAAGAAAGGCGAGTTGCGTGTAAATTCGAAACTTGAAAGTCCGCCAAACATTTCTAAAACAAAATCCTCAATGCAGTCGGAAACAAAAAAAACACAGACAACTAAAACACAAACAAAATATGCCAAGGGTGTTTATCGAATACAGATCGCTTCACTGCGTTCTGAGACAGCGATACGGAAAAAATGGCTGTTACTTCAGACTAAAAACAAAGACCTTCTTGGAAACCTCAAGCTAACGATTGAACGCGCGGCACTCGGAGGCGGACAGGGTATTTTTTATCGAATGCAAGCTAGCCCATTGGCGTCAAGGCGTGAGGCGGCGGCGTTGTGCGCTAAGATGAAAATGCGGAAACTAGGCTGCTTCGTTGTACGCCGTTGATTTTACCCAGGCGTCGATTGTCTTCGGTATTAAAGGCAAAACCCTAACTGCAGATGAAGAAGCCCTCTTTAGGGATGCAAATCCTGCAGGTTATATTCTTTTCAGTCGTAACCTTGAAACGCCCTCGCAAGTAAAAAAACTGACTGAGCGGTTGAGGGAACTAACCGAAAATAATGAAGTTTTAATAATGATCGACCAGGAGGGGGGGCGGGTCCAACGATTGCGTCCACCACACTGGAGAGAATACCCCCCGATGTCAGTTTTTGGTGAACGAGCGGAAGAAAATATAGATGAGGCAGTTGCATGCGTTTATCTGAATTATCGTCTAATTTCGTTGGACCTCCGTGCCCTTGGTATCAACGTAAATTGTGCACCCGTTCTCGACCTTCCGGTTAAGGGCAGTCATCGTATTATTGGTGACCGGGCATTTTCAAATAATCCTCAGACCGCAGCAAAACTCGGGCACGCTGCTTGCGACGGTCTTTTAGCGGGCGGCGTGTTGCCGGTGATTAAGCATATCCCTGGACACGGCCGGGCTACTGCGGATAGCCATGTAGAACTTCCAAGGATCGATACACCCTTGCACAAATTACGCGAAAAAGACTTCATTCCATTCAAAGCTCTATGCGATATGCCGGCAGCAATGACCGCACATATTGTCTATACTGAAATTGACGCAGGGGCTCCATGCAGTGCTTCATCGACCGTTATAAAAGAAACAATTCGAACTGAAATTGGGTTTAAAGGCCTTTTGTTTTCTGATGATGTGTGTATGAGAGCATTACAAGGCCCCGTAAATGCCCGTGTCGCGTCGGTTTTGGGAGCCGGCTGTGATATTGCATTGCACTGCGATGGAAATTACCGGGATATGGTGGCCATTGCCAAGAGCTGCCCACAGATAACACGCGCCGCAATCAAACGTCTCAATACCGCAAAACGTTTGATACGTGATTCGGACAAGTTCGATGCGCAAGCTGCAAAAGACCGGATTTCTGCGTTTCTTGGTAACTATTAAACAGTGATTCAATACTCCAACCCATTAGCCTGCCTTGCAAAGTATCATTATAATTCCTGGTGATTTTTAACTTTTTTTTAGGGAACGAAATACATCTCAGAAGTTACGGACACATTCGACGAAGAACCACCCAGGCAGATGTTTGATCTCGTCCTTGACTTGGACGGTTTTGAAGGTCCCATAGATTTACTTCTCACCCTAGCGCGTCAGCAAAAGGTGGATCTTACGCGACTGTCAATTCTCAAACTCGCGGAACAGTATCTTTCCTTTATTGCCGCTGCAAAGCGGCTGCAATTAGAAATAGCAGCTGATTACTTAGTTATGGCCGCCTGGCTAGCGTATCTGAAATCCCGGATCTTATTGCCAGAATCTAAAGAGGACGAGGAAGCGACGGGCCCAGCTCTTACTGAAGCGCTTACATTCCAACTTCGGCGCCTTGACGCAATGAGGGATGCTGGTGAAAAACTAATTGTAATGCCTCGTCTTGGTCGAGACGTTTTTGCTCGGGGCGCGCCTGAGGGGATGGAAATAATTCGTAGACCAGTATACGAGGCATCTCTTTACGATATGCTAAAGGCATATGGCGATAACAGGCGACGAACGACTTTTCCACAACTTACTATCGAGGCATCACAGCTTTTTTCGCTCAGCGAGGCAATCGAACGGCTAAGAAGTATTATCGGGAATGTCGGGGACTGGACGTCGTTAACTGCTTTTTTACCCGACGATATAGCCGACGGGATCTTAAGACGGTCTGCAGTGGCGTCGACTTTTGCTGCCAGCCTTGAACTAGTAAAGGAGGGTAAGGCGAAGATTCGGCAATCTAGTGCCAACGGCCCAATTTATTTGAAAAGAGAGGAAGCGGCCATAAATGGTTGAAGTCGAGCTGGAATTAGGGATCTGTTCGGAGGAAGAAGCTGAAGTTAACGCGATGGCAGAAACCGCTCAAGATATCACTGTAAACGAACACGCGAATATCACACAAGAAATCCGCATCGTTGAGGCCCTTTTATTTGCCGCAACTGAACCGGTAGGCACTGATTTTCTAGTGGAACGTTTGCCTGCAGGCACAGATATTGGTGCGGTTCTTGAACATCTTCAAAAACTCTATGAAGGGCGGGGTGTTAACCTTACTCGCGTTGCTGGAAAATGGCTATTACGCACAGCAGAGGATTTATCCCCCCATCTAAAGATAGAACGAAAGATAAGCCGAAAGCCGTCACGCGCTGCAATAGAGTCTTTGGCGATTATTGCTTACCATCAACCAGTGACAAGGAGCGAAATAGAAGAAATCCGGGGTGTTTCCGCAAGCAAAGGTTCCTTTGATGTTTTGCTGGAAGCAGGCTGGATTAAGCCTGTAGGTCGACGTCGAACTCCTGGCCGCCCAACAACGTGGGGTACAACCCCAAATTTCTTGAAAGAATTCGGTTTGGAATCTCTTGCTGATTTACCGGGCATAGACGAACTTAAGGCGTCCGGTCTGCTTGACACGCGACCTGCCAGCACGATCATAGGTGATACCGGCGAAATTTATGAAAATGCGGTCGTTGAAGCCTTTCCAGAGGAGGAAGAAACAGAACAATCCCTCTATGGCGCCTCGGGATTAGATGCCGGCGCCTAAACTTTTCGGCAAGACTGCGGTAGTTTTCAAGCTCGTAGGTATCATAGAGTAAATTTAAAAATTTCTGGTTATATTTGGCTTAACCGGGAGTCGAGCTTAAACCCGTCTGATACAACAAACTTCCTCTTCTTTTTACCAAACTTTGCTTCCCCAATATTTTCGTTTTCATTGCTGCATTAACACCTTTTTGCGATCTTCAGTTTTTTGAGGCGTTTGAGTGGGAACCGGAGTGTCGGAAGGACCTTGGCAGATCGCATAAATAGCTCTGGTGGTTATTCTGTTATTTGGGGTGGGTAAACTGCCTCAGTTGATTGGGAATGCTGCAAGAGGCATCAATAACCTGAAGAAAAAACCCGAGAAATTAAAGGTCTGGATCAGCTAGTGACAGACCACTTGTATCCGGATCAGGGGGACTGGCGCCAGGCGCGGGTAAAACCGACGAAAATGCAAAAGGCGAGACTTACAGGTCGGTTTAATTCTAGGTGAAATTAAATTCTGCTATCCCCGGCATGGGCGTTTGAGTTTACAAGGGTAAGGTTTCTTAAATCATGTGTTCAAACCTAATTGGCCACACAGTTTTCCGGTCGTAACAACAATACTTAATGTACCTAAAGCGCTTAATTAGAAAAAAAGCGAACAAATTTTTGCTGGGTATACTTGTCGTTCGTGAAATCGAACTCCGTTAGAAGGAATTCGGGCAGGCAAATTAGCCATCGAGATCTTATTTGACAACTTGCAGCTTGGCGACCTGAGATTCGGAATAAAATCGGATAGAGTATGAATAAATGCATGATATAAAATGGATTAGGGATAACCCGGAAGAATTCGACATGGCGTTAGCGCGTCGGGGAATTCCGTCGATGTCTGCTCAGATTATAGAAATTGACGAGGCGAGCCGTGCGATCACAACGGAACTGCAGGAGCTTCAAAACCGCCGGAATGAGATTTCCAAGCAGATTGGATTTCTAAAAAGCAAGGGTGAAGATGCGGATCATTTAATTTCGGCAGTTGCTGATTTAAAAGTCCGTATGTCCCGGCTCGAAGAAGATAAAAAAAAGCGCGTTTCAGCCGGGCAGAGAGTTTTACAAGAAATCCCTAATTTACCATTCGACGATGTTCCGGATGGCAAAGACGAAGACGATAACGTTGAAGTTCGCGCCGTTGGCGACAAACCATTGTTTGATTTTGTTGTAAAAGATCACGTCGATATCGGCGAAAACCTCGGGCTTATGGACTTCGAAACAGCCTCAAATCTGGCTGGCTCCCGTTTTGTCGTTACTAAAGGTCTGCTTGCCAGAATGGAGCGCTCGCTTTCTGCTTTGATGCTCGAGATTCACACTGAAGAGTTTGGCTATATGGAGGTTAATCCTCCATTGCTTGTTAGAGACGCCGCAGTCTATGGAACGGGCCAGCTTCCTAAATTTTCTGATGATTTATTTAAAACTACGACGGGTCATTGGCTAATCCCTACCGCAGAGGTGCCTCTAACAAATCTTATCGCAGATAAATTATTATCCGAGGATGAGCTCCCTTTGCGGTTTACCGCCTATACGCCGTGTTTTAGATCCGAGGCAGGCGCCGCCGGTAAAGACACGCGCGGAATGCTTCGACAACATCAATTTTCAAAAGTAGAACTTGTGAGTGTCGTGCATCCTGACTACGCGGTTGCAGAACACGAGCGGATGACAGCCTGCGCGGAAGAGGTTTTAAAGCGCCTCGGCCTTCACTATCGGGTTGTTGTTCTCTCAACGGGTGATCTCGGTTTTTCAGCGCGAAAAACTTACGACATAGAGGTTTGGCTTCCTGGTCAGGGTCGCTACAGGGAAATTTCGAGCTGTTCAAACTGTGGCGATTTTCAGGCGCGCAGGATGAATGCAAGATTTCGACGGTCGGATCGCAAGGGAACGGCATTTCCTCACACGCTTAACGGTTCTGGTTTGGCCGTTGGGCGCACATTGATCGCGGTGCTGGAAAATTATCAGAATTCTAACGGTTCAATCACTGTGCCAACTGCCCTCAGGCCGTACATGGGTGGGTTAGAGAAGATCGACGCGTCGGGCCGTTATTAATGCGATTGGAAGATGCTCGAATCCTTGTTTGCAACGATGACGGTGTCAACGCGGTCGGCATTAAGATCTTAGAGAAAATTGCCAAGTCATTGTCTAACGATGTATGGGTAGTCGCGCCTGAGAACGAACAAAGCGCTTCCGGTCATTCTTTGACACTTACTGTTCCGTTGAGGGTCAGAGAAATTGCTTACCAGAAATATGCAATTAACGGAACGCCAACTGACAGCGTACTCGTAGCAGTTCAGCACATAATTGCCGATAGGAAACCTAATTTGGTCCTGTCCGGTATAAATGCTGGCGGCAACCTCGGCGACGATATCACTTATTCAGGAACTGTTGCGGCAGCGTTAGAGGCGGCGTTACTTGGTATTCCATCGATAGCCTTGAGCCAGTTGTGCGTGTATGGCGAAAAGGTGTGTTGGGAAGCTTCTGAATATTATGCGCCGCAAATTATTAGACAGCTTGCTTGGGAAGAATGGTCCAAAAATGTTCCGCTCAATATTAACTTTCCAAACTTGCCAGCGGCGGCCGTCGGACGCGTAAAAATCACTAGCCAGGGTAAACGAAAGCTTGGCGGTTCGGTTAAAACTGGTACCGACCCTCGAGGTCACAATTATATTTGGGTGGGTACCGATAGAGACGAGGATCCCCACATACAAGGGTCTGATCTAAAGGCAGTAAATGAGGGGCACATCTCTATTACGCCACTTTGTCTCGATTTAACGCACTACCCAACGATGTCTGCATTGCGAAATACTTTTCAGTGACAATAGAATCAAACCGTATCCGTTTAATAATGGAGCTCAGGAAGCATGGTATCACGCAGCCAAATGTATTAGGCGCGATTGAACGCGTCCCGCGGGAGGCCTTCGTACCCGACACGTTCCGGGATCAGGCTTATGAAAATATTGCGATTCCGATTGGAAGAGGGCAAACCATCAGCCAGCCTGCGGTGGTTGCCTTCATGACCCGGGAACTTGAGGTTGGACCACGAATGAAGGTTTTAGAAATTGGGACCGGATCGGGCTATCAAGCCGCCGTTCTTTCCAAATTGTGCCGTCGCTTGTATTCGATTGAGCGGCACAAGGACCTACTCGCGGCTGCAGAAGATAAGTTTCGTATGCTTCGAATGAATAACATTACCGCTAAAGTTGGCGACGGAACAAAGGGTTGGACTGAACAAGCCCCATTCGAACGCATCATCGTCACTGCAGCAGCAACTCGTGAGGTGCCGAAATCCCTTTTAGAGCAGCTTGCCCCCGGTGGAATAATGATCGCGCCAATGGGTGCTACCACCCGTGATCAGCATCTTTATAAGATCCAACAGGATGCAGTCGGTGAAATCGAAACGAAAAAATTGTGGCCTGTTCGTTTCGTGCCGCTTATTGGTGATGAAGAAATATAATTTAACCTTTGAAAGTCCGAGATAACATAAATCCTTTGAGATCTGTGGAAATCGAATTTTGAGTTACTACCGTTATATTGGTTGGTTGGTAATCAGTCTTATTCTCTCAGCGTGCGGAGAGAGGATTGGGCTTGCCCCCGTGGTTCAAGGCGGAAAAAGTGAACGCTACCCCTTATCATCCGCAAATAAGCCTAAGGCAGGGCCGGTGGTTATCGTTCAACGTGGCCAAACTCTGTACAAAATTGCACGTTTACACAATGTCGGGCTGAGGAACCTTATTGATGCAAATAATTTAAGACCTCCGTATACGATTTATCCCGGTCAAAAGCTAAGGTTGCCACGTACCGACATTCATGTGGTTATCCAAAATGAAACGATTTACCAAATCGCAAAACGTTACAACACCGAACCTGGGGTCCTGGTTCGTTTAAACCGGATTCAACCACCTTACAGGTTGTTCCTTGGGCAAAGGATTGCGATACCAGGAAGTCGTGATCGTAATGATAAAGGCCTGAAAGGACGTCCTATAGATAGCGGTAATGTTGCCGGGAAGGATTTGCATCAAACAACGTCTAAACAATCTCGAGCAAAGCAGCCCATCTATTCAAGAAGTAAAACCAAGAACCCTGCCCAGACTATGAAGCCCAATGCAAGACCTTCATCCCCTGGCAAGGGCGGGTTTATTTGGCCGATTAATGGTCGTGTCCTCTCTCGGTTCGGGACAATTGGCAAAGGCTTGCAAAATGATGGGATTAATATTCTGGCACAAAAAGGCACGCCGGTGCGAGCCGCCCAGTCCGGCATTGTCGCTTATGCTGGAAATGAACTGCGTGGTTTTGGAAATTTGCTACTAATCAAGCATCCGGGAGGCTGGATATCGGCCTATGCCCATAATTCAGAATTGCTTGTTGAGACTGGGGAAAGAGTGGACCGAGGACAGATAGTATCCAAAGTTGGCCGCACCGGAAGTGTTGATAGGGCGCAGCTGCATTTTGAATTACGGCGAGGGAAACGTGCGGTTGATCCGGAACGTTTTCTTCGTCGCCGAACTGCCCTCCTCATCGATTAGTCTAAGATCTTTTTTTGTCGCCCAGCGAGATCTTGGATGTACTGCCACGCAACCCGGCCGGATCTAGCACCTCTTGTTATTGACCACTCTATGGCCTCGGCGTGTAATTTTTCACGTTCAATTTCCAGATTGTAATAGGCTACGTAATTATCAAGGATCTCGAAAAATGTGTCCTGGTCACAGTTGTGAAAGCCAAGCCACAAACCGAAGCGGTCGGAAAGAGAAACCTTTTCGTCGACAACTTCACCGGGATTTATACCTGTTGAGCTCTCGTTTTCGATCATTTCCCGCGGCATCAGATGCCGCCGGTTCGAAGTTGCGTAAAAGATGACATTTTTTGGCCGCCCTTCGATTCCGCCCTCAAGTACGGCTTTAAGTGATTTATATGTAGTGTCACCGTTATCGAACGAGAGATCGTCGCAAAACAAAATAAATTTCCGAACGCTATTTTTGAGGATGTTTAGCAACTTTGGGAGTGTTGCTAAATCCTCGCGGTGAATTTCAACTAAGACAAGCACGCCAGGGTTTTCCTGTACGACAGTGCTATGGACGGCCTTTACGAGGGAGCTTTTTCCCATCCCGCGGGCACCCCATAAAAGCGCATTGTTAGCAGCGAACCCTTCGGCAAACCGTCGGGTGTTAGAAAGCAGGGTATCACGTGAGCGATCAACTCCAATGATCTGGTCGATACCGAGACGATTGACCTCCGGCACCGCTACAAGACATTCCATTTCGGCATTCCAGAAGAACGCATCCGCGTTATCTGAGACCTCTGTCCTGATGGGAGGCGGTGCGAGCCGTTCAAGCACGTCAGCGATCCGAGCCAATAGCTGTTTAATTTCGATGTCGATCATGAGTGTTTGGATTTGAGCAAAAAAAAGCGGCGAGCCTATCACAGACAAAATCTCGGTCAAACATCTGGGAAGAAGCAATTTCGGAAAATGTTGCATGCTTATGTTGCATGCTTTTGGTGGGTGGTTATATTTCGCCCACCTTCAATCAACGCGGAGAAAAGCATGTTTGTTTCACCAGCTTGGGCGCAGAGCGCCGGCGGTGGCGGTTTGGGCGGACTGGAACAACTCCTTCCTCTGGTTCTGATCTTTGTCGTCTTTTATTTTCTACTAATCCGTCCTCAGCAAAAAAAGGCCAAAGTACATCGAGAAATGCTGAGCAATCTTCGCCGTGGTGACCGGATCGTTACTAATGGAGGTCTTATAGGGACGATTACCCGCGTACCCAATGAGACAGAACTCATTCTGGAAGTCGCGGATGGAGTCAAAGTTCGCGTACTAAGGGGCATGATCGCCGAAAGCATGAGCAAAGGGGATCCCGCTTCGACTAAGGCGAAAAAAGACAAGGATACTGGTCAAGCTGAGGACGAGCAAAACTCGGAAGATGAAAATGAAGAGGATGCCGACGCCCTCGAGGCGGATACCGATGAAAGCAAGAAAGACTGATTTTCCTGTCAACTTCAGTTTCACCAACAGAGCATATCGTGAATGGTCTATTACGCTAAGTGGAAAATGGTTCTTGTTGCTCTTGTAGGGTTAACAGGTGTTATTTTCGCATTACCTAATATCCTTAGCAAAGAGGATGCCAAAGAATTTCCGAGCTGGCTACCCAGCCAACAAATGAATCTTGGTCTTGATCTTCAAGGCGGGTCCCATCTCCTCTTGGAGGTAGATGTGCCATCCGTTCTGGCGCAACGCCGTGAAGCTCTCGTTGATTCTGTCCGGGATGGATTGCGAAGGGGGTCGCCAAGGATAGGCTACAGGCGCTTAGGGGTGCGCGATCAATGTGTTGGTTTCGAGCTTCTTCGTGAGGCGGATCGCGACCGCGTAGTTGAGGTCTTGCGGAAGCTTGAACCGAATGCTTTCGATCCACTTTACGAAGTCTCAACCGAGGGCAAATCTTACTCTATTTGCAACACCGAGACTGGTCGTCGAGAAATCCTTACATCTACAATTGATCAGTCAATTGAAATTGTTCGCAGGCGTATTGATGAGATGGGTACCAGAGAGCCCACTATTCAACGACAAGGAGCGGACCGGATTATTGTTCAGGTTCCAGGCCTCGGAGATCCGCAAAGATTGATCGATTTGATTGGAAAAACCGCTAAGATGACGTTCCACCTCTTAGATCGGGAAAATTCTGCGGCAGAGAGTTGTGGCGCTGGCCGCCGGCGTCCACCAGGCACTTTATGCCTTCCATCAATCGACGAAAAAGACAGCAACGACAGACCGATTATGTATCTTGTAAAGCGGCGCGTCATGGTCGATGGCGAGAACCTCGTAGATGCACAGGCAACTTTCCAAGATGGACAGGCTGTAGTTTCTTTCCGTTTCAACGCCGTTGGCGCACGCCGTTTTGGAGACGTCACTCGCAAAAATGTGGGTCAACCATTTGCTATTGTTCTTGACAAAGAGGTTATCAGTGCCCCGGTAATTCGCGAGCCGATTCTGGGAGGCAATGGCATCATCTCTGGTAATTTCAATGTCCAGTCTGCACAAGATCTTTCATTGTTGCTGCGTGCAGGAGCTTTGCCTGCGCCTCTGACCCCTCTTGAGGTTCGAACAGTTGGTGCAGAATTAGGTGCAGATTCTATTGCGGCTGGGAAGTTTGCGAGTGTTCTCGCAATCGTAGTTGTTATTATTTTTATGGCATCAGCTTATGGCATGTTTGGGATTATGGCAGATATTGCTCTGGCCCTGAATATAATACTAATCGCAGCAGTGCTTTCGATGCTGCAGGCGACACTTACCCTACCAGGCATCGCGGGGATCGTGTTAACAATTGGTATGGCGGTAGATGCCAATGTGCTGATATTCGAACGTATACGAGAAGAGGAACGCAATGGGCGGACACCGATATCCGCTGTTGATTCAGGTTATAAACGTGCTCTCACTACAATCATTGACGCTAATATCACGACCCTTATTGCTGCGATCCTCCTCTTTCAATTTGGATCGGGCCCGATTAAAGGTTTTGCTGTCACGCTCGCAATAGGCCTTGTAACGTCCATGTTCACTGCAATAATGGTTACTCGACTTATGGTTGTCACATGGCTTCATCGCCGGCGCCCCGCGAAATTACCACTATAGAGGTTTTCAAAATGCGTCTGGTAAGCTTTGTTCCCGTTGGAACTAAGATCAACTTTATGCAGTTCCGCAGGTTTGCGGCGATAGTCTCTTTGGCCTTAATTGTGGGATCTGCGGGTCTTTTTTTCACTAAAGGGCTCAACTTTGGCATAGACTTTCGTGGTGGCATCCTTCTCGAAGTCCGAACGCCTGATGCGGCAGACCTGGGTAAACTTCGAGGCGAATTGAGTGAGCTCGGCCTCGGTGAGGTTCAGCTACAAGAATTTGGAAAGCCTACAGATGTGTTAGTTCGTATTGAGCGGCAACCCGGTGGGGAAATCGGACAAAAAATTGCCGTTGATAAAGCCAAGGCAGCGCTCGGCGATGAGGTTAGTTATAGAAGAATAGAGTTTGTTGGTCCGAAAGTCGGTGGCGAGCTTATAGAGGCTGGTGTTACTGCTGTATTATTGGCGCTTGCTGCAATGCTTATTTACATTTGGTTTCGGTTTGAATGGCAGTTTGGCATTGGCGCAGTGGTTGCTCTGCTACACGATGTCGTCTTAACAATTGGAATATTCTCTTTACTCAGTTTGGAGTTTAACCTTTCAACCGTGGCCGCGATACTCACTATCGCCGGATACTCCATAAATGATACAGTGGTGGTTTACGACCGGGTACGTGAAAATCTCCGCAAGTTCAAGCAAATGACGCTTTACGACCTATTAAACCTCTCAATTAACGGCACACTTTCTCGCACCCTTTTAACAAGCGTGACTACTCTGATTGCTCTCTGTGCACTTTATTTTTTCGGTGGGGAGGTCATCAAAGGGTTTAGCTTCGCAATGATTTGGGGAGTGCTTATTGGCACATACTCCTCGATTTTTATCGCTGTTCCTTTGCTAATTTATATGAAATTGCGTCGCACCGGGCTGATTGTGGGCGAAGAAATCGAGGATGCTCCCACCGGTAATCCCGTCGATTAAAAATGACGAAGCTTACAAACGTCCCTTCAGCGGGGCGCCAGCTGGTCCAGGCTTATGGTGATGGTATCTTTCGGGTTTCGGGTACAACCTTTAATGGGTCGGTTATAATCTTACCGCATATGACGATGAAATGGGCCGCTCAAAGCTACGAAAGCATTACACCAACGATCCTTGAACCGCTCACAAGGGCGGATTTGTCTGTCGAGCTATTGCTTATCGGGTGCGGCGCCAATATTGGTTTTCCTCGTGACGATATCCGGAATTATTTAAAAGAACTTAATATAACGTCTGAGTGGATGGATACTGGTGCTGCTTGCCGCACGTTCAACGTTTTAGTGGCAGAAGATAGGGCGGTTGGAGCAGCATTAATTGCTGTCGATTAAAGGTAGAGTGTCGCAATTCTTATTGTATTCCATCCTCTAAACTCCAAAAAAAGGGGGTCCAATGACCCCCTTTTCTGAAAACAAGTTATTGACTAGTAGAGGTTCTGAGCCGCTACCATCGCATAAAGCATCGGGATCGAGAGCAGTGTATTTGTCCTCGAAAAGAGCATTGCAGTCCGGCCTGCTTTTGCTTTTTCATCTGCTTCAACTTGCACAATACCGAGGGCTTTCTTTTGGTTCGGCCAAATAATAACCCAAACATTGAAGAACATTATTGTAGCTAGCCACATACCTATGCCTATGGCTGTGTGTTTTGGAACGCCGTCGGTTAGTCCAATGGCAATTGCATCTGCCAAGTAGCCATTCAACCAGGCTAAAATGAGCCCCGTAATAAGAGTGGCCATCGCGCCCCAGCGAAACCAGAATAATGCGGCGGGCGCTATTACACCGGTAATTGCCGGCTTCTGCTCATCCGGGATGTTGCCCATATTCGGTATTTGGACAAAGTTGAAATACCAGAGAATACCAATCCACATAATACCACTCAGGACATGCAGATAACGGAAGAAGAAACGCCACCATTCCTTATCACTGAGGGCTACTGCGTCAGGCAGCCCCATAAGAATAATCACAAGCACAACTGCCAGGACTATGCCGGCAATAATCGTATTTTTAAGGTCGGATAGTATACTAGCCATCATCAAGTCCCTCATTTATCAAACTCCCGTGATGCTAACGGGAATGATTCAGCGGTTCAACGCACACAGAAGTGATCAAATATTTGTGTGTATTAAACGAAAAAATATCAAAAAAAATAATAAAAACAATAGATTAAGAAAAGAAATATTGGCAGAAAGTAGATCTCAAAATTAGGCCGCGAATCGTAAATACTGTTCAGGAGACACCGCGCATACCGCTTTGAATAGCGGCTCGCGCTTTGTCGGACGCTATAAAGCCTGAGGTGACGCTACCATCAATTGTTGCCGGCATACCGGTATTTGTCCAATCGCCCGCTAAAAATAAATTGCTTAAGCTCGTTGATGCAGTGGCCCGATCATTCGTCTGGGCCGGGGTTTGCGCAAATGTCCCGCGCCGTTCTTTGATAATTCGCCATAGCGGGAGACCTGCCGGCACATTTTGAATCGCCATACCTACTTCTCTCCACAACTTGCTTGCTATCTCCTGATTTGGGCGGTTTGCAAGATTATTCGCTGCACTTACTGTCAATGATACTATGTTATCTCTTACAAAAATCCATTGCGCTTCCGTATTAATCAATCCAATAAACGGCAGGTTCCATGGTAATTTGATGGGGTTATCAAGCCGAAAGTGAACATTCAAGATAGTCTTCGATTCTGAGGGGGCGCCGGCTACCGGCCAGATTTGGGTACAAGCCTCCGGCGGCAGGGCAAGAATAACAGCATCATCGCTGTCAATCGAGACAGTACCCTCGGAGAAAGACAATCCCGTGACACGATGGAATTGGGTATCCATGGACCGAAGTCGGGTTTTAAAGTGCATTTCGCCCCCCTGCCTAAGCAATGAACTCACTGCCGGTCGAACTAACGCGGCGTCTAGGCCTTTATGAAAATACCACGGCCGGCATGCTTTCTCGCCTTTCAGGAATGTCTCACGAACCACATGCCACATAAGCTGCGCCGAAGCTTCAAACGCATCGGTATTAAGTGCGGCCTTGGAAAGCGGTTGCCAAAGTTTTTCAAAAAGCGGAGAAGCAGTGCCCACTGCATGGGCGACGGTATCAAGCTTTCCCGACGTACGTAATCTATTTGCCTGATTAAGGTATTCAATGGTCCGGGTATTTGGAACTCTTCGTGATTTGGAGAAGAGCCACGCCGGCGGAATAGCTCTACCCGGTTGAATTCGCCAGCACTCGCCCGTTTTGGCATCAAGAAATGGAAATACCGCCGGTCTTATTTCCTTAACCATATCTTGGGCACAGATGTCAGACAAATATGTCATCGTCGACTTATTCGCGCCCAGCAACAAATGGTTGCCGTTATCTATAATGCAGCCAAGTTTTTCGTCATAAAAAGATCGCGCCCTGCCACCGGCATGGCCTGCAGCCTCATACACTATTGTGCGGACCCCTGAGCGTGCTGCTCGAATAGCAGCTGAGAGCCCGGATATACCGGCGCCTACGACATGAATGGTTGGCATAAATATAATCTCAAATGGAGACGGTAACATGCGGTTTTCATGAGCCTCACCTATTTTTAAGTAAAAGGCCTAAAGAAATTAAAAGACGGTCCCAGAAAACTAGTTCTATTTGTCCATTAATGTTGGGTACCGCGCCAAGAACTTTAATACTTTTTTCCAATAATTTAAGCTCATGTACTATTAACGTTTGTAATTCTGAGTGTTGGGTGTTGGAGGTCATAGCTTGTGAGAGTTTGAGTGTATTATGCGCTCTTCCCAGTAGTTCCCTGATAACCGGCTCTGCAGCTAGCTTTGAAATATCCGCTCGTTCTATTTGTTTTGCCCGAAGAAGTTTTTCGGGAAAGAGGAAAGAATATGTCTCGCGCTGTCCGATAATATGGGTCAGAAATTTTCCTATAAAAAGCATCTCTAACTTTTTGGAGGCTTCGCTTGAATTATACAAGACACCTATCGCAGTCCCTAAAGACCCTCCACCAAATTGTGCTAATGTCATCAACTCGCTAGTACTTTTGAGTCGTTCCTGGGAAGAAATCTTTTCATTTGCCTGCTTAACTCTCTGAATACACGCATTAAGAGTGCCATCAACAAATATATTCTCTTCACCAAGAGCTGCACATTCTAGCTGTTTAAGACAAATTAGCTTTTCTCCACTTGCCTGGCGGAGGGATTCCTTCAGTAGCTCAGAGCATAATAACATTCGAATTATAATAGCCTTTCGTCTGTACGACTCGGTACGCCATCCTTAAAGTCCCATAGTGATGGTTGATCAAAATAATATAGATTATTGTGCCAATATCGTGCGCGCTCACGATTACGATCGTTATTTTGCCGCAACTTTCGCACCGGCGAATATTAGACGGGGTTTATTTGCACTGTATGCGTTTAATTTAGAAATTGCCTCAGCACGCGAACGGGTGAGTGATGCCATGCTAGGAGAGATCCGACTGCAGTGGTGGCGAGAGACTATAACGGATATATATCAAGGCTCCGTTCGTAAGCATGCTGTGGTATCTGAACTTGCAAACGCGATTGATCGGTTTGATCTTCCACAGTGCCTTTTTAATCGAATGATTGACGGACGGAAATTTGATATGCTCGATGATCCACCCGAAGACATAAAATCATTTGAGGAATACACCATTGCAACTGCCGGCGAGTTAGTGTGTGCCGGCTCTCGAATTTGCGGTAGCACCGATTACGATGTGTCTGCCAGGCAAATTGGCAGTATTTGGGGTGGTGTGGGGTTACTGCGTGCAATCCCATTCCATCTGTCACAAAACCGGATCTATCTCCCAAAGGATGTGCTTAGTAGAGCGGGTATAACCTCGTCGATATTGTCATACGAGGGTTCAAGCATTGACATCTCGCCGGCCGTTGGAGAAGTGGCGAAATTTCTGAGGGATAAACTTGCGGTAACAAGAAAGCTTGCTAGAAAAATTCGGCCTGCAACCGCTTATATAGTGAACGCAGATGCCTACTTAAAGCGGTTGTCAAGGGCGAAGAACGACGTTTATGCGACGGGCCTCGAGGGATATCGCAGCGTGAGCCAATTGCGTATTCTCCAAGCGATTTTTAGGGGTATGATTTAATTATTCGGCGGCAAATGAACAATTCTTCCACCGCTGAAGATCCTCAAGAGCTCGTCTTGAATAAGCTTTTTTCCGTTCGCGCCCCTTAATCCTCCGCTCTAACGGTGGAAACAGTCCGAAGTTAACATTCATGGGCTGGAAAGTTTCTCTAACCGCACCAGCAGTTATGTGATCGAGGAGGGCGCCCAACGCAGTTGTCGCGGGCGGCCTATTAAATGGTTCGCCCAGCGCATCGGCGGCGGCCATGTGTCCAGCTAAAAGACCTATTGCTGCGCTTTCTACATACCCCTCCACTCCTGTGATTTGACCCGCGAAGCGCAACCTCGGCATCGCATTAAGCCGCAACTCGTTGTCAAGTAGGCGTGGCGAATTTAGGAAGATATTTCGATGAATTCCGCCAAGTCGAGCAAAGGATGCGTTTTCAAGGCCAGGGATCATTCGGAAGACGCGGGTCTGTTCGCTATATTTTAACTTGGTCTGAAAACCTACGATATTGTAAAGCGTTGCATGTTTATTATCCTGACGTAGTTGCACCACGGCAAAGGGTTTTTCTGCGCTGCGGGGGTTGGTGAGCCCGATCGGTTTCATGGGTCCATAACGCAAGGTGTTATCCCCGCGTGATGCCATGACCTCTATTGGGAGGCAGCCCTCAAAGTAGGGCGTATCCGCCTCCCATTTTTTAAACTCTGTCTTCTCTCCATCGAGGAGAGCTCTAAGAAATCTAGAATATTCATCACGGTTCATTGGGCAATTGATATAATCTTTACCGGTACCTCCAGGCCCTGGTTTATCGTAACGGGATTGGTACCAAGCCTTTTCGAAGTCAATCGTATCCGTGTAAACAACAGGTGCTATGGCATCAAAGAAGGCGAGTGAGTCTTCCCCAGTAAGGTTGCCTATCGCTGTAGATAGGCCGGCAGATGTAAGGGGGCCGGTAGCTACTATAACGTTAGCCCAGTTGTCAGGGGGTAAACCGTTGATTTCACCTCGCTGCACAGTCACGAGTTCTTGAGTGCTAAGCGCTTTTGTAACAGCACTTGAAAACGCATCTCGGTCAACAGCTAATGCTCCTCCGGCCGGAACTTTGTGGCGATCCGCCGTAGAAATAATTAAAGAGCCGCAGCGGCGCATTTCCTCGTGAAGCAGTCCGACGGCATTGTATTCGGCATCATCCGACCGGAACGAATTAGAACAGACCAATTCTGCGAGTGCGTCTGTCTGATGTGCGTCGGTTGGCCTTTTGGGTCTCATTTCATGAAGATATACCGGAACGCCTCTTCTAGAAATTTGCCAAGCTGCTTCTGTACCTGCGAGACCGCCGCCAATGATATGAACCGCAGAATATTTCATTTTTCGGATAGTTCCTGATCAACAAGCTCGCATAGACGACACATCATTGGGTCTTTTATGCCAAGCCCCTCTAGGTGTTCCGTTGTATTGAATAAATAATCCTTGCAGGGCCCTAAGTGGCCATGGCCCTGGGCAATGAACCGGGCAATCTCTTCAAGCGGACGACGGCCGGCGTATTGATCAGCCGAGTGATTAGCAATGAACGTAATCGCATTAACGGTGCCCTTTGGTGTCCTCACTTTGCCCCATTTTGCGTGGTATGTTTCTCCGATCAACTCCCGCATGAAAACACTTGCGAGTTCATCCTCCGCCCGTTCGCGCCTCACGCCAAGAACAATCCCATTACATGAGCCGCCGCGATCGAGTGCAAGCATCATCCCGGGTGCCTCTGGTGATCCACGCCCGATTTTTGACCAAAAACAGAACCTCCTATGGTAACCAAACAGTGTTCCGATGCGCATTTCATCGTATTCGAAGGCTGGGTTCCAAATAAGTGAGCCATAGCCAAACACCCAGATTGTTGTATCGTCGGGGACTTCAGCTAGCATTTCGTCGCGCCTTTCTAGCCTTTCCTCCGCAGGCCTTCTTCGCATAAAGTTTTCAAGGCCTGCCTCTACGATCATGTCATCATGACGGCCGTTTAGAAAATCTTCCTTGGAGAGCTGTGTACCCTGTATCTTTGGTGATTTTTGCAATTAAGGCGCCACTTCAAAATTAAAGAATGGAAATTGCATTATAATTCGGCGGCGGTTGAGGCTGATGTAAATCTGATCTGCTATAAAGAGCATCAGACGCTTCGAGAGTTTCTTATTCGAACCTGTAAATAAAAATCTTGAGACGTTTCTCACGCCGATCTTCTCTTTTCATCCGACGAAACGTCAAGTTGGTTGACAAGGAAACGCCCCGTATGGCTTTCAGCAACTACAGCAACCTCCTCTGGGGTTCCGGCGGCGACAATTTGTCCGCCACCGTCGCCGCCTTCTGGACCAAGGTCAATAACCCAATCTGCAGTTTTGATTACATCTAGATTGTGCTCGATGACAATCACGGTGTTTCCCTGATCAACCAGTGCCTGCAACACTTCTAACAATTTCCGGATGTCATCGAAATGAAGGCCAGTCGTCGGTTCATCAAGTATATAGACAGTTTTACCGGTCGCTCTACGTGAGAGCTCTTTTGAAAGCTTCACTCTCTGCGCCTCGCCTCCGGATAAGGTAGTTGCCGATTGACCTATTTTTACATAGCCCAGTCCTACCATATTAAGCATTTCAAGCTTATCTCTGATGGCTGGAACGGCGGAAAAAAAGTCCACTCCCTCCTCAACAGTCATATCAAGAACATCTGCTATTGATTTATTTCTAAATAATACCTCAAGCGTTTCCCGGTTATACCGCTTCCCTTTGCAGACATCGCATTGAACATAGACGTCGGCAAGAAAGTGCATCTCGATTTTAATAACACCGTCACCCTGACAGGCCTCACAACGTCCACCTTTTACGTTGAAAGAAAATCGCCCAGCCTTGTAACCCCGGGCCTTTGATTCCGGCAAACCCGCAAACCAATCCCGGATTGGAGTAAAAGCTCCCGTATATGTGGCGGGGTTCGAGCGCGGTGTGCGTCCGATTGGTGATTGATTGATATCAACTACTTTGTCTACTAGCTCAAGCCCCTTTATTTCCGAATAACCACCGGGAATAACTCGAGAGTTATTGATCCGCCTTGCCATAGCCTTATACAGGGTTTCAATAATCAGGCTGGATTTTCCGCCCCCTGACACTCCGGTCACGCAGGTCAACACACCGAGAGGGATATCTGTGCTTAAATTTTTAAGATTGTTCGCATTTGCACCGATGATTTCCAGCATTCGTTTTTTGTCGGTTTTCCTTCGTACAGCTGGAACCTCAATCTTTTCATCCCCACGAAGGTAGCTGGCGGTTAAACTTTTTTTAGAACGCATAACCGATGCCGGCTTTCCTGAAGCGATAATGTTGCCACCGTGCACGCCGGCGCCAATGCCAAGATCGATTAGGTAATCTGCGCTGCGAATAGCGTCTTCATCATGTTCGACGACGATTACCGTATTACCGATATCTCGCAGGTGGCGCAAAGTCTCCAGGAGACGCTCATTATCGCGTTGATGTAGCCCGATTGACGGCTCATCAAGAACGTACAGTACGCCGGTGAGGCCGGAGCCAATCTGCGAAGCAAGACGAATACGCTGGCTTTCGCCGCCCGATAAGGTACCCGATGTACGCGATAGTGTGAGGTAATCCAGCCCAACATTATTCAGGAAACCTAGTCGTTCGTTGATTTCCTTGAGAATTCCGGCGGCAATCTCATTTTGTTTTTCGGTAAGCCTTCCCGCAATTTGAGCAAACCAGGTGCCAGCTTCCCCGATAGAATAATCTGTGAGCTCGCTAATGTGTTTTCCATCTATCTTAACCGCTAATGCTTCCGGCTTTAGGCGTGCGCCATCACACACCTCGCACTCTGAAACTGTCTGGTATTTCGAGAGTTCTTCCCGTATCCACGATGAGTCCGTCTCTCTATAGCGACGCTCCATATTTGGCATGACACCCTCAAAAGGTCGGTCAATCGTGTAAGATCTTTTTTCATCAGCGTAGATCATTTTGACTGATTTTGCTCCAGACCCTTCTAAAATGATTTTTTTCACCTTCCTGGGGAGCTCGTGGAAAGGGGCATTCATGGAAAATTTGTAAACTCGCGCCAGGGACTCCAGCGTCTGGAGGTAGTAGCTCGACGAAGAACCCGCCCAAGGCGCAATTGCGCCCTCTTTAAGAGTTTTATTGCTGTCGGGAACAACAAGGGCTGGATCGAAATACAGTTTCGTCCCGAGACCATCGCAAGCGGGGCAAGCACCATGAGGATTGTTAAAAGAGAACAGACGCGGCTCAATCTCGTCAATCGTGAAACCAGAGACCGGGCAAGCAAACCTAGCAGAAAACATAGTTCTCTCTTCGGTATCCGCATCTTCCGCTATCGCTAAACCATCAGTGAGCCCAAGCGCCGTTTCAAGGGAATCCGCCACGCGATTGCCCATATCGGGCCGCACAACAATCCTGTCGACTACAACTTCGATATCGTGTTTTAAATTCTTGTCGAGCGTTGGGAGATCCTCAATATCGTACAGTTCACCGTCAATGCGAACCCGGGTAAAACCCTTTTTTTGTAATTCCGCGAACTCTTTCCGATACTCGCCTTTGCGGCCTCTGACCAAAGGCGCCATCAATACGAGTCGGGTTCCTTCCGTCTTGAGCATAAGACGATCGATCATTTGTTCTGCGGTTTGTCGGGACACTGGTTTGCCACACCCCGGGCAGGCAGGACGGCCGACACGGGCGTAGAGCAAACGCAGATAGTCATAGACTTCGGTCACTGTCGCGACGGTAGATCTTGGGTTTTGGGAGGTTGTTTTCTGCTCAATCGCAATCGCTGGCGACAATCCCTCGATGGCATCAACATCTGGCTTGCTCATCTGGTCGAGGAACTGACGAGCATAGGCGCTAAGTGACTCAACGTATCGTCGCTGTCCTTCAGCGTAAATCGTGTCAAATGCTAGAGAAGATTTTCCTGATCCAGATAGGCCAGTTATTACAACTAATTTCTCTTTTGGAATTTCTAGAGAAACATTTTTTAAGTTGTGTTCTT
>CAJWSW010000018.1 GCA_913046035.1 uncultured Alphaproteobacteria bacterium | reverse complement strand
AAAAATTTACCCGCCAAGATAGTCTCTCATCCAGCGCGCGTAATCTCCAGCTCGAGTTACCTTTTCGACCAAACCTGATGATGCCTTAACCTTTACATCCTGTGGAGACAAACCGTCTCGCAAAGACATCAAGGTCTCATACGTTGACTGAATAGCTGCCATAAAAGGATGATGCCCTTGCAAGCTGATCCGCACGCCGCGTTCAGCAAGGAATTTGCGGTCACCCAAAATACCGGTTCCGGAACCGCCAAGGAAAAGCGGGACCGAAAGTGCGGAAGATAGAGCCTCCACCTGATGGTCTTCAGTGATGCCTGTAAAAAATATCGCATCGACACCTGCTTCTTGATAGGCCTTTCCACGAGCGATTGCGTCATCTAGGCCATTGATAGTTGCTGCGCTTGTTCGTGCAGCAATAACCATAGCCGGATCTTGTCTGCCTGAAAGCGCGGCTCTCATCTTTCCAGCGCCTTCGTCGATTGAGAGGACTTGGGTGCTTCCAACGGCACCAAACGGTTGAGGCAGGTTTGTGTCTTCAATAGTTAGCGCCGCAACGCCCGCGGTCTCTAATTCCTCCACTGTCCTCCTAACATTTAGCGCATTACCGTAACCGTGGTCAGCATCCACTAACAATGGCAGGTTACTCGCTCGGTTAATGCGATAAGCTTGATCAGCAAATTCGGATAACGTGAGCAGAATTAGGTCAGGCGCCCCTAAAACGGCGAGCGATGCAACGGAGCCCGCAAACATTCCCAACTCAAAACCGATATCTTCCGCGATCCGAGCAGAGATGGGATCGAATACAGAACCAGGATGATAACATGCGTCTGTCTCAATCAGACCGCGGAATGTTTCCCGGCGGGGGGTCCAATGCATATTATGCCTCCAGAATTTTTGGACTACGATAGCACGCAAGCTTGCCTGACTTGATCAAGCTTGGATAGCAATTTCCTTGTTGCTTTGCTCTTTCAGCATTATATCACCGATTGCAGAGCCGGCTTAGCTCAGTTGGTAGAGCACTTGATTTGTAATCAAGGGGTCACAGGTTCGAGTCCTGTAGCCGGCACCAGTTTCATAAATTACTGAGCTATGTGCTTGAGGCAGGCCACTGGTTAGCCTAACTTCCTCTCCTCAATGGAAGGGACCTCGGAAACCATGGAAGGCACGACTAAGCAAAAAGATCTTGATATTTTTGCAGGCAAGCCCGCGACGCGGGTTCCACTGGCAGTTTACCAAGATGAGTTAGTTTATCGATCAGAACTAGAGCAAATCTTTTACGGTACAACCTGGAATTACGTAGGCCTAGATTGCGAGGTCCCTAAACCTGGAGACTTTCGCCGAAATTATATTGGCGAGCGAGAAATCCTGATGCTAAGAAAAGATGATGGCTCGATCTCCGTCGTCGAAAATCGATGCGCACATCGCGGTGCGCAGCTTTGTCAGGCTCAATTTGGCAATGTTGGTACTTCGATTATGTGCCCCTATCATCAATGGACCTTTGACCATGATGGTAATCTTTTGGGGATGCCCTTCCGTCGTGGCATTAAAGGCAAGGGCGGTTTACCTAAAGATTTCAACCTGTCAGACCACAAGCTAAATCAGCTAAAAGTTGAGGTATTAAACGGCGTCGTATTTGCGAGTTTTAGCAAAGACACCCCCCCTTTCTCCGACTATCTTGGCGAAAAAATGATGGATTACTTCACTCGTGTTTTCAATGGGAAGAAACTGCGTGTTGTCGGATATCAAAGGCAAGTGATCGACTGCAATTGGAAGCTCCAGATGGAAAATCTGAAGGACCCCTACCACGCCGGTATCCTTCATTTATTCTTGATAAATTTTGGGTTTTTCCGCCTCGATCAGAAATCCGCATGCTATTTGGACGATAGCAAGGGGCATTCGGTGCTGATGTCAGAAAGAGGTTCAGAAGAAGGGGAAGAAGATACAGGTGGTGTGAAAATATCCGATCCGGATTTTGTTTTAACGGATCACACACTGGTCGAACCTCGGAAGGAATTTCCCGATAATGTTACGCTAGCAATTCAGACGCTGTTTCCCAGCCTAATTATTCAGGCTCAAACCAATACGCTCGCGACCCGTCATATTTTGCCAAAAGGCGCCGGATCGCACGAGCTTGTCTGGACATTCTTTGGCTTTGAAGACGACGACGAAGGAATGATAGAAGCGAGGCTTCGACAAGCAAATTTAATGGGATCCGCAGGCTACGTTACTCTCGATGACGCTGAGGCACTAGAGTTTAGTCAACGCGGATTAGAATGTGCTCCAATTGGAACGGATGCTGTCCTTGAAATCGGCGGCACTGGTGCCGAGTCTAACGATCACTTGGTGACGGAGTCATTGATCCGGGGCTTTTATATGCGTTACCGAGATATAATGGGATACGAGAATACGCCATGAGAGAAAATGGCAACACAAAAACCAGAGAAATTAGTCAAGAGTTGCGAGAACGTATTGAGGATTTGCAGCTAAGCTACATACATTCCATCGACGACGGTCCTCTTGAAGAATGGCCTGAGCATTTCACTGAAAATTGTTTATATATCATAATAGCGAAAGATAATGTTGATCGCGGTCAGAATCTTGGTGTTATGCGCTTCAATAGCGCCGCAATGTTAAGAGATCGAGCAACTGCAACACAACACGCCGCGGTATTTGCGCCAAGGATTGTGAGACACGTTATTGGTCGGGGTCAAATCGTATCGATCGAGGGTGATACTATTTATACCAGAACCAACGTGGCAGTTTACCAAACATCACCTGATGGTGATACAATTCTCCTCGTTGCGGGGCAGTACCGTGACAAAATTGTAACTCTCAACGATGAACTTAAGTTTGCAGAAAAACAAATGGTTTATGATACATTCAGATTGCCGGATTCCATCGTGTACCCTCTATAGCGGGTGAAGAGTTCCTCAAGTTCGGTCCTACTATTATCGAAAGGTGAACTACTCAACCCTGGCAACCAACTCCGCATGAAACCTTTTCCTAATACCCGCCAAATCAGCAACAAGGATGACTTGCCACGTTTAAATGGAGGTGTCTGCGACCATTGCCAGCTTCCATGGAATGGGTAACGAGATTGGTTTTACCGCCACAAAAAAATTTTTTCATCATGCGGGATCCGTTTTCTTAATAAAAACGTAAAAAGGCATTATTGAAAAAACGAGTAACATTTTAATGTATCAGGTTTACAGAAACATAATGGACTCTCGGCATAATCCTTTAAGCGCATTGCCACCGGCTCAACGCTTGCAGGCGATGTTGATACTTAGCGTAATGTGGTCAACCATTTTCTGTCTCACCTCAGCTTCCTGGTTATGGTACGGAGAGTTGGTTGTGGGCCATGTGCTCGTTATTTTGGGAATAGCGATAACTGCAATGACATTCCGTGCGGCAGCAGAGAAAAAACAAAACTCGGCCGCTACATATAGAGATCATCCGCGCAGCGATGGAACCTCGCGGTACGATGATGTGTGGGGCGGTTAGTCAGATTCTTCATCCCCGCTAACAGCTGTGCGGCAAACACAATCGATTTTGAGGGTTTCTCCTGGACCCTCAAATGGAATAAACTACGATTTAGCCCTCACTTCAGCGTCCAGTGACGCGGAAAACCCACATTTTGCTCAGGTTGTAGTGTTTCATCTGTACACTGCAACGCAGGTAGTCGTCAGAACGACCGTGATGGTGTAGCCGGTAGACTGACGGAATGCCCCAGGCAGTGTTATATTGCTCCACAAAAATTTGTTTCATTACAAAATAAGACCCTTTAAAGGGCACTCAGAAGGATAATGAAGTTGCCGGATCAGGAAACACCTGCACCAACAGGTAGAAACTATGCGGATGCATTCGCCACAGCATTTTCAAAACGCCGCCGTGAGTTATCGAAAGCCGAAGAACTTTGGAAGAATGACGTTACTGAGTTTTTAGACCAGTTAGTGCTAGTCGCCAAAGACCGACTTGATGGAGAGCATTTAGCCGCTGCATCTTTGAAGATTGAAATGCAACGTGATCTGTTCGAATACATGCCGTTTATCGCACTCTCCCGCGGCGAAAATAATGCACCAGAAATTAATCCTCTTGAACCATCCCGAGTATATGATGATATGCTAGCAACAGCGCACTTCCTTGAATGGTTGCTTTTTCGGAAGGCGAATATTAGCGCAGAGCGCATTGCCACGATTATCGACAATAGCAGCCTTAAAGCCCGCACAGCTAACTACACGCGCGAATTGAAGCTGATTGAGGCAGAAATACGCGCGCTTTTAAATAGCGCGCGGTCCCCGCGCTCCTGGAACACAAACGAAACAGAAGTCAATCCTACCAGCCATCTTCGGCTGGTGTAACTCTAGCGGAAAAAATACAAATCCTAGCTTTCCTTAAACCCGCACATATCGCGTAAACAAAACACTCTCGCATGCGCTCAAAATATACGGATCGTTATTATGCGAGCGATGAAATAACCTTTAGGCTACGTGCACAGCTTTAATGATGCCAACCGGCGGAAGGTACAAAGAAGGCTTTCAACAAACTGGCGGGGGCTCCTCCGAACTTATTATAAGGACAGCTGCAGCCCTTCGCGAACATCGCGAATATCGGTCAAACATAGCTGCACAAAGAATGGAATTCGATATTACCTGCCCCAAAAACAGATATCGTTGATTTACAGGCATTGTCTGACATGTGTAGCCCGTATATTTACAGAAAAAGACCAGTTGCATCATAAATGGCATAGAATGTCTAAGTTTAGAATTTTTGTGTAGAATTTAGTCATGGATTGGTTCCCAAAAGAAAAACAACGGATAGATTTTCTCGGACTAGCAACTCGCAAGGAAAAGAACCCTTGGGTGGAGAAATTTTATCTTGTTGTGGGGGCGGTTTTTTTTGCATGGATTTTTTACGAAATGATTTTCGGGTAATAGCGGTATTCAAACAATGGCGACCCCAAAATCCCAGGCCAAAAAACAAATGTCCGAAAAGCGGCTACGAAACATTGCCATCTGGTATTGCGAACGGTACCTCGTCTCCTGCAATAAGCTTACCGACCATCTCAGAAAACGACTTCGGCGCGATGTCATAGACAAGCAAGAGCGAGATAAATTCTCCGAATTGATCCCAGGGATTGTTTCCAACCTAGTCGAGCTTGGCTACGTTAACGACAAAGAAGCAGCCTCGGCGCGTCTGCGCTCTGCGCTGCGGGCCGGTTATGCGACACAAACAGCGATCACCGTTGCCTCGCGTGCCGCGTTGGTTGATCGAGAAACAGTGGAAACGGAACTCGATAACGCTTTGGTACAGGCACTTCCAGAAATAAACGTTGTCGATGATGATATCCAACAAATCGGCAACGAACAGGTTTTACTCGCCCTGAAGCGAGCACGTCGCGGCCCTTTTCGAGGTACTGGCCAAGATAAAAAATCCCGCCAGCGTGATATCAGCTGGCTCCAGCGTCGGGGATACCGTGTAGACGAAATTTATGCCGCGTTAGAAATCGATCCGACAGCAAACTGACTATTTATGGGACCAGAAGAGGGGAAAGTCCTATACTAGGAGCTATACGCTCCAAAGCCGAACACCTTCTCAGGCGCCAATGGTGCTAAGTCGAGTAATACAAACAAATAACCACTGATTGATCTGGGCCTATCGGGGCAAGTTGGGTTGACCGCACACAAATACGCTCAAACCGTAAATAATTTACCCGTTAAGATTCCGAGGCAATAGCATCCGCCACCATGCGCCGAAGCGCTAGGCCTGGTCCGTCAACTCTAATATCAATCCATTCCTTGGGATTATGGGCGTGACGATCAATGTTCATCTGTTGGGCGGCAAGAATATCTACGTCCTCTTGAAAAGCGCCGCGCAGCTCGCGGCTAAACTCTTCATCCATATTGGGATCGTCCTGGGCAAAGTTTCGCGAATGCGCGTAGAAATACCAGGTCGTGTTTTCAGTCTCGGGGGTAATAGCGTTTAGATTGTAGAATTCGAAGCCCTGCGCATCTCTACCACCTGAGACGACAGCAAAATCATCAGGATGATCACCTGGCTGCGCTCCGCAACCTGCAGGCAGACATCCAACACGCACCGTATTGTAACTTGGCACCATCGCTTCGGCGTACTGCCAACGGTCGATGTTATCTACAAAGCCGCCAAATCGGGCATAAAGCGGCGCAGGTGGAGAATCCATTATCCAGCGGATCATACGCACCGTGTTCTCTGTCTTAGTGGTAACGATCGGGAAATCGGGAACAGTTGAGGTTCCGATGTTATTTATATGCACATAAGCGAGATGCGATAAATCCAGCAAATTGTCGTTAAATAACTCGTAATGACACGGTATACGGAATGGAGGGTCCCCCTTAACCACAGCCCACTCAGAATCTTCCATTACCTGCCAATTAGGCAGAAGACTCTCATCCGCCTTGTCTGCATCGCCCATCCAGACCCAAATAAACTGGAACCGCTCCAACACAGGCCATGATCGAATGCGGCTACCCGGCGGCACCCGGGTCTGGCCCGGAACTCTTACGCAGACACCTAACGTATCAAACTCCAAGCCATGATAGCCACACTGCAAAATATCCCCTATCACCTTGCCTTTTGAAAGGGGTAAATGTCTGTGGCAGCAGCGGTCTTCTAATGCCGCAATCCGTCCAGAGGTATCCCGAAATAGAACCAGCGGCTCGTTAAGAATTGTGCGTGCTAGAGGTTTATCCGTTGTAACCTCGTGGTCCCACGCTGCCGCATACCATGCATTTTTTAAAAACATTCCCATTACAACCTCATGATACCATGTTGGATCGTCACACCAGCTTGCTATATTACGGAAATCTGAATGATGGAATGAAACAATATGCCAAACTTTTATAGCCCCGACCTCGGATCCGATCCCGACAGCCCTTTTGCCCGTGATGAAACTGGTAAATTAGTCCGCCGCATGTATTGGTTAGACATGGGAGACGCCTCACTGGTGTTGGCTATGACACAGGGTCTCGGCGCGCCGCTGACGGCTGATCATAAACGTGCCCATCTCGAGGATATCGGGCGAGGGCACTTGATCGATCAAGTCTGCACACAAGAAATATTGCCTCCGGACTAGAGAATTAACGTCTCTTCCTCAAGATGCCCATGGGGCCATCCCGCGAGCCTATTGCGCGGGCACCTCATGGGCAACTTGCTGACGGTGAACATCAACAAGAACGTCTGGACTTAATTCCTCGATCATCCCCCAGCTACGCATCCATTCATAAGTGCGCCGCAACTCTTCCTCTGGAATTGGCGCTGGATCAACCATCTGTAACCGCGATAGGCGGAAGTCATCAACCGTCAACGTCTCAATTCCAGGGTGTTGTCCTTTGTGTCGGTCAATAAAGTATTGCATGTATTTCCGTTTGTTGGCGTTTATTAGCTGAACGGCTTTTTTAACTGCACGGTTGAAAGCTGCATATGTTTCGGCATCAACATCGTCCGACGCCACCTCTGTGCCATGATACATACCTTCGATTATTACCCGACAACCATTTTTTTCTGCCAAAGATAGGTAGGGTTCAGTCAAAGTAGTCGCATCGACCTCGCCATTTATGAGCGCATCGTAACGCGCAGAAGACCCGTTGGGGGCTCTGCAGGTTTTAATCAACTCACGCGGCAAAAACCCCTCGAGCATTTGGTAAGTCAGATAATGCGTGCCGAAGAAGTAGGGCACTGCAACCTGCACGTCGGCAAGCTGTTGTGGCGAATAAGCATCGGAGTCTTCGCGCACGACAATGCCTGCCCATACCATAATCGACCGACGACCAAGTTGACGACCCTTGGCCTCAGTGTCCTGAACACGCCGGTAATTTCCCCATTCGCAAGCATTATACATATCGGCACCACCCTTTTCGAAAGCCTCACCATGGCTTCCAAATGCCGACAACCCATCAGTCGTGGTAACTTTAGGGTCCACTTTCCTCTCGGTGTTTGCCCGTTTTACCCATTCGATTTCGATGCCTTCCGCCGAAAACAGCCCCTCATCATCAGCAACAAGTTCCGCAAGCCCCTGGAACGGTGAAGTGGTTTCAAGACGCATCTTCTTCATAGCTTCCTCCTGCATTGCCTAGCCCTAACCCGGAATGTGCCCATTTTGACAGCCTCTGGGCAACCTGCCAATGGTGACGCAACGTTGACCCAAAGAAATTTGGCCGTTTGCATTGACATTTAGAGCCTCCAATTAGTTAGGAAAATATGCGAACTTACAAGCAAAAGTTTTAGATGCAGCCACTTCAGTAGCTGACTAGCGTGAGGGTGTGCTTGCGGAGAATCTTTTGATCGGCTGATGATTTTATAACTTGGCACACATTATAAATTGCAGGGAGATCTATTAGGTCTCATGAAAGCACTTGTCTTAAACGGGCCCGGAGAAGAATTCTCTCTTGAAACCGTCCCTGATCCACACCCTGGTCCGGAAGATGCAGTCGCCAAAGTAATTACATGCGGGGCTGGTCTAACGATACAGCACGTGAAAGCGGGTCGAGCCAAGGTGGACTACCCACGCATCATTGGACATGAGATAACCGGCGTTGTCGAAGCCGTCGGCTCGGGGGTTAATAATCTTGCGGCCGGCGATCCGGTCACCGCATATTTTTATCTTACTTGCGGCTATTGTAAATGGTGCCAGACTAACCGTGAAACGCTCTGCGAAAATCTCGGTGGGTATATTGGCCGCGCCTGCGATGGAGGTTACGCCGAATTAATAAAGCTACCGGCACGGAATTTCCTTAAAATTCCAGACAACCTTGATTGGCGAAATCAAGCTGCCGAAATCGGTGTAATAACTGACGCGATCGCTACTCCATTTAAGGTGGTTCGTCACGCGGGCATTAGAGCCGGAGAGACCGTGGCAATATTCGGAGCTGGCGGCGGACTGGGTATACACATGGTAATGATGGCAAAATGGGCACATGCTAATGTCATTGCTGTCGAGATAGCCTCTGATAAATTTTCGGCCTGTCTCAAAGCAGGAGCGGACGAGTGCGTTAACCCGCGCGCCGGAGACGCGGCGGAAGCGCTACGCGATTTGAGCGGTGGCGGTGTCGACGTAACAATAGATTTTGTCTCTTCGCGTGAAACACTGGAAATAGCGGTTCAGTGCCTGGGGCGTGGAGGCCGCATGGTCACATTAGGTGGATCTGGCGAAGATTTCAGCGCATCGTCGCAGATCATGCTGGAAAAAGAGCTAATCTTGACGGGCAGCCGCTATGCCACACGCCAGGAAGTAAAAGACTCTTTAAAACTTTGTGCAAGGAGAGAGGTCTGGCCACTCATCACAGAAACCGCAACCTTGGAAGGAGCTGAAGACCTGCATGCACGCATAGAGAAAGGTCTCGTAACAGGACGCGCCGCGATAATCATTCAGTCGCCGTAAATTCGTCGAAAAAGCATCTTCCTTTGCTGCAAATGTTTCATTGAGCAAAACATTACCAACGTTCAATTGAAGGCCTGATATCTATCTCGAAAGTCCAGGCATCTTGAGGTTGGACATGCATGGCCCAATAAGCGTCCGCGATGTTATTGGGATCAAGCATACCTCCTTCCGGTAGGACACTCGTTTCCTCAGGAAATTTCATACGCACAGCCTCCGAATCAATCATTCCATCAACAATTATATGGCCGACGTGGATACCTTTCGGTCCCAATTCTCGAGCCATTGACTGCGCAAGTGCCCGCAACGCGTGTTTAGCGCTGGCAAATGATGCAAAATTAGCACCGCCACGCACGCTTGCAGTAGCACCGGTAAATAAGATTGTTCCCCTGCCTTGAGCAACCATTCGCCTCGCCGCCTCGCGGCCTGCAATAAATCCTGCAAATGTTGCGCTTTCCCAAACCTGACGATAGACGCGTGCAGTCATATTTAAAATAGAACATCGGTGTTGTGCTCCGGTGTTAAATACAACTACCTCCACAGACCCTACTTCCTTCTCGACGCGGTCAAACATTTCAATCACAGCTTCTTCATCACGCGCATCGCAAGGAATACCTTTGGCGTCACCCCCATCAGCTTTTATTTGTGACACCAATTCCTTCAGAGGTTTTATTTTTCGTCGCGATGGCACCGCGACCAGCCCACCCTTAGCAAATCGTTTCGCAATCGCTCCACCAAGCGCATCACCAGCGCCAATAACTATTGCAGCAGCCCTGTCAGCCATCAGAACGGAACCACAATTCCGCCCATTGGCGTATCGCAATTTAGGAGGTTCACACGCTTTTGAATAATTTTGTAATCGACGCCGGCCGGCCTTAGTGTGTGTATATACTCCCCAACGAAAACCCTTTGTACTTCACCCTGCAAATCAGATGCTGTAAAATTTGATCGCACAATAACAACCGCATCCTCTGCCTGCTCTATCATAATATTACCGATCACGCGCCGAGCTCTTACCTCAGGCTGGTCGGCATAGTTTGCCGGATGGCGCAACCTGCGCACCCGCACATCAAGTAATTGAGTGTCTTCATAGGCGATCGAGACTTCGCCTACTGGGTCCATTTGATCGGGTCTGGCTGGTATCCAATAAATACCATCATCCGCAAAAAGAGCCTTCCACTCCTCAAACCTTCGTTCATCTAATAAACGGGCTTCGGTGAATAAAAAGACCTCAACCTTACGGACAAATAGGGGATCAAAATTCATTGCAAATCAGCACTACCCGTTGCGTAAAATATATGCAATTACCAAACCCTCAAATCCAATAACCCCGTCAGCTTCGGTCATATGAATGGCATTTCACCTGCAACGTGTGAACAATGATCAAACAATTAATGTTTTGCCAAAAATCCCATGAGTGCGCGTGTAAAATCATCTGCCCGTTCGACGTTGGATATATGCGCTGCTGGGTCAAGCAAGACGTATTCTGACCCTGGCACCTTCGCGTGCATCGCCTCCATGCCCGCGGGCGGCGTACCAGCATCTTGCGCGCCAGCGATGAAGAGTACTGGGATCCCAGAAATTTGATCAAGGTGGTCTAGGTAATCCAAATTTTGTATCGCCGCTGCGCAGCCCGCGTAACCGTTTATCGAAGTAGTTGCGATCATTTCGGCGATCTTTTGCGCATCCGAGGTTTCCCGTTTGCGGAAATTCTCGGTGAACCAACGTTCCATCGTGGGTTTGACAAGAGGCTCCATGCCTTTTTCACGGGATAAATCGATGCGATCCTGCCATGCACTTACAAATTCCTGGGCTACTTTACCCATAGAATTGGCTATCACCACCGAGCTTAATCGATTGGCATGGTTCAGCATTATCCCCTGCGCCGTCATGCCCCCAATAGACAGGCCGACAAAGTGAGTTTTTTCAATCTCTAGGTGATCCCAAAGCCCAACGACGTCCCCAATTAGGTCATCAAAGCTGTACGCACCATCTACCGGTTCTGATAGCCCATGCCCTCTTTTATCATAACGAAGAATCTGGAAATCGTTTTCAAGTGCGGCCATTTGGCCGTCCCACATATGTAAGTTTGTTGCGAGGGAGTTAGAAAAAGTGAGCCACGGTTTTTCCGAGTTCCCAGCTATCTCATAATTCAATTCGACGCCATTAACTTTGGCTTTCATAATTTGCTTCTCCCCTGTTCCGACAATTTAAGGTATTGAGTGGGTAATAAAACGCTCTGGAACCGACTCTCCCCACTGAGAGGCGAATCCTTCCTCGACTGGTATCATATTACCTGGATTTTTATTGTTCAGGCGGTCGCTATCCGTCCAGTGTTCGTGCACCCGACCCCAAGGGTCACACCAATAATCAAACACCTGACTGCCTAAAACATGCCGGCCAATACCCCACATATGATCATATTTCTCCTTGGAGTGCAGGTACGCATGTCCCATCGCAACATCGTCAATATCGTGAACTTCGAAAGAAATATGGTTAAGGCCAATTTTTTCACCCTGTACATAAGTCAGCGTATGATGATCCACAAATTCCTCGCCTGCGTCGACCCGATTAAATGTCGCAATAACCTTTTCCTTGTCACCTTCGACATAAACCTCGTCGGAGGAGACAAGTCCAAGGTTTTCGCGGTACCATTTGGTTGCACCGCGAAGGTCAGTAGTCATAATTATAGCATGACCCACCCTCTTAACGTGCGACGGTCCCTGCGGGAGACGCATAAGTTCACCGGTCCTAACATCCTGGTTGTCAACGGAATTGACCTTCATACGTGGCACATGAATTTCTTCGACCTGTTCTTGTCCGCAAACTATCTCGACTAAATAACCATGAAGGTCATTTAGTCGCACGACCTTACCCCCACCAGGCGCTTCTATGTCTTCGATTTCTGATGCGCCATCGAGCCTAGTCGCCTTCTCGAGATCCTCCATGCTGTTGGCACGGAAGCCCAAACCAAGGAATTTTGAAGCACCCAGATGAGTGATGTGGATTACTGGGTCGGTCCCCGTACCCCTCATGAACAACATGTCACTAGTGCGGTCAACCTTCACCATCCCAAAATCAGTAAGGAATTCCTCCGCTACATCTAGATCAGGCGATTGCAATCGCCCGAAAGTAATATCGGCTACCTTGATCATTCTGCTCCTCCTAAAAGCGACCCTTTATTTTTTTATTAACTTACAACAACAAACCTGTCCCAGCCACTATCATAGAGGGGACCCATTCATTCCCCACCTCCACTGCCGCAGACGCGCCGCCCGCTGGCAAAAAATAGTATCACGCCGCTAAATTTCCATCAGAGCCTCTGCGGCCTGCAGAGTATCTGCATCTGATGGAGGTTTATCCCAACGAATACGGTGTATCCGCGGGAACCGCATTGCAAGCCCTGACTTATGACGCTTAGAAGCGTGAAGACTATCGAATGCGACTTCAAATACCACTCCCTGTTCGACCGCCCGCACAGGACCAAAACGTTCGGTTGTGTGATCACGAACCCACTTATCGAGACCCTGAAGTTCTTCATCAGTGAAGCCGGAGTAGGCTTTCCCTATCGGCACCAGTCCATCTTCACGCCAAACGCCGAATGTATAGTCGGAAAAATACGAAGACCGCCTTCCATGGCCGCGTTGCGCATACATCAGTACGCAGTCCAGAAGCATGGCGTCCCGTTTCCATTTAAACCAAAGGCCT
This sequence comes from uncultured Alphaproteobacteria bacterium, assembly GCA_913046035.1. GTDB lineage: Bacteria > Pseudomonadota > Alphaproteobacteria > MPNO01 > UBA830 > UBA830. The sequence continues at coordinate 29,750 of CAJWSW010000018.1, read as the reverse complement.
CTGCGCCGACCGGGTTCATAAGCGCTATTTCGGCGCTTTATCATGAGACCCTCGCGCGCCTTGCCACGGGCAGAACTACGCAAAGTCTCCAGCTCCGACCAATTCGAAAATGAAACAATCGGGGATAAATCAGCAAACGTCGGCGTTTTACTTTGATACCATTCTTCCAACCGCTCCCGCCGTTTGCTCATCGGTAACGAACGTAAATCCTCGGTTTTGTCATAAAGGATATCGTACGCGCGTATAAAGGCTGGGTACTCAGCAAGTATTTTCGAGGACACCGTCTTTCTATTGAGCCTCTGCTGCAGGTTATTGAATGGCGCGGGCTCGAAGCCTTGCCGGAACGAATCCCTATCGTAAACCAGCAGTTCACCATCAATAACTCCATCGAAATTCACCCCTTCGACAATGTCAGGAAATACTCTCCCAATGTCATCCCCAGTTCGCGAAAATAATCGGACAGTGCCATTGCGTGAAGCGAGCTGAACTCGGATACCGTCCCACTTCCATTCTGCAATGTAATCCCTTGGATCTAAATCTGTGAGATCCTTGAACTCAATCGGGTGAGCCAGCATTAAGGGTCTATAGACCGCCTTTCCATCAATATCCGGTTTAGGGGAGTTGCCGTTTAACCAAGCGAAGAGATCCGTATACGGAGGCTCAACGCCGTGCCAGATTTCTTCTATTTGTTCCACTGCAACACCACTCCACTCTGAGAGCGATATACGTGCCAATCTACCCGAGACGCCGATCCGGAGACCACCCATCAAAAATTTCAACAGTGCCCAGCGGCCTTTGGCATCTAATGTATTGAGCCAACGGTCAAGCAACAGCTTTACCTTATTCCGGTCCGCTGCCCGCAATTCTGTTACAATATCATTAAGCGATAGCGTCGCATGGTTTTTGGCAATAGTTTCTGGCCAGATTAAGGAAACCGTCTCCGCCAGATCACCTACATAATCATATGACAACCTAAACAATTCTGGATCAACACGGTTCGCGATCATCCCACGCACTATACCGGGCTTCGCACCTGGCAAATCGACAACACTACACATAGCAGCTAGTGCCCAACCTCGGTCGGGATCGGGCGTCGTGTCAAAATATTCTATCAGTCGCTTAACTTTATCGTTGCGGGAGGAGGTATAGACCAACCCATCCAAAAGCTCGGCAAACCGTTTCACGCGCTGTCATCCTCAAAACCTATTAGGTTCAGCGCTTTGGCCTTTATACCTCTCAGCTCGGCGGCACGGACTAGTGCTTCCTCACGGCCATGGGTTACCCAAACCTCGGGCGCTGCTACATCATCAAGGGTCTGCAATAGTTCATTCCAATCGGCGTGATCGGATATCACCATTGGAAGTTCGACGTTCCGCTGGCGTGCCCTTTGACGTATCAGCATCCAGCCAGAGGCCATTGCGGTGACTGGTTCTGGCAGACGGCGTATCCATTTGTTGGCAAGCGCCGATGGCGGAGCCAACACGATCGCTCCCACAAAGCTCGACACATCATTTACAGTGGCATCTTCCAACTGTCCAAGTGAAACCCCCAGTCGCTCATAAAGACCACACAAGTTTTTTAACGCGCCGTGGAGTGGTATGGGCCGGTCCCAGCCTGCTTCGCGCAGCAAATTGATGATCCTCTGACACTTTCCCAATGCATAGGCGCCGACGACATGACAACGATCAGGGAACAATTCGACTGATTTTAGAAGCCTCCCTATTTCGTCGGCGTCTGGCGGATGCCGAAAGACCGGAAGCCCGAAGGTAGCCTCAGTAATAAATACGTCACAGGACACAGGTACAAAAGGCTCACAGGTTTGATCAACGCGACGCTTATAATCACCCGAGATAACGACGCGATAACCGCGGTACTCAATTACGACCTGCGCGCTGCCCAAGATGTGTCCAGCCGGCATTAGTTTGACCTCTGCATCCCCAACGACTTGAGCTTTTCCATATGGAAGCTGCTCGATTAATTTTGCGCAATTCGCTCCATACCGCACCTTCATAATCTCGCTGGTCTCTAATGTCGAAAGAACATATTTATGCCCTGAGCGAGCATGATCTGCGTGGCCGTGGGTAATGATTGCACGCTCTACCGGGCGCACGGGGTCGATATAGAAGTCGCCCGGTCTGCAATATAGTCCGGCGGGACGCACTTCCATCCATGAGCGGGGGTGTTTGCCATTTGCAACCATTCTTTTAGAGTATGACTTCTCGTGAAGAAAACAATCAAACTACCCGAGACATTCAACAGCTGGTTTTGCTCGCGTCACTGGCGGCCATATCGTCATCAAACCGAGATGTTACGAGCGGCGAAAAGGGGCGAAAATGTTTTATTGATTGCACCTACGGGCGGTGGAAAGACACTTGCCGGGTTTCTGCCATCACTCGTGGATTTAGCTGAGAATGAGAACGACAAAGGCGGATTACACACACTTTACATCTCACCGTTGAAAGCGCTCGCAATAGATGTACGACGCAATCTTGAACAACCAGTGAGAGAACTAGGTTTAGACATCCGAATCGAAACGCGAACTGGCGACACGCCGCAGCATAGACGCCAGAGCCAACGAAGTAATCCGCCACAAATTCTCATGACAACCCCCGAGTCGCTTGCACTGATGCTTTCGTACTCCGATGCACCAAGCGTGTTTAGAAGCCTAAAAGCAGTCATCGTAGATGAACTACACGCATTAGCCGGCACGAAACGCGGAGACCTTCTCGCACTTGGCCTTGCCCGACTGCAGCATTACGCCGATAAATGCCGGAGGGTTGCGCTTTCGGCAACTGCCGCCCACCCCGAAGAGCTACTTGATTGGCTGTCGCCAGCAGGCAGTTGCCTTGTGTCGCCAGTGCGTCTGATTGAGGCCAAAGGTGGACGCAAACCTAAAATCAGTATTTTAAGTTCTAAACAGCGTATTCCGTGGTCGGGCCACATGGCAATGCATGCGATGGGCGAGGTATACGACCATATTTGCGAAAGCCACACTGCTATAGTCTTCGTAAACACACGTGCTCAGGCTGAGCTTGTGTTTGCAGAACTCTGGAGACTTAACAGTAAAAATCTCTCAATCGGCATCCATCATGGCAGCCTCGCACGCGAACAACGGCAACGCATAGAAGCTGCCATGGCTCGAGGGGAACTGCGCGCAATCGTAGCAACGTCTTCGCTGGACCTCGGTATAGATTGGGGGGCGGTTGACCTCATCATTCAAGTTGGTGCTCCCAAAGGTGCGAGCCGCTTGCTCCAACGAATAGGCCGAGCTAATCATCGATTGGACGAACCAAGCCGAGCATTGCTTGTTCCAGCAAATCGGTTTGAGCTCTTGGAGTGCCGCGCTGCAATTGATGCTATTGATGCTGGAGAGCTTGACGGCGACAAACCTAGACCAGGGAGTTTCGACGTCCTCGCCCAGCACATCATCGGCATGGCTTGCTCCGCCCCTATCGATCAGGAAGCGTTTTTTCACGAAGTCCGCACTAGCGCTCCATACAAAAAACTGAGCCGTAACGAATTCGAAGATATACTTAATTTTGTAACCGATGGTGGGTATGCGCTAGCCGCTTACGACCGTTACAAACGTCTCGTTAAAGGGATAGACGGCAAATTACGCATCGCAAGTAAATTACATATCCGCCGTTACCGAATGAATATTGGCACGATTGTCGAAGCTCCAAAATTAAAAGTGCGTATAAAACGTGGACGCGTTTTGGGGGAGGTGGAGGAATATTTTGTTAACGGGCTTTTGCCCGGCGATACATTTATCTTCGCAGGTGAGACGCTGCAATTTGAGGGTATTCGGGATATGAATGTCGAAGTCATTCGCGCGCCCCTCCGTGAGCCAAAAGTTCCAGCTTATGTCGGCGGGCGCCTACCACTTACGACCAGCCTCGCTGCTCGAGTTCGCGGTATCCTCGAAAGTCAAGTTAATTGGACAAAATTCCCTGCCCAGGTTCGCAAATGGCTCAGCATTCAAAGTGAACAGTCGATCCTTCCAAGGCGCGACGAGCTGTTGGTAGAAACTTTCCCCCGTGGCGGTAAATACTTCACCGTCGCATATTTATTTGAAGGCCGAAACGCTCATCAAACCCTTGGCATGTTGCTTACAAAACGTATGGAACGTGCAGGCCTAAGGCCCCTTGGTTTTGTTGCGACGGACTATGTTATCTCAGTGTGGAGCCTAAATGAGCCAAAAGATATTCCCGCTCTTTTCGGTCTCGACATGATGGCAGACGACCTTGAGGAATGGATGCTGGAAAGTTCTATGATGAAACGAATGTTTCGTAATGTCGCCGTGATTGCCGGCCTTATCGAACGCCGGCATCCCGGCGCAGAAAAATCTCGTCGTCAAGTCACTTTTAATTCAGATCTGATTTATGACGTGCTGCGCAAGTACGAGCCCAGTCATATCTTGCTTCGCGCCACCCGAGCCGATGCTGAAGGCGAACTAATCGACCTGCATAGGCTCTTTGATCACATTCAGCGAGTGCAGGGAAAGATTACACACCGACCGCTGCGAAAGGTTTCACCTCTCGCTGTTCCAGTCATTCTCGAAATAGGAAGGGAGCGTGTGGATGGTCTTGCTTCTGACGACCTGCTCGCTGAAGCCGAGAATGAAATAATCTCAGAAGCAATGAATGCCGCCATTGATTAATCCTATGCGCCACCTTGAAATAGAATTTGCCGGATATACGATTATCGCTGACATCAGTGGGGCCTTATACATTCCTGATGAGAAGATCCTCGTGGTGGCCGATCTTCATTTTGGAAAAGGGATGCGATTAGCAGCTGGTGGAGCGCTGGTGCCACCCTACGACCTGCAGGCTACCCTGCATCGCTTGGAGAAACTCATAAGGTCCTACCGTCCCGAGACAATTGTCAGCCTTGGTGACGGGTTCGATGACTTAGACTCACTTAACCGGTTATCGGCAACAGACCGGCATTATTTGATCACTATCACAAATTCAACGAATTGGATTTGGATCAGCGGCAATCACGATCCAACGCCCGTTGCTGAAGCTGGTGGCGATACGATGAACGAATTAAAGATAGCAAAGCTGACCCTTCGGCACGAAGCAAACCACGACGAGAGAGAGGCAGAAATTTCGGGGCATTTTCACCCAAAGGCACGTGTTACGGTGCGCGGCAGATCGCAGGTTCGACGATGTTTCGTCACTAATGGCACCCGCACGATCTTGCCTGCCTTTGGCTCCTATACCGGCGGTTTGGACGTCACCGACCCAGCCATTTCAGGACTCTTTGGTTCCTCGTTCGATGCCCTGGTTTTGGGTGACAGGAAATTATATCGCATTTCCAGTGCGAGAATTTCATAAGCCATTGATTATGTTACCAATGAAAAACACCCAGTCAGCCTCCTACAAGTCAAATTAAAAACTTTTGTGTTCTGAGTTTTAATCGATCCTTGGCTCAATAATACCAAGCCAAGGCCCTTTTCTTCCACTACCCACAAACGCTTGTAACTGCCCCAAAAAATTTTGAGTGCAAAGTAGAACAAAGAGCGGTGCGAGAACCGAAAAATTGAGCGCAGAGTGATCAGAGGAGAAATTTAGACAGACTCCACCTGCTTATACCTTTAACTACCCATTAAACTAGGCAGATAGAGTGCTAACATCGGGAAAATGATAAGAATGATGATCAGTATTAAGTCACAAAGCAAGTAAGGTGCAGCCGCTAGTGACACCTGGCCAAGGGTAGTTCCTTTGACCATCCCCATCATAATATAAAGCAGCAATCCGAATGGAGGCGTCGTTGCACTCATTTCAAGAGACATAAGTACAATAAGCGAGAACCAGATTAAGTCGTAACCCAACTCACTCGCAATCGGATAGAAAATTGGCACCGTGATTAACATCATCGATACCGGATCCATAAACATCCCGAGTAAAATCAAAACTAGGAACATGGCGCCGAGTATCACAAGTGGCGCAACATCAAATCCCGTGGCCCAACCCACAAAACCGCGGCTAGCCCCAGAGAAAGACAAAAGTTGACTGAAAACGGTGGAATTCATAAGTATGAAGAACACCATACCCACGACCCGAATTGTCCCAATCAGAGACGTTTTAAACGCAGTCCAAGTTAAAGCCTTACGCACAAGCGCAAGGATAACAACGCCGACGACGCCAAAGGAGGCTGACTCTGAAGGTGTGGCCCAGCCGAGCACAATGAAGCCGATAACAAGGAAAATCACGAATCCCATCGGCAGAATGTTGACCACCACTTGATAGGCTTTTTCTTTCAGGCTGGTAGCTTCAATCTCATAAGAAGGTGCCGACTCGGGATTAAGAACGAGCATTAGGGTAATCATGCCGGCGTAAAGACCGGCCAAAACAAAACCTGGCAACAACCCTGCAATTAGTAACGCTCCAACATCAACACTTGCTATGCTCGCCAACAAAACGCCCAACGATGAGGGCGGAATAATCATCGCTAAACCGCCGGTGCCCAGGATTGGGCCCATAGACATATGTTTACTGTATCCGCGCCGCTGCATCTCCGGCACAAGAAGCGATCCCAGCATCGCCGTATTCGCCATTGTCGAGCCCGTTAAGGTCGAAAATAACGAGCCACCAATAACGGTGAGATAACATAAACGCCCGGGAATTTTTCCAAGGAGCTTATCAAGTGCATCGAAGACTTTGATAGCAAGGCCAGTGTGAAAGAAGAGCGAGCCCATGAGAATGAACATTGGGATCGGCGAAAGCGTGAAAGACGTAATAAGTTGTGGAGCGTTATCCACAACCTGAGGTACTTGGAGTAAAAAGCGGTCGATAAAAGCAGAGAAGGAATCTTGCCTACCAATCACAAAGACGCATGTACCAATGATGTTCGTAATCAGAAATGTAAAGGCCACTGGTATGCCAAGTGCCATACCTGCCATCACACAACCCAGCAACAAAGCCCCTGCCCAATACCACTCCATATTCAGACTTCGTCCTTAATTTCGCTAAGGTCATAACTGTAGTAGTGACGGAGCCCCATCAGAAACATAAAAAATTCGAGCGACACCAAAAAAAACCCAATTGTCATGGGAAGAAATTGAGCCCAATAAGGCATGTCTACGCCCCGAACATCCTGCTGTCCTGACTCTGCCGCCTCTAAAAATAGATTCAGTGCAAAATAGGCAAATAACAAAGCTGCCAGACCGCACAAGGTATACATAAACTTGGCTAATGCCGTTTGAACCGAGGATGGTAGTATCGATATGAGCGCTTCAATCGCAACATGCCCTTTTTCACGCACAAGCCATGGCGCAGAAAACATCGCGACATATAACAAACCGTATTCGACTACGGACGATGTAAATAGCGGAGGCGTCACTCCGAGCGTTCGGATCGACACATCAATGACTATCATCGTGAAAATACAAGGGATGATGGCACTGGCAAGGTATGCCAGCGCCGTCACCACTCGTTCGAGGGCCTTGTCGAAGGCCTCCATCTTCAGACGCTCTGCGTCGACTTAGTCGCGTAGAGCACGACCCAGGTCTGCCTGACGGTTCGGCTTTCCAGGGACGTACATTAGCGGCTTGAGTTTGTCATGATACTCTGATTTCGCTTTCAACTGCTTCCAGATTTCCTGGTGCGCTATATCGAGGTACTTGGCAGCGGCGTCACCCTTAAGAGCGATATCCTTTACACCCGCTGCCTTAAGCTGCTTTTCCTCTGCAACACGAGCTTTTTCCATCCACAATACTGAGGAGGTTTCATATTTTAACGCGAGGTCCTTTAATTTCTTTTTATCTGCGGAACCAAGGGCCTTCCAGCTTTGAGGGTTCACGGTCACAACCTGGTTTGTTTGATAGTAGTTTGGGGTGACCCGGTATTTTATTGCCTTATGAAGGCCGATAGCAACAACTGCAACATCCGGGAAACCAAAGCCGGCTACGGTTCCGCGCTGGATAGCGGTGAAAATTTCGCTCGACTTAATATTAATCGTCGAAGCTCCAAGAGCCCGGAAGAGTGGGCGATATGTGCCAGTGGCGCGCATTTTCACACCAGTAAGATCGGGAACACCGTCTGCACCCATTTTAGGCATCATGTTGAGATAAGTATTGTAAGAGGTCATGCTCTCGCCCCAAGCAAGGAGAATGGCGCCTGCCTTCTTGAGATAGACTTCTTCCATAATTTCCCATGCACCGTTCTTCCTCATCGCTGCTGGGCCTTGGTTAGCAGCCAGCATCGCAAATCCTTCAGGAACCGTGCCAATATAATATGCAGTCGGAGCGCTCAACACATCGAAGGTTCCTCGCTTCAGCGCGCCTGCCGCTTTGCGGGGCGGCACAACCTCTTGGCCACCAATATATTTAATTTTTACACCCGCCTCATTCGCTGGTCCGATAAAATTGACCAGAAAACTCTTTGCCAGTGTATTAGTTTGCTGAAGCGCCGTTACGGCACCCAATTGTTTAGCATGACCGCCAGCCTGAACTGGTCCCGTTGCTAGAAGGGCAACGGCCGCGGCCGCACCAATTCCAAAAGTAATTTTTTTCATGAGAAGCTCCCTGTGTATGTTCACGAAAACGATCGGTGTGCTACCGCCGAATTTGCGACGCAATACTGCATAGAGTCCAAATCCGTGTCAAATAGATAGACTTCTGCGTGATTAATAGAGAGTTTCTCAATTCGGTGGCAACTACCCAAGGGCAATTGAAGCCATAAAAATTCAAAAGGGCACCGCTATTGGTAAGTGAATGTCATCACAGTTAAGAATTGTTGCCTTTTTAACTGCAATCCTGATCCTATCGTCAGGTCCCAAAACTAAATCATACTCGTATTTGCCGCCGAAAGTACGTTGATCGTAGCCAAGGCGAAATTCCAACATCTGAAATCGAGCCTCAGCGCTACAAAGTTCCGAACCATGCTTTTTGCTAACACAGACGTTAGATAGCATATGGCTGGTGCGCGACGGAGGGATCTGAGAATGAACCCGAGGATGCCTGAGCCTTGCGAAGCGCGTCTTCATCATTGGGACATCATCAAAAAACAGTGAGACTTCAGCATCAGGCGTTCTTTGATCAATGGATGCCGGCGCCCAATAATAACCATCCTCTGTAAAAAGGTTGATCCAGTCATCAAATTGCCGGTCGTCCAGCAAGTCGACTTCGCGTATGAGAAATTTCTCAATTTTTCTCACGAGGACAAGTTCGTCCGTAGCCGACCCACCCTCAATAGTCATGTGGGACTGCCCGAACACATGTAGTTCAACCATGCGCGATAATGATTGCGCATACCTTCTTCACTGGTTCCGGTTGTCTTAATACGACCTGACGGAAGGGTCTCCTTTGGTCCATCCCGGGCAAGTAAAATCCACTTGTTGCCGGAGGCCAACATACCCTCCTGTGCCCGCGCGAATGCTTCAACATCATCGGTCTGAACTAGAGAGGTCGGCGAATGGGTCCGATTTAAATTAACGAGCTGATCGCGAAACATCGTATCGGGGGCTCCGCACAATTTTACCGGGTAAATAAAAATCTCTGTGCGGTTGACAGCCACAGGGCGGATCACGCGTATATGCGGGTTAAGTTCCTGCATTGCCATATTTGGGTAGAAAATGACGTTGTGCCGCTTCTTAGTCAGTATTTCGCGAGTGCGATCGGGGCCATGCTTTTTCTCCAGCAACGCAACGTATTCCCGATGACTTTCGGACGTATTCTCTAGCGGGGGTAGTCCACCCTGCCAAGTATGACCATGCGGCAAAGCATGGGTACCGAGCCCGTCCATAGATCTGACTTTACCGCGTTTCTCAAAGAATTGGATGCCGCCCTTGTCCCCTTCTCTCCTTGAGAATTGTTGCCCACTCTTAGCACTCGAGGATTCATGGCTATATGCAGGATGATACATGTCAATCAGATTCTCGACTTGCATCTTCCAATTTCCGTGGAACAGGTACCGATGAACCCCACCGGAAACTTCGACTCTGCCGTCAGGCGCGCTGATCGCAACATCATCCAGAAAACCGCTGTTCTCCCCGAGCCAATCTTGCAAGCTTGGGCCACTAGAGGATAAATTTGCAAAAACAAAACCATTGTGTGCGCCCCACTGCGCAACCCGCCCCATTCCATCCCTTGCCTTTTCGAACTTGTGGTTTGGATAACCTTCTTCCTGGGTTACAAAATCTAGGTCACCGTTCGTGTCATAAGTCCACCCATGATACATGCACATGAACCGACCTGCATTTCCACACTCCTCGTTAACAACTTTCACGCCCCGATGGGCACACCGATTATAAACTACATAAATCTCACCATCAGAATGCCGCGTCATCACTACGGGTTGGAGTCCGATACGGGTAGCAAAAAAATCGCCGGGGTTAGGCACCTGGCTGGCGTGCCCGACATAAACCCACGACCTACCGAATATTCGGTCCATTTCAAGATTGAAAAGCTTAGGATCTTCATAAACATCTCGGTGCACCCGGTCAGGTTGTACCAGGGAAGCAATGTGATCAGCGCAATAGTTCGACATAATCAAAATTTCATTTTCAGTCTCGGTGCAACTCTATCGCCGCCCGAATTCGGGCGGGTGTCATAGGCATGGATATATCCGATACCCCAAGTGGCCGCAGTGCATCAAGAACAGCGTTCACAGCGACGATAGGAGAAATGGCCACGCCCGCCTCACCTACCGCCTTAGCTCCAAGCGGATTAGTAGCTGTGGGCACGGGTCTCAGTTCACAAAAAAAATCTGGCGCCGACACGTCGTCGGCGCGCGGCAGTCCATAGTCTAGAAAAGACCCTGATAGTATTTGCCCGGTGTCCGTCTCGTATATTAAATGTTCTGAAAATGCTTGGCCGAGACCATGAACCACACCACCCTGTAGCTGAGCCTCGACGAGCATTGGGTTTACGGGTGTGCCGCAATCGTGAACCATCAAGTAGCGGTCTACCTCAACCAAACCAGTGTCGGGGTCGACCTCAACTTCGCAACAGTGGGTCCCATTCGGGTACGTGAAATCATGAGGCATAAATCGATCCCGCACATCGATCCCGCCGGCTGCCTGGAGAACCTCAATGAAAGCCGCTTTTCTGTCGGTCCCCTTCACCCAATAAGTTCCATCTGAGAAGTCAAGATCCTCGACGGCTGCCTCCAAAAGCCCTGCAGCGTACTCCATCCCTGCGTCAATGATCCGTTGGGTTGTAACCACAACGGCAGAACCTCCAACAATAATTGACCGACATGCGCCGGTTCCGGTGCCATAGGCGATATCGTCTGTGTCGCCCTGGATCACCCGTACTGAAGAAATTGGCAATCCTAATTTGCCTGCCACGATTTGAGAGTAAATGGTTGCATGGCCTTGACCGTTTGACATCGACCCAATCCGTAGTTCAATCGACCCATCCGAAGCGCAGCGAATATCCGCCTCCTCATCTAAGCCGAAACCCAGCGCTTCAATGGTGTTGCAAAGACCAAAGCCTCGAAGCAATCCGCGTCCGTTAGAGTCCGCGCAGCGAACCTTAAAGCCTTCACGGTCGGAGAGCTCAAGCGCTCTCTCGAAATTTGCTGAAAAATTGCCACAATCGTATTCGAGGTTTGATATCGTTCGGTACGGCATCTGGCCAAGCTTAATCAAGTTACGGCGCCTAAGCTCGAACCTGTCAACACCAAGCTGGTGCGCAGCCTCATCCATCAGACGTTCAGGCGTAAATTGTCCTTCCGGTTCTCCAGCCCCACGGATCGGGCATGTAGGAACTGTATTTGTCAATACCCCGGAGGCTTCGAGATAGCCAACAGGCACATCGTAAACAGATGGTGCAATCTTGATCGAATTGCGCACAGGATTTCCCGCCCTTGGGCCCAAATAAGCTCCCAAATTGCCAAGATTACGAACACGCATTGCCAAGATACGATAATGATCATCGAATGCATATTCCGCTACCGAAACAAGATCACGTGTGTGCACGTCACTTATAAAGGATTCGGTTCGATCCGAAATCCAACGAACTGGCGCGCCAACTCGTCGTGCTGCCCAAAGTACCAACACTTCTTCGCTGTAAACAATATTTTTAGCGCCAAACCCGCCGCCGAGGTTCGGGACGACTACACGAATGTCAGCAGGAGCACAAAAAAAACAAAACTTAGCTAGCGTATTCCTGACCGGATGTGGTTTTCCTGCCGTAGCGTGCAGCGTGAATTTACGCGTATCTGCATTCCAGTCGCCAACATAACCACGGGTTTCGATTGGCGCACCAACGCCACGGTTCTGAATATGTTTTATCTGTGTCGTATAGGCAGCCCCTTTGAAAGCCGCCTCCGTCGCATCCTTGTCCCCCATCGTAATGGTAAAACAAATATTATCGGGGAACGCCGGGTCAACGACGGGCGCGCCGGGAGAAGCGGCTTTTTCGACATCTACGACCGGCTTTAATTCCTGATATTTGACGACCACCTTCTCGGCGGCATCGAGAGCCTGTTCACGCGTTCCGGCGATCACCATGGCAAGAATCTGTCCCACATATTCCACTCTCTCGAGCGCCATTGCTGGTTGCGGTCGGCCTATCGATGGGTCTCCTGGCGGTATAGGATTACCGCCACTCGTTTTTTCCGCGACCGGCAACACCTCCCATGGCACGCCTCCAATACCGTCAGCATGCAGTTCGATTCCAGTGAGAACTGATACAACGCCAGATGAGGCAACTGCCTGTTCGGTTTCGATTTTTTCAATCACGGCAGAGGCGCATTGGGCGCGCACGAAGACTGCATGTCGTTCGCCCGCAACACGAATGTCGTCAAGAAATCTAGCACCACCTCGCAAAAGTTCGTCGTCTTCTAGACGCCGAACAGGCATACCAACGAGGTCTCCAAGACCGTGTGGAACATTATGGCTCGAATTCATTTCCAAGGTATAGTGCCAATTAGCGGCCTGAAACAACGTTGAAGGGAATAAAAAGTTCGGGAAATAATAACAGGCTTATTTTTCGCCATTATCCGGAGCCCTCAAATCTGAGAAAAGCTCTAACCTTTTCGCATGAGATATTTTGTTTGGTCGGTCAGTTCGACCCAATGGTATTTATTCGCCAAAACAAACTCTTATCAGCAAAATGTGCGGTTGCTAAATCACCTTCTTAGGTCTTAGGCAGAGATTTAGGGCGGACCAATCCTAGGCAACCGGTTTGCCGGTAGCGCCTAAAGTTCTATACTGAAGATACACAGTGTGACCTTGGCGCAAAATATTCAGGAGAAGCACCATGGAACGGACTTTCGCGCGCGAAGTAGAGATGCTGCGCCGTGGTGATGGTGAATACTTTGAAGGTGAGGGCATCCTTGCCATAACCAAGGCATTACTGCAGTCCGGGGTTTCGTACGTCGGCGGTTATCAGGGCGCCCCGGTTTCTCACTTGATGGACGTTTTAACTTCTGACTCCAAGGGGCTGATGGCGGAACTAGGCGTTCATACCGAGGTATGTGCTAACGAGGCTGCCGCATGCGCAATGCTAGCGGCGTCTGTAAATTACCCAATCCGAGGCGCAGTCACTTGGAAGTCCACAGTTGGCACTAATGTGGCGTCCGATGCACTTTCCAACGTCGCTTCTGCTGGAGTTATTGGAGGCTCACTGATTGTGCTTGGAGAGGACTACGGTGAAGGTTCCTCTATCATTCAAGAGCGCAGCCACGCCTTTGCTATGAAGTGCTCCGTATGGCTGGTAGATCCGCGCGTCAATCATCCGCGAGTTGTGGAGCTAGTCGAAAAATCTTTCGAACTTTCGGAAGCAAGCAATACACCGGTAATGATGGAATTCCGCATCCGCGCTTGCCATGTGACTGGCCGATTTGCCACAAAGAACAACAAGAAGCCCAAGTTTTCCATGAATGATCCGATCCCAGAGCCCGAATACAATCTGGACCGGATCGCACTTCCACCTTCCACCTATTTGCAAGAAAAGATGAAAGTCGAACAGCGCTTCCCGGCTGCCATCCAGTTCATCCAAGAAAATGGAATGAACGAATTTTTCGATGGCGACTGCGACGATGTTGGCATTATCTGCCAGGGCGGACTATACAACGCTGTTATTCGGGGCTTGCAGCAGCTTGGTCTTGCCGACCCCTTCGGTAAAACACGCATTCCTATATATTGCATGAACGTTACTTACCCGATGATCCCAGACGAAATAAAACGCTTCTGCGCCAACAAACGCTCGGTTTGTATTGTCGAAGAGGGGTTTCCCGACTATCTGGAGCAGGCGCTAAACGCGACACTGCGCAAAGCAGACCTCAACACGACGGTGGTCGGCAAAGATGTTTTCCCAAAAGCTGGCGAATACCAGTCCGAAGTCATGATGAATGGTCTCGCAAAGTTTATCGAAGGCGCAGTGCCAAAAGGTATCGACCTTGGCCCGGTTGCGACCGCAACTAAGTCAGTCGCTGACACTAAGGCTTTTGCCGCTGAGCTGCTCGGTGCGCCAATCCCAAAACGCCCGCCCGGGTTTTGCACAGGCTGCCCGGAGCGGCCGGTCTTTTCGGCGCTTAAATTAGTTCAACAGGACCCTGAAATCGGTAAGATGCATGTCTCAGCCGATATCGGATGCCATACCTTTTCTACCCTGCCACCCTTTAATATTGGAAACACTGTAACCGGATACGGACTTGGTCTTGCTAGCTCCGCCGGAGTTAAGGACTCTCTTAAAGGGCACACAATTTCAATCATGGGAGATGGCGGTTTCTGGCATAACGGTCTTTCAACCGGTATCACCGGCGCGGTGTTCAACGAACACGATAATTTGCTTATCGTTATGGCAAACGGCTACTCATCTGCTACAGGCCAGCAGCAGCTTCCGTCCTCGACAGCTGGCGGCCTTCGCCCCGCAGATACGGTAGTCCCAATTGAAAACGCACTTAAAGGGGTTGGTGTTAAATGGGTAAAGAAGCAATATACTTATAAAGTTGGGAAAATGCGTAAGCTCATCAAGCAAGCGCTTACATCTAGCGAAAAAGGCCTTAAGGTTATTATTGCGGAAGCTGAATGCCAGATTGCGAAGCAACGACGGGAAAAACCAGTTTCGACTAGGTTGCTCAAATCGGGGAAACGGATTGTTAGAACTAGGTTTGGTGTAGATGAAGATACCTGCACCGGCGATCATTCCTGTATAAGGCTCTCGGGTTGTCCTTCACTTTCAGTAAAACCAAACCCAGACCCACTCCGAAAAGACCCTGTGGCAAGTGTTTTAAATTCTTGTGTTGGCTGCGGATTGTGCGGCGAAGTTTCTGACGCAGCAGTGCTGTGCCCTTCGTTTTATAAAGCAGAGATTATCCAGAACCCGAGACTAATTGACAGAATAGCTCACAAAATTCGGACCTCCGTGATCCTCAAATTCCTGGGCAAAACTGAGACTTCCGAATTTAATGATGAAGAAGCCAGCCGGATTGGCACCAAGATGGCTGCGGAATGAATAAACTTCCGGAACGCCCAATTTCGATGGTAATCGGCGCCTTGGGTGGCGAAGGTGGCGGCGTGTTAACGACATGGGTTGTTAGGGCGGCCGAGATGTGTCGTTACCCAACCCAATCGACATCTATTCCTGGCGTTGCCCAGCGAACTGGAGCCACCAACTACTACGTAGAAATCTTTCCAGCGCCATATGACGCGCTGAATGGGCAAGAATTGGTAATGGGTTTGTATCCAGCGCCAGGCAACATGGATATTGTTGTTACATCCGAACTGATGGAAGCGGGCCGCATGTTGGAAAATGGCATGGTCACCCCCGACCGGACAACGCTGATCGCCTCCACCCACCGAGTATATTCAGTTGTCGAGAAGTCTGCGATGGGCGACGGATTATTTCGCTCCGACAAACTCGACAATGCCGCGCAGAAACTTGCTAAACGGGCGGTCCTATTCGACATGTCAACGCTGGCAGAGAAAGAGGGTACCGTCCTGAACGCGATAGTGCTTGGCGTCATTGCAGGATCCTGCGAACTGCCAATTCCGATTGAAAAGTTTCGCGACTCAATCCGTGAAGCAGGCGTCGCCGTGGAGTCCAATATCAAGGGGTTTGAAATTGGGCTAGCATATATGAATGGTGAGGTAACACCTCCAATTTCAGCGTCGAAGAAAACGCGGAGGACAAGTCTCAGCGCCGAAAGTCTAGTAGCTAATGTGCTCGCCTCCTATCCGGCAGAAACTCAGGCAATTGTGACCGAGGGAGTAAAAAGACTCGTAGATTATCAAGACGCTTCCTACGCCAAACTCTTTCTCAATAGGTTAGAAGATATCCTAGATATTGATCGCAACTGCAGGGACAATAGTAATAGCTGGATCTTGACCTCTGAAACCGCCCGTTATCTTGCCTTAATGATGTCTTATGAAGACATCATCCGCGTCGCTGATCTTAAAACGCGCCGCTCGAGAATGGACAGGGTTCGCGCCGAGGTTTTAGCAAAACCGGGTGAGCCAATTCGTCTGACTGAGTTCCTTAAACCCGGTTTCGACGAAATTACATCTGTAATGCCGAGTTGGTTGGGACGACCTATTATGAATTGGGCTCACAGAAACAAGTGGGCCAGCAACTACAATTTCGCGATGCGGGTTCGAACCAATACTATTTACGGTTTTCTTCGCCTTTGGATACTCTCTAAACTTCGGTTTTACCGCCCACGGACCTATCGGTTTGTCGAAGAGCAGAAAGCCATAATAACGTGGCTCGAAACGATTAAAAATGCAGCTGCAAACGATTACCAACTTGCAGTAGAAATTTCGAAACTAGCTAACCTCCGCAAGGGGTATTCTGATACTCACAAGCGTGGCTTACAAAATTTCAATCGCATTATGGAAGAGGTAGCCATACCTTCTTCAACCACCAAAAGAAATCCTTCCTTTGGCGCTGAAGGCTTAGCAAAGCTGCGCACTGCAGCATTAGCCGACCCCGAAGGCGACGCGCTTGAGGAGGCATTTAAAGGGTTAAAGGCTCTCTCTATTTCTGCGGCAGAATGAGATGTTTCGCATTTCTTCCTTAAGGGAGAAGAGGGCCAAACGTACCCTGGCGTTACGCGTAATCTATGGATCTATTTAGACTGATGCCGCACCCTTTAACGCAGTAAGAACAACCTCTGGCGTTATAGGCATTTCGGTGACCATTGCGCCAGACGGCCGTATCGCATCGTTGACAGCGCAAAGTATTGCCGCAGGTGCTCCGACGGTTCCCGCCTCACCCGCGCCTTTAGTACCAAGGGCAGTCCCCTCGTTTGGTGTCTCGACATGACCGACATGAATATCAGGCATTTCAGCCGCCATCGGCACCAAGTAATCAGCCAGCGTTCCGTTAAGGAGATTCGCATTATCATCATAGATACAATGCTCAAATAACGCGCCACCAATACCCTGGACCACTCCGCCGCGGATCTGTTCGTCCACCAGCAGTGGATTGATTACTCTTCCGCAATCTTCCACAACCCAATGACGCAACGATCTTACTACTCCTGTTTCTTGGTCAACCTCGACTAAAGCACCCTGAATGCCGTTGGCAATACAGAAAGGTGCTGTCGGAGCATAGTGACGTGTCACGGCGAGTTCTGGCTGTGTACCAGGGGGTAGCAAATCATGGCGGAAATGCCCTGCTTCTGCCACTTCCTTCAACGTCATCCGATTTTCTCCGGTTTCTCGATCACGAATGCTGCCATCGACAACTTCAAGTGTTTGATAATCTGTTTGGAGAATGGCTGCCGCTAAACGACACACATTCGCGGCTAGAGCATCCGCCGCGCGCCATGCGGCCTCGCCACCTATAGTTAATCCACGCGATGCCCACGCCCCACCGCCATAAGGTGTAGTAGCCGTGTCACCAGAAAAGACGATAGAAATATCGTCCAAAGAGAGACCCAAGCGATGTCCTACTACCTGCATAATGCCTGTTGATGTGCCCTGCCCCTGATCAGTAGCGCTTGTTATTACTCGCACCTTTCCCGACGGTTCTAACTTAACGGTAGCACCATCCTGAGTAGAGACACGCACTTGCGCGGGCCCATAATATGCGCCGCCAACAGCAGTCAGCTCGATGAAGGTCGCAAGGCCAATGCCACGCCAAACATTTCGTTCGCGAAGGGCTCTTTGGTCAGCGCGCAGGCCATGGTAGTCCATCATTTCCAACAGCTTATCGAGACATGACACCAACGAGAGCTGTGGTAATGGCACTCCGGATAATGTTTTTGTCGGAAAGTCCTTATCTTGCAGATAACTCCGACGCCGGAATTCCGCTGGATCCACATTTGTTTCCGCTGCCGCCAAATCAACAAGCTGCTCTGTAACTGCGGTGGCGATGGGCTGACCTACAGCACGATACATTGCAACCGTTGGCCGGTTCTGGAACGCCGCGCGGAAATGCCCAGCGTAATGTTCCAGGGCATATGGGGCACCGGTCAGGTTCATATTCATCATACCTTCACCAATCGAGGCGCGTCTGTAGGCAGAATACGGCCCAATTCCCCCAACCGCATCCATCGTGATTGATTTTAACCCCCCACAGCCTGCACGAGCAGAGGCGGATACAACGTGGTCTCGAGAGTGCATGTCGCTTACGAAGGACTCTAAACGGTCGGCGATGAATTTGATTGGACGCGCAAGAAGACGACTTAGGGCAGCGATCGCAATCTCATCACCATAAACGTGAAGCTTTATCCCAAAGCCTCCCCCGACATCAGGGCATATAACTCTGACCCTATGTTCCTCTATACCGAGGTGGCGGCTGTAAACGTCTTGCTGCTGCCAGGGCGTCTGATGAGATGCGAAAACGGTTAAAGTTTCATCACCGGAGTTCCAATCGGCGATAACGGCCCTCGTCTCTAGGGTCACGCCGGTGTGACGTCCGAAGGAAAACTCCGCCGAAACCTTAATATTGCTGGAAACGGCCTCGTCACCTCCAACAGCCGTCGCCTCAAAAGCGACATTGTCAGCATCGCCTGAATGAACGATAGAACTGCCGGCGGCCAGAGCGTCTTTGCATGCGGAAACAGCAGGTAATGGGTCCCACACCACGTCAATGAGTTCAACTGCATCCTCCGCTATTGACCGGGTTAAAGCCGCAACTGCGGCGACCGGCTCTCCTTGCCAACGCGTTATATCTACTGCCATCGCGTGTTGATCGTGGGTCCTTAAACTAGGAATATGTGCCGCACCGCCTTGCCAAGGGGTGCAGATTTTAGCCAACTCGCGTCCAGTCATCACATGTAAGACCCCGTCCAACGCGCTGGCCGCGGCTGTATCGATAGAAACGATTTGCGCGTGAGGATGCGGCGAGCGAAGAAAAGCCGCATGCAACATGCGGGGCAACCTCATATCATCGGTATAACATCCGCGCCCGACAACGAGACGCTTAGCATTGGGGCGGCTGACTGGGGAGCCTATTAGCCCATTGTCTTCAGAGACCATGGCCTCGATTATCCTTTGTCATTTCATTGCCTGCTTTAAGCCAATTCAACCCTAGAGAGGTTATCAAACCGAACCCCTCAAGAAATTTGACCCTTGTAAGCTTCGGATTGTGCGCACAAATGGAGCTTATTTCAATTTGCGTCGCGTCCATCATAAGGTCTCAATGAATCGACACAAACTAAGTGCTGTGGTAATAACTCATCCGGTTATAATTAATGTATTAGACGTTACAGGGGGTGTTCTCAATGAATTACGCTAAACTTGCGCTTAGCGCATTTGCCAGTGTCGCATTTGCTGCCACTGCATCTGCACAGACCGTTGGTATTGGATCCACTAAAGCTGGCGCGGTGTCTCAGATTACTGCAACTATTTCAAAGGCTGTCTCAGAGCATGCACCCGGAGTGCAGATGCGGAAACAGACCATGGGTGGAACGCAGCAGTATATTCCGGTTGTAAATGCAGGTGAACTTGAGTTTGGTATTTCTAACATTCCTCAATATGACATGGCTCGCAATGGCACGGGTTTGTCAAAAGGAACCAAACACGAAAACTTGCGGTTAATTGCGACGATCATGAAATTTACTGTAAGTCCGGTTGTAGGCTTAAAATCAGGCATCACCAAAGTTGCTGACCTAAAAGGCAAGCGCATGGCGGTTGGTTTCAAGGGTGCGCCGCTTTTTGTGAACATTCATAATGGCGCGTTGGCAACGGCTAATTTGACGCCGGCTGACATCAAGCCCGTGCCACAAGTCGGACTAGTCCAACACTGGCGTGCATTTATGGCCGGAAAGATTGACTTCGCCATTGCTGCAGCCGGGTCAGGCTTTGTGAAACAAATGAACGCAAAAATTGACGGTGGAGTTCGTCACATTAGCTTTCCGAAGGATGAGGCTGCTCTGAAGAGAATGCACAAATGGTTCCCAAAGTCGGAGTGGTCAGTCGTAAATCCGCGGAAAGGACTAACGGGCGTTGTTGAACCCACCAACTTTGTCACGTACGACTTTTTGCTTTGGACCCATAAGGGTATTTCTGACGATATGGCCTACAAGGTAGCCAAGGTTATGCACACACAGGAAAAACAACTTAAAGAGGGTGGTCCTTTGTGGCGTTCATTCAGTTCTGATAAGCGCCTTATTAAAGATCAAGGTCACCCGTATCATCCAGGTGCTGTGAAGTATTACAAAGAAGCGGGGCTTATGTAGGTATCTGACCTCAGAAATAAGTTCTCTAATTTGGTACGACTTAAATAGTATCCGCGCCCCCAACCGGGGCGCGGATATTTTTTATGCGTGTTTCAGTGAATATTTTCACATAAACACTTAGACAGCCGACAACAAATTCAGCATTATTGCCTAATCAAGCGGGACAAACTCGCAGCAAATCAGGGAACTTCAGCGGAGACCTCACCGTGACAGATAACCAAACCGCCCAAGTAGAACAGGACACTAACGAGAGGGGCAAAAAGCTTCTTGCAGAACGCAGCGAGGCACCCCTTATCAAAACACTCACACTTGGTTTGGGTGCAATAACAACGCTGATCGTTCTGACCTGGGCAGTAGAACTCTGGTTAAAGTTAGGCTTCGAGTGGTTCGACGAACAGGCTATGATTTCGTGTTTGGGTATCACGCTAGCTGTAATCTTTATCCGTTACCCTTTCTCCGGCGGCACCGAGCGAGACACGCTTCCATGGTACGACGCGATCCTTGCTGTTCTCTCGCTGGGAGCATGCGGTTACTTAGCATACTTTTATGGCGATATAGAATTGAACCCTTTTGCAGCGCGCCCGACGATGTTCAATCTCGGAATTATACTGCTCCCATTAGTTTGGGAAGCACTGCGGCGTACAACAGGATGGAGCCTTACCTTGGTCTTCTCCGTTTTCGTGGTCTATGCCTTCGTCGGGCATCTCGTTCCTGGCACAATGCGGGGTCTTGAACAGGAACCAATAAGATTGATCGCGGAGTTAGGCGTAACCAATGTAGCGATGTTTGGCCTTCCAATGAAAATCATTGTGCTGACTGTTGTACTATTCATCTGGATGGGCCAATTATTGTTACACACTGGAGCATCAGAGTGGTTCACTGACCTCGCGGCAGCCGTTATGGGGCGTTCACGCGGCGGCTCCGCAAAGATCGCGGTCGTCGCCTCCGGGCTATTCGGTTCTATATCGGGCTCTGCGGTTTCAAACGTCGCATCGACCGGTGTAATCACTATCCCGCTCATGCGCCAAGCAGGCTACGATGCGAAGAGCGCTGGCGCTATCGAAGCTGTGGCATCGACTGGCGGCCAAATCATGCCGCCTATCATGGGCGCAGCCGCATTTCTGATGGCCGAACTACTCGAGCTCGAATACACGGAGATTATCTTGGCCGCCCTTGTGCCAAGCGCACTGTATTATCTCGCAGTCTTTGTGCAGGCGGATCTTGAGGCAGCCAAAAACGGCATCGCGCCATTGCCGAAAGAGCGGATACCCCCTTTTGTAAGGGTAGTGAAGGAGGGCTGGTTTTTTGTCCTACCCTATGTCGCTCTGATTTACACGTTGTTTTCATTGAATTTACCCCCACAAGAATCAGCGTTTTGGGCAGCTATCTGTGTTGCCATCGTAAGCATAATTTTCGGGTATAAGGGCCATCGAATTAATCCCAAACAACTCTGGGATTCGGTCGCGGGCGCCGGCCGTGCATCCGCCGATATTATCGTCATCGGCGCTATGGCAGGGATTATCATTGCCATACTGGACCGTACTGGGCTAGGCCAAGCACTGACGCTCGTCCTAGCCGCTGTAGGCGAGGACAGTCTGTTCTTGCTTTTGGTTCTGACTGCGCTGGTATCGATCTTGCTGGGAATGGGCATGCCAACATCAGCTATATACCTGTTGCTGGCTACAATGATTGCGCCATCCCTGATAAAGCTTGGTATCAATCCCATAGCGGCCCACATGTTCGTTCTTTACTACGGACTAATGTCGATGATTACGCCACCGGTAGCTATCGCCGCATTCGCAGCGGCGTCATTATCGGGAGCAAGACCGATGGAAACCGGGGCAACTGCCGTTCGGCTTGGCTGGATCGCCTACGTGATCCCATTCGTGTTTGTCCTTTCGCCATCCCTCTTAGGACAGGGCAGTACTGCCGAAATTGTTACGACGACGGTAACAGCATTCATTGGGGTATGGATATCGTCCTGTGGACTGATCGGATACATGTTCGGGCCATTGACCGTGTTTTATCGATTAATGTTTTTCGTTGCTGGTATCCTATTGCTGCTGCCAGCAGAGGCGATCCCCAACGGCCTTTTGGTGAATGGCGCCGGTCTACTTCTTGGAATACTGATAGTAGGAAAAGATTATGTGTCCAACCGACATAAACGCAAAACACAAACAGTATCAAGTGGCGAGAGTTGATCTATGATCGAGAACAAAAAGGTATCTTAGGCGCGCACCCTTTTCCATTGTTACGGGCGCTTACGCTAAAATATTAAGTAGCGGCGTCAATCGCCGCTAAAACGCGCTCCGGCGTAAGGGGCAGTTCCCTGATCCTTACACCGATTGCATCTTCAACGGCGTTGGCAATCGCAGAAGCCACAGGCAGCATACAGCCCTCTCCAACACTCTTCGCTCCGTAAGGCCCCGGCCCGTGCCCCTGCTCTTGAAGAATAGATACAAAACCATCATTCAAGTCGGAAGCTAGAGGCAACCTGTAATCGAGCCCATTACCATTCATCAAATTTGCGCCATCGTAGACCATGCAAGGAAAAAGAGCTCCGGTAAGAGCCATAACGGCAGATCCTTCGTCCTGTCCGCGACAAATTTTTGGGTTAATAGCCCGTCCGGCATCGCCAGAGACAACTAACTGTCTGAGAACGATTAGCCCGGTCTCCGTATCAACCTCTACCTCGGCAGCACCCCAACCAAACTCCCAAGAGACGCATTTGGTCTCCAAAGGTGCGGAATGGTCCATTTCGGCTTTGCAAAAACCTTCACCTGTAAATTCGTAACCCGTTCCCCCGTAATAACGCATAATCATGACTGGTAGTGGGTGAGCTTCGTTACCTTTTCGGATGGTCCAATCCTTGAGTTCAATATCATCGACGGAGCATTCCAACTGGTCAGCTGCAAACGACAAAACTTTATTTTTTGCCTCTATCGCCGCATTTTGAACTGCCTGCGCCATTACTACTACAGCGGAGCTTGCATTCGTTCCCTGATCGAAAGGTGTGTAGTCAGTATTCAACGCAGGATAGCTGACCCGGTCTAGTGGCGCATTTAATGTTTCCGCGACTATCTGGGACAGGGCTGTCTGCGCACCTTGGCCAATCTCTATAGTGCCGCACTGGAGATAAATACCGCCATTAGTAGTCACCCGAATCCGCGCCTGCGCGGGTTTATTTACTCCACCTGCATCCTTAAAACCCACCGATAATCCCATCCCGCACCCGTAAACCCGCTTACGTTTTTTATATCCAATACGGTCGGCCACTAGGTTCAATCCAACACGCATGTCTGAGTCGAGACCGCTTTCACCCGGCACATATGTTTCTCCAAGATCCTTTAAATTTTGAAGGCGGAGGTCCATTGGGTCGCGGCCCAACGCACGCGCAATGATATCAACCTGGGATTCAGACGCCCAAGACGCCTGTGTACCGCCAAACCCACGATACGGTCCGGCCGGTGTTGTATTCGTTAAAATGCAGTCGCAATCAATATCGAGATGCTCCCATTTATAGGGACCGGGCAAACGGTATCCGGCTTTTTCGGCGACGAGTGGACTGGCATCCGAATAAGCCCCAGAATCAAGCAAGATTAGGCCGCTTCGCGCAACAAAAGTTCCGTCCGCCATGACCCCAGATTTCACATCTAAAATGGCGGCATGCTGACTTTGGGTCAAAAAGTTCTCTTCTGTGGTCATGCAGAAACGGACTGGTCGACGGGATAGTTTTGCCAGCAAGATAGCGATAGGTTCGGTTTTGCAGTTATTTTTAGCACCATAGCCTGCCCCGATGAATGGCACCTGAACACGGATGAGGTTTTCCGGGTGCTGGAACACCCTTGCCAATTCTTTGCGCAACGGAAACGGGTTCTGACAGCTTGTCCAAACCTCGATAGTATCCCCCTCGTAACGAGCAACGGAGACAAAAGGCTCTAGGTGAAAATGCTGATCCCGGGAAAAGACAAAACGGTCTTCAAACACATGATCACAACTTGCAAAGGCTACCGATGCATCTCCAGTCTTATAGGAAAAACGATAGCAATTGTTTCGACCAATCCGCCGATAACCGCTGGCGCCCATGCCATAATCAGGAACGATTCCCATGGGTTCGTCTTCAAATAATTCAGGCGCCGCGTCCTCCATTGCCTGCTCTACTGTTGCAACTGCAGGAAGCAATTCATACTCGACGTTTATCGTCTCGAGCGCGGCGACAGCCTGCTGCTCGGACTGTGCGGCGACGGCGGCAACAACGTCGCCAATATAACGGACCTTATCTATCGCGACGATCGGCTGGTCCTTGATGAAGTATCCGTAAACTGGGCTCAGACCATCCAAGTCATCCCGTGTTAAAACGGCATGAACACCGGGCATGCCGCGTGCAGCGGACGCATCAATTGAAACCACACGGGCATGGGCGTGCGGCGAACGAAGCACCTTAGCGTGCAGCATGCCAGGAAAACTGACATCGACCGTATAAGTCGCGGAGCCGGTCGTTTTTGGTACGGCGTCGGTGCGAGGCAAATCAGCTCCAACGACGTGCAGATTTCTGGACATTTCATTCATAGAGTGAACTCCGGTTGCGTTCGGCAGCATCCTGTACTGCCTCTATAATCATTTCGTAACCGGTGCAGCGGCAGATATTAGCACTCATCCACTGCCTCACCTCGTCTCGATTAGGGTTCGGATTTTCATCCAATAGCGCGCGTGCCAACATAATCATACCCGGCGTGCAATAGCCGCACTGAAACGAACTGTGTTCAATGAACGCAGCCTGCACAGGATCAAGATCTCCATCCCCGCTAGACAACCCCTCAATGGTCCTGATATCGCGATCCACCACCTGCCAAGCAAAAGTTACACAGGACGCTGAGGGTTTGCCGTCCACGAGCACAGTACACGCACCACAAGCCCCAAGATCGCAAGACAACTTCGTCCCGGTTAGCCCGGCACGTTCACGCAACACGTCAATCAACATTTCTTCGGGGCGGACATGAAACGAAGTTTCTGATCCATTCAACCGAAAGGTCACATTAAAAAGATCAGCGGACATCATTAAGCCCTTCGTCCATGAGTGCTCGGTAGGCGCGCGCGGCCAATACACCCGCCATTCGACGGCGATAACTGCCACTACCTAACGGATTATCTATTGGTTCAGGCAGGCCCAAAGACACGCCGACGGCATCCGCTGGACCTACCCCGGATTGAAACTCAGGCTCGGAATATCCACAGCCGACGCCGATAACGTAACGATCCTCATCCAAAGAGACCGCAACGCTTATTGTCGGTTTTAAGCTTCGATCTAAAATCATTCGCCGATTAGAGGAAATGGGCACTTTTATGCCGACTAGTAACGCGTCCGACGCAGGTTTCCCAGAAGATCCGTTAGCTGGAATTAAGGTTTCACCTGTTCCTGTCATAAATTCCAGTTCGGCACCGAGAACACCTAATATAACGCGACCATCGTAGCCCGCGTCGTTTGCCATTATATTGCCACCAATTGTGCCTGCCATCCGCACTCTAATGTTTCCAATAGTAGTCCAGGCTTTTTGAAAGAATGGCAGATACTTGTTGAGTATCACGGCTCTCTCGATATCCCAGTGAGAAGCGAGCGCTCCTATGCGAATAAAATCACCTTCCAACGTGATCGTTTTCAGTTCCTCGATGCCTCCTAAATCGATCAAAGTAGACCATTCATGGCCGCTTCGCATACGACGAACGACATCGACGCCCCCAGCTATAACCGTTGTATCGCGTTTGCCAGTCAACAGGTCCACGGCTTCCGTCACGGAATTTGGTCGGGCAAGTTTGAAGGAGGGGATTGCGCGGTGCGATCGAGAGACCCAGCCGGAGTTGGTCGCATATGAATACATAGGTTTAAAATCGAAGTTGATTATATTTTGTCAAATAAGGAGAGAAACCAGAAAAGCTTTTGCCTCACTTCCTGTAGACTAACCACTAATTCAGTTTCAATCGAGGCTCAATTTAGTTGCATCAATAGGCCCCCTCAGCCTACATCGAATGTATAGGGATCAGGAACTAAGCAAACGGACATATGCCAAACATGTCCTGCAATGGGTATCTCAGAACCTGTATTCGATTGATCCAGAAGATGTGGAACTCACTTACGGAGACTCACACACCATTGACCCTATGACGGATGAAGAGATCGAGGACTTCATCCAGAGGTGTTTGAACGATGAGTGAGTGGAACCGATTGATGGACCAGATAGGTAAGGTCAGGGTCACTGATAGAGGTAACAAGTGGGTTCACCCAGAAATCCCATTGTCAGAGTCCATCTCCAGTGAATGCCCCGAGTCCGATGACACATATGACCTTCAGAACTTGAGACTGAACTTCCCCAGTCAAAAGGAGACAGAACCACTCAGAGAAAGAGTGATTGGGAAGTTTCATACCATCAGACAAAGGAGATTATCTGAATGACTAACCCCAAAAGAGAACACACCTATTTGATGCTGGATTCCGACACTAAGTCTGGATTGAAGAAGCTAGCTGCATATCGACACACCACCCTCGCCAACTTAATAGAAGAAGGTGCTCGTATGGTTATTCATCGGGAGAGTGCTCGTATTCGAGAGGACATTGCTGATCTCCATAACGTGAACCGTATGGTGAGAAACTGATGACAGTCATCGAGGACCATCTACGTCAGAAAGCTCTGGAGACAGAGAACCAGAAGATGAAGTCAGATCGAGTGCGAGAGAGGTCCAACTCTATGTTGGAACAATCAACGACCACTCAAGTGAACCCTATCGTTGATATGAGAGATGCATATTCGAAGGTTTTGAACTCTGGATATGTTCCGTCAGAGGAAGAGATACAGTTCAGACGATTTACGTCTGGATCGTGGGTCGACAAACCCAAAACGTGATGCCTCCTTCATGATGATCTGTCTGACCGTGATTTCGTTATGAGACCGTCAAACCTTGAGATTATTCAGTGTACGGAATAATCTCAAGGTTTGAGCCGTGAGACATCCCCTGTCCGGAAAGCACCCCGCATGACCAAGCCGCCATTATGGCCCGCGCATCTCCATCATTTCTGTCTCGAGACCCCCCAAATTAACGCGGTGGTGCCCTGGTACGAAACGCACTTGGAAATGGTTCCCAAAAGACTGGATGACGGATCGGTCTGGCTATCCGGGCGGCAACGCAACATCGTCTTCTGGCCTTCGGCCGATAAGGGACTTGGCTATGTCGCCTATGCGCTGACGGATGCCAGCCAGCTTGCCCGGTTCGACGCCGAAATGAGGGCAAAGGGTGTGTCGCGACCGGATATCCAATCGTCCCTTTTCGCCGACGGGCAAGTCGCCATTGCCGATACCGATGGCAAGTGTTTCATCTTCGGTGTGCCGGTAAAGCCTGAGACCGACACCCTCGACCGGCTGCCCGGGCGATTGCAGCATCTCGGCATCTGTACGACCGATATGGACCGCCTGATTGACTTCTTCACCCGCACCGTCGGCTTTCGCGCGTCAGATATCGTGAAAAACGACGATGGCGCCGTGTCTGCCTGTTTCCTTCGGTCCGACCGCGAACACCACGACCTGGCCCTGTTCGCCGCGTCGTCGTCACGCTTCGATCACCAGTGCTACGAAACCACCTGCTGGAATGACATCCGCGACTGGGGCGATCACTTCGCTGACCAGCGCACCCAGATTGAATGGGGCGCCGCCCGCCACGGTGCCGGCAACAACCTGTTCATTTTCGTTCGAGACCCGGACGGCAACCCAGTGGAAATGTCGGCGGAACTGGAAACCCGCGATTTCGAGTCTCCGCCGGGCGAATGGAAAACCGAGCCGCGTACGCTAAACCTGTGGGGCGACGCATGGACGCGGGACTGATCGACACGGATGTAGTTATCGTTGGCGCCGGGCCGGCCGGCCTGGCCACTGCGAATTATCTCGGCCTCGCGGGCGTCCGCGCCGTCATTATAGAACGCAATTCGGGCACGGTGGATGAACCACGCGCGGTTTCGATCGACGATGAATCGCTGCGATCCATGCAGACCTTGGGGCTTGTCGACCAGGTCGTCGCGCGGACGCTGCCGGGATACGGATCGCGCTACTATTCGCCGGGCGGACGGGAATTCGCGCGGGTAAAACCGACCACTATGGAATTCGGCTATCCGCGTCGGTCGGCGTTTCATCAGCCGGAACTGGAAGCAGCCATGTTGCGGGGGCTAGATCGCTTCCCCACCATCGAAGTCTGGTTCGATCATGAATTCGGTTCTTTCTATCAGGATGCCGACGGCATCACGGTGACGGTGCGCACGGTCGATGGTGAACAAAAACAGCTACGCGGCGCGTTTTTAGCCGGGTGTGATGGCGGTCGGTCTTCCATCCGCCGCGCTGTCGGGGCGACACTTGTGGGATCAAGCTTTGAGGAGCGGTGGCTGGTTTTCGATACAGTGAACGATTTCGATCATACACCGGACTCGGTTGCCTATTGCGATCACCGCCGCCCGGCCATCACTCTGCCTGGCTTCGGGAACACACGACGCTGGGAATTTATCGTTCATCCGGGAGAAGACGCGGACAAATTCCTGAAACCGGAAACCATTGCCGGTCTGCTGAGCCAATACATTGGCGATCAGCCGATCAAGGTAATCAGGAAGGTCGTATACACGTTCCAGGCGCGGATTGCCGATCGCTGGCAGGACGGCCGCGTTTTCCTACTGGGTGACGCCGCCCATCTGACGCCGCCATACGCGGGACAGGGCCTGAACAGCGGTCAGCGCGACGCCAGCAATTTTGCGTGGAAGGCCGCCGCTGTAATAAACGGACAATTCGGCCTGTCACTGATGGATACATACGAAATCGAGCGCCGCGCCCATGCTTGGTCGCTGATCCAGATGGCAATCCAGATCGGGTGGGTGATGGTGCCGCGCAACTGGTTCCACACCTACGGCCAGATCGCGTTTTTCCGCTTCGCGGGCCTCGTTCCGAAATTGCGGGACTATTTCCTGGGCATGAAATTCAAACCGGAACCCCGGTTCAAAGAAGGATTTTTGGTGCCTGACGACGAAACGCCAAAACGCACCCTGGTCGGCCGCATGGTGCCGCAACCGGCCGTGGCGACAGAAGGCGGCGGTATGGACAAACTGGATGACGTGATGGGGCCGGGCTTCTCCCTGCTCGC
>CAJWSW010000017.1 GCA_913046035.1 uncultured Alphaproteobacteria bacterium | reverse complement strand
GGCATTTTTTTATACCGAGATAGGACCGTTAAACGAAGTCATTCACATTTGGCCCTATAAAAATGCTGATGAACGTGACAAGAAGCGTGCGCGTTCTGTAAAGGACAAAAAATACACTTGGCCGCCCAAGGTCGCCCATCTTCAGGAACATATGCAATCAGAGCTTTTCGTTCCGTCTCCGTTTACACCGACCTTCGCTAAGGGAAATAAGGGACCAATCTTCGAATGGAGGGAGTACCAGATTATCCCCGGAATGATTCCCGAGGTATATAAAAGCTGGGAGAAGGCTATCGGCAAGCGCACCGAGTTATCAGAGCTAGTTATGGCCATGCACACAGATGCCGGCGATTTGAATAAATTTGTGCACATATGGGCGTACGAAAGCCTTGAGCATCGCGCCGAGGTTAGGGCAGAAGCCATGTCAAAAGGGATTTGGCCGCCGAAGGGCCGTAAAGAAACGCTTCAGACCCAAGCTAACAAAATCGTTCTCGCCGCACCGTTTTCTCCGCTGAAGTAGCGGAGCCCCTAGATATAGACGGCAAATACTTTTTGGGCGGAAGCTAAATGGCGGTCGCCCAAATCGTATTTGGTGAAGGGCACCTGTGGATCTTGGAATAAATAAAAAACGGGCGCTGCTGTTAGCCTCCAGCAGCGGGCTTGGGTATGCAGCCGCACTAGCACTTGCAAGTGAAGGGGTTCACGTTTGCGTGAGCGGGTCGGATAGGGGGCGTGCAGAGGCCGCCGCGCGGCAGATTTCCAGTGAAACGGGAGGCACCGCAGTGGGTTTGCATGGCGACTTGGCTGACCCAGCAAACATGATCGCCCTGCATACAAACGCCACTACAGCTCTCAACGGGTCAATCGACATTCTTTTACTTAATCATGGCGGCCCTCCTCTGCGAAAAGCTCTGGAGGTCTCTAACGCAGAGCTCTCCAAACATGCAAATAACATGATGCTAAGCCTCATCCGCGTGTCTCAGATCGCTTTGCCTAATATGCGCACCGGGAAGTGGGGCCGAATTATCATGGTCGGCGCTCCGGCAGTGGGAGAACCTATACCGAATAATGTGCTGTCTAATTTGTTTAGGGGTAGCATGGCAAATTACTGTAAAACATTGGCCGGCGAAGTGATCTCAGATGGCGTTACAGTTAATATTATCTCGCCATCTGCCATCCGGACTGAACGAACTACCGACACGGCCAAACAACGAGGTGCTTTAAAGGGTATATCTGGCGAAGAGGAAATGGCAGCACGTGAAGCGGGCACTATTGCGCAACGATTTGGTACACCCAAAGAATTTGGCGCCATGGTGGCTTTTATGGCAAGCGACTTGGCGGGCTACACAACGGGTGTCAATATCCGTGTCGACGGCGGCTCTGCCATGGGGATAATTTAAAACCCTTTACAGGGATATACCGTTTATCGATGCATCAGGTGTTCCGGGACCATTATGGAGCCTCGCATAATCATTCGGGCTGTCCGTGTAATACCTGCTGCCTCTAATTCTTTACCACTTTTCCCATCCTTGAGGGAAAGGGAGAGATGCAGTTGGCCGGCAGGATGTTCAATGGAGAACCGGGGCTTATTTCCATTTGTTTGCAACTCCGCAAGTGGTTCAGCGACAGTACCGGATGTAACAGAAGCATAGGCCACCGCGATGCCGCCCGTGATAGCATGGGTCTCATGCGTTTTGTCCGGGACAAAGTATCGCGACGTTATGGACCCTCCAGTTCGTGGCGGGGAAAGAATAACAATTTTTGGCTGCACTTGGCCGCTCACATCACCGAGGCCCATTCGGCGACCAGCTTCAAGGCGCATCTTTTCAACACGTTTAAAAAACAAGGCGTCAGCGTCTAGCTCGTCCGCGGTTTCATAGCCGGATTTTCCAACATCTGCTGCACTCATTATCATGCACGGCATAGCAGCATCGATAATCGTGACATCTACCCCGTCTATGGACTCCTTCTTTTCGCCGGTTGGAAATAACTTCCCGGTCCGCGAGCCGACTACATTCATGAAATTTAAAAGGATAGGCGCTGCCGTACCCGGCACTCCATCTATGGAAAATTCGCCCTCATATTCCACATCACCGCCCGGCGTCGGAATTACTGCTTCAACTAAACCGCCGGTATTTACTTGGTGGATACGAACGCGAGTTTCACCGTTTTGAGCGGGCACCATTCCCGTCTCGATCGCATATGGCCCGACCCCGGCCAACATATTTCCGCAGGTTGGCGCATAGTCAACCTTTGCCTCGGCTACCGCAAGTTGGGCAAAGAAATAATCGATGTCACAATCATCCCTTGCCGAGGGCGACAATATACAAGTTTTACTCGTCACGGATGTCGTGCCGCCCACCCCATCAACCTGTCGGGTATCCGGAGAGCCAAAGGCTTTCAGCAGTATGGCATCCCACAATTCTATATCTTCTGGCAGATCCGCTTTATTAAAATACAGCCCACGGGACGTACCACCGCGCATAAATATGGCCGGTATCGGGGTTTGCATGGAAGATAAATCCCTTGATTAACGCATTTTTTCCGCCGAACTCCGCATCGATAAAGCTATGGTCGGTAGCTCTCCTTCGCATATCTCACGAGCGCCATGTAACGATATATACCGTGCACAAATTTACCGTAGGGCATCGTGAAGAAAAGACCGAAAACTACGCCGAGATGAAGCGCCAAAAGCAAGCCCATTGCAGGCGTTTCGCGTAATACCAGCAACGCGAGACCGGTTAAGCTAGTAAAAAATAGCATTGCTAAGAAAGCAACGTCCATCCCGAAGCGGTCCTTATCAAGCATGTCGGGGTCTCTGACAAATTTCGCCCTCAATAAACCGACTGGACCGATAAGTAATCCAATTCCGCCAATAGTACCCAAGACGACCGGAAGATCGTACCAAGGATATGGCGCCTCTCGCCCCAGAAGGTAATGATAGAGCGTAGCAACTGACGTTGCAGCTAAACACAACATGAACCCATAAAAAGTGCAGTGATGATAGAAGCGTCGATGATCAGGCGTGTCATTTTCGTCAGCCTGACAATCGGCACCGCCGCCATCAAGATAGCGAAGCTTGCCAGCGTCCTTCATCGCCTGCCAAAGTGGATTGGTTTGCGTCAGAGTTACTGCGGGTTCACCAATATCGCGCCAAAATAGGCGGGCACCCATGATCGACGCGAGGATCGCGTACAAAAAAACCGCTCCGAACAATGCAACCATCGCATTATGGGGCATAAGTTTGTAAAAGGCACCTGGTCCGGTGTGAGTGCCATAAAGAATGGTTGGGTCATTCCACGCGGCAAATCCAGCGATAAATCCCGCGACGCTTAACGCGGCAATAACACTGATCGCCAGCCCGTTTCGGGCAAATAAGCCAGAGAAAATGCGTGGCCAAGCGTATGCCTGATAGGACTCGGCACGCGCTCTGGACATGGCTTTAGGGACGTTAACATTGAATTCGTGTGGCGGAGAAAATTGGCAATCATAGAAACAAGCCCCGCAGTTGTGACACAGATTTGCAAGGTAATTCAGGTCCCCATCCGGAAAGTCTCGCCTTGCAATCATTGCTGGGAACACGGCGCAAAGGCCTTCGCAATAACGACATGAGTTACACACCGTCATCAGGCGACCGACCTCGGTCAGTGCATCGCTACCTTTGGGAATATCGCCGAGGCCCGCCTTTTTTGGCTTCGCCAGCGGATCAAACACCTCAGTTCTCTCAGTTGCGGGCATTATGCGCAGCCTCCCTGCCAGCAATTCGGCCAAAGACGCTCCCAATAGTCATTCCAATACCGGCGGCATAACCTTTTCCTAACACATTACCTGACATAATTTCTCCGGCTGCAAACATGTTTGCGGCGGGCTTACCGTCCGCCATCTGAATCCGTGCCTCTTTATTTACCCTAGTACCTAAATATGTAAACGTAATGCCTGGACGCACGGGGTAAGCGTAAAAAGGTGGCGTCTCTAGCCGTTGCGCCCAGTGAGTTTTAGGCGGATCCAATCCCTCCGTTCGACAGTCGTCAAGGACGGTATGATCGAACGTACCGTCGATTACCGCCGCGTTGAAGTCTGCAACGGTCTCATCCAACGAAGTTGCAGGTATTTGTAGTTTTTCGGCGAGCTCTGTTATTGTGTCCGCCTTAATCGGCGGAAAAAGCGAAGGCATAAATTTTGTCAAAACAGAATGGTCGAAAACGATATAAGCAATTTGATCGGGCTGCTGCGCCACTAGTCTTCCCCAAATAGCATAGCGCTTCGGCCAAATATCCTCACCTTCGTCGTAGAAACGTTTGGCATGCTTGTTTACCACAATACCGAAAACCACGCAGTCAAGGCGGGTGATGATCCCGCCGTCATATTTCGGCGCCCGCGCATCGATCGCAACTGCGTGGCATTGAGTTGGATCGCCAATCTGTTGGACACCGGCATCTAAAAGCATTTTCAAAACGCTGCCCTGATTATTAGCCGTGCCGCGGATCAAAAAATTACGCGCAGCCTCACCCCAGTATTCCTCAAGCCAGTCGATATTGGATTCAAAACCACCGGCCGCCGCTACCAGCGCACCGGCGCGAATATTTAAGTCTTTTCCATCTATTCGTGCAGTCGCAGAAACAAACATACCGTCCTGGATATCTAGTGCAGTTACTTCTGCCTCATACTGCACTGTCACGCCGATCCTATCCGCGGTGTTGTACAATGCGTTTAACATTGCTCTGCCGCCGCCGAGAAAAAACGAATTCGTGCGACCCAAACCAAGTGTCCCGCCTAAAGGTGGCTGAAATTTTACTCCTTGCTCAACGATCCAATTGAGCATGTCCTTAGATTCATGGATCATGTGGCGGGCAAGCTCCTCATCCGTCTCACCCTCTGTAACGCGTAATAGATCCTCAAAAAGTTCATCTTCCGGATAGGGGCCGGTAAGCGTGTCAGTCGCCTCATCGTGGGCGCACCGCATGTTTCTGGTATGACGTGTATTACCGCCACGATAAAATTTTTTAGCCCGTTCTAAGACTAGGACGGACGCGCCTTCGAGCCGCGCACTTATGGCTGCGCAAAGTGCGGCATTGCCACCGCCGATAACCAAAACGTCGAATTTTTGGTTTAAATCTGTCATTTCCCCTAAGATTCTCTCTTTCTCGGGATTGGGATCCTTTATTGCCGTGTCAGCACTCAACTTGCAATGGTAACGTGCCAAAATCATAAGCTAGACAGATGCGAATTGTTGTCGCACCGCCTCTACTGGCAGCAAGGCATTTTTCAAACAATGAGGTCGGGCATAATACTGTTGCGAATTAAAAAGGTCGTAGTGATAACCAAACAAGCAGTCTGTGCCTAACTTGGTTGGCCTCTCAAAAAGAGGGAAATTCCTCCCCGTTTTGAGGTGCAAATCATAGAAGCTTCTCGAAATCTGTTTATGATGTCTACATGAACCTTGCTAAAGCTCTCGATACTAACGCCTTACGACGTCCGGACTTACCCGCTGTAACCACGAATGCCATTTCTATTTCGCATGCAGACTTTCGCGATATGGTATGCCGGCGTGCAACTTACCTTTCCAGCCGGGGTATAAGCCGAAATGACATTGTCGGCGTCAACCTAAAAGACAACCCCGAACATCTCGCTATGCTATTTGCTCTCGCGCGAATAGGCGCAGCAGCCCTGCCCATGGATTGGCGTTGGACGGTGGAAGAAAAATCTCGCCTGACGACATTTTTTGAACCTCGACTAGTTCTCTCGGAAGTCGATGACCCATTTGCCGACATATCCGGACGCTGGGAAAGCGTTATAACCGATGACGCATGGCTGTCGGCAACGGATAATGCCGACCCTGATTCAACAGATCTTGCCGATGGTGACCCACCCCTATTGCTTGCACTTTCATCAGGCACGACAGGCATACCAAAAGGCCCGCTAATAACACATAATCAGTTTTTCTCCCGCTTTATGATCTATTTCTCCACACTGGGTTTTACTGAACGAACCAGGTATTTGTGCGCTACTCCACTCTATTTCGGCGGCTCTAGGGGGTATTCTATGTGCTCTGTATTTGCAGGGGGCACGGCGCTGCTCTTTCCACCACCGTATGAGATGGAGGAGCTCGTTGAATTCGCCAACCAGCGCGGCGCGACCAAGATGTTCCTAGTCCCAACACTGCTACGTCGCATCCTCGAAATACCGCCAAATGATGACGGAAAACCGTTAATGCCGGGGCTCGACATGCTGTTTTCTACAGGAGCAATACTGCACTCAGAAGAACGTGCGGCATTAATGCGCGATATATGCCCGCAGTATCTAAACTTCTACGGATCAACCGATGGGGGCGGCGCAACGGCCCTATTTTGGGACGACCCGTCGGAGGTAGATGGGTCCGTTGGGCGACCAGTATTTGGCGCAGAGTTAGACATCGTAGACGATGACGATGCCTCGTTGTCTTCGGGACAGATCGGCCACATCCGTTACAGACACCCTGGAACCGCAACAGGTTTCCACAATGACGCAGAAGCCAGTAGAGCAGCTTTTCGCAATGGCTGGTATTACCCAGGTGATCTCGGCTGGCGAGATAATGCAGGATACCTATTTTTGGCTGGACGGGCCAAAGACCTTATTATCCGGGGCGGTGTAAACATCTATCCCGCGGAAATAGAACATGTTCTGAGCCAACACGAATCCGTGTTAGACGCGGCGGTGGTGGCGTGGCCGTCTCAAGAATTTGGCGAAGAAATTGGGGCTTTTGTGGTGGCCCGCGAGGGCGGTATTAAACCAGATGATCTTATGGGCTGGTGTAGACAAAGCCTGTCCCGCTATAAGCTACCGCGTGAAATTTTTGTAATAGACGAACTTCCAAAAAGCGGAGTTGGAAAAGTTCTCAAAAGCGAGCTGGCCGATATGCTCGAGCCCATCGATTAGAGAACCACGCTTTCGTTAAGCGCTTTTAGCTACTGTATCGATATGAAACTAATCTGGTTGCTAAAAACTTCCATTTAAAATCAGCCTATTCAATGATACCGTTTAAGAAAGAATAAGAAATACGGACGAAATCTATGATACAATACGTTCGAAAGTTTTTTATATCGCTTTTACTATTATGGTTCCTTATTGCCATATGCATGATGGTATCCGGAACCAATTTATTTTTCCCCTTTGACCTCGATATCGATCAAAGTGAAAAAATGTATAGATACAAAACCATCCGTTTTGCGGCTGGTTGCCTGCTGGCATATGCGGTTTTCCGGTATCTGTTTTCATTCAAGGCCACGCCTTCATTAGGAATAGTTTTCAATTACGGTTTTTTTTACTTGGCCGGTGGCATCATATTTGCTTATCGAGACAACGTAGAGACGCATTACCTGTTTCACCATTTAGTTGTAGCATTTCTGTTAGTTCTGATCTGGTTCGAGCTCCGACAGAAAATCAGAGATGAAGGCGGAAAGTTTAAGAGAGATCACTTCTGATCACGTAACCAGTAATGTGCGTTTCAACAACAGGGATAAATGGTGCGGACGGCGGGACTTGAACCCGCATGGCCTATAGGCCGACAGATTTTAAGTCTGTTGTGTATACCAATTCCACCACGTCCGCTCTATAGGAACATAAAGCACGACAACGCATCGGTGGGAAGAGATCTAAACAATTTATTTTTCAGAGGCCGTTTTGACAGTCTTATCCTAAACCGACAGAAATACGCGCATCGTGCAGAATATACGGGTTTGGCCGATTGACTTAAGGCATCATAATGAGATGTTCAGTTTGCTCGTTTGACGAGTTGCACAATCTTTGAAGGCATTATCGGATAGTCGTTGATCCTCGCACCAAACGGTTCAAGAGCATTTTCCACCGCAGACACTATCGCAGCAGCGGCTGGCACAGTACCAGTTTCTCCCACACCCTTTACGCCAAGGGGGTTCAGAGGCGAGGGCGAATGCTGGTATTGAAGATCTAGATCGATCAATTCGGTTGCAGTTGGCATAGTGTATTCGCCGAAATTAGTAGTCAGCGGCTGGCCGTTTTCATCGTACCCCATCCACTCAAACAAAGCATTACCAATGCCATGCACTACTCCACCTGCTATCTGCCCGTCGACAATCATGGGGTTAATCAGTGTACCGCAATCGCTGACCACAACGTAATTCAAGAATTTGACCTCGCCAGTACCTACGTCGACTTCAACCTCCACCGCCTGCACACCATTACTGTATGTAAGGGCCGAAGGCTTAAAGTTGTCCGACGCCTCGAGACCGGGCTCAATTCCACCTGGCATTGAGTAACCCGGCGCTCCTGAGCTTGCCTCCGCAATTTTCTTAACCGTCATAGACACGTCTGACCCGGAAATCCTAACCTCGCCGTCTGCTAACTCTAAATCTTCCTCTGCCGCTTCTAGCAAGTGAGCAGCCATCTTCAGTAACTTTTTGCGGACTTCCTTAGCAGCCCCGTGTACGGACGACCCCGCCGTTACCGTCTGGCGGCTAGCGAAGCCGCCAAGCCCCAGCGCGATTGTACCGGTATCCCCGGAGACCACCTCGATTTCTGACGCCGGCACGCCGAGCTGTTCAGAAGTAACCTGCGCTAGCATCGTTTTTAGCCCTTGGCCCATCGCAAGCGCACCCGTAAAAACACGTACCTTTCCCGATCGTTCAATACGTACAGCACCAGACTCGAATGGCCCGCGCCCCGTACCCTTCAAACTATTGGCGAGGCCGATGCCCAGATAACGCCCCTCTGCGCGTGCGGAAACCTGACGCTTTGCAAACCCATTGTAGTCAATACGATCCAGCGCAATTTGCTGACACTTAAGAAAATCTCCGCTGTCCGCCATCACCGGCGATCCTGCTCTCGTTTTCAGCGGTGTTTCGTAAGGCATCTTGTCCGCCGGGATAAGGTTTCGGCGACGAATTTCTGCGCGATCTAGACCTAATCCCTGCGCGGCTCTGTCTAGAAGGCGTTCCATTGTGTAATTTCCTTCCGGATAGCCAGCACCGCGCACCGGCGCCGCGGCAACCGCGTTGGTCTCCATCACATGCACATCTATTTCGTAATTCGGTACGATATAAGGACCCGGCACACCGGTCGACGCGTTGTAAGCCATATTAACGCCCTGAGGCGTGTAAGCCCCCTGATCGGATAGCATCGACCCGCGAATGCCAAGAACGTGTCCATCGTCATCAACGGCGATCTCCATCGTCCAGTCTTGTTCACGTTCCTGTATTGCAGACGTAAAATGCTCTCGCCGGTCCTCAATCCATTTCACTGGCGAATCCAGCAAACGAGAGGCTAAAGCGATAGCAACCTCTTCCGAATAAGCTATGTATTTCGAGCCGAAGCCCCCTCCAACATCAGGAGCAACAACACGGATCCGGCCCTCATCGATTCCAAACATCTGAACAATCGCCGACCGAACTTCATGCGACATCTGAGTAGACGACCAGAGTGTCGTCGAACCGTCTAACGCATCGTAACGAGCCAAAGCGCCGCGGCCTTCAATCGGATGGGCGGCGCCTCGGTGTTGTATAAAACGTTCGCTAAAGACATGTGCGGCTGATGCAAAAGCTGCGTTAACGTCACCATAGGATTGTCCAAACCGTACCAGCACATTCTCGTCGCAGCTCGCATGCACCGAAGGCGCATCTTCAGCAAACGCTGCTGCACAGCCCGCCACGGATGGCAGCGGATCGTATTGAACGTCAATTAGTGTCGCCGCATCTTCGGCAATGTAACGCGTGTCTGCGATGACCATCGCAACAGCTTCCCCGACATGACAGACCTCATCTCTTGCAAGTATCCAAGGCGTTACATCAGGGCGAAAAGCCGTTGTCGGAAATTGCAGTGGCAAACGGTCCATCAATAAATGCGGTGACAAGTCAGCTAACGTGTATACCGCATGTACCCCGGGTAGGGTCTGCGCAGTTGTAGTGTCAATAGAAAGTATCTTCGCATGCGGATGAGGACTTCGTAAGAACGCGGCCTGAAGCATACCGGCTAAATGGATATCATCCACGAAAACTGAGGCGCCGCGTAACAGAGCCGGATCTTCAATGCGTTTTAATCGCTCCCCAATCATAATCGTCCTCGTGCTTCCATAATAACAACATTAGCACAGCTGTATCCGCTGCCCCATAACCAACATTTTATTTTTCTTTGAAAAACATGATGAAGTTTATCTTTTTGGTGCAAGCGCTCAGTCCTCGGCACCTTACTGGATTGGCAGAGCCGGGGACCTGTTCTACGGCCGATGAGCGTAATCACCTTGAAAGCCGGGCCTCCGAACCATCAATATTTAAGCCAAACCATGCCCGCGTGCATAGGTGTCTTCTCGTCTATACGTAACACTCGCACTCGAGAGATCATTAGTTTGGCTCACGGGTAAGCATAGTAAAAGCGAATTTCCCGGGTTTATCAGCGATATCTGCTGTCACCCGGCGTTAGCTGAGAGTTGCACATGCCTGTTCCTTGAAATCATTGGCAAGGCCATTCGAGCGTTTGGCATCACCAGAGACTGATAGAACATCCACTGAGGCATTGGCATCAATGGGGGTTGCGCCACAACGAAAAAGAGCGACAAGGACTGCGCTAAAATAGACTAGTTAATAATTTAGGCAACGTTAATAGCTAAGGACCCTCTATGATTGCGCGGCATTCACCTAACCCTATGCGGCGCACACCATTTGCCTCACACGATGCCCGCATGATCACTTCATCACCATCAGCGATGAATTTGCGTTGTTCGCCTGTCGGAAGTGATAACGGTTCTCCGCCGCGTTTGGTAATTTCAAGGATAGATCCAAGTGAGCCTTCTTCAGGGCCCGAAATTGTGCCGGTGCCCATCAAATCCCCCGGCCGTATATTGCATCCATTGGAGGTGTGGTGCGTAAGCATCTGGAAAATATTCCAGTAAAGATGCCGCATGTTAGTCAAGGTTAATCGGTGCGGCTGAATGCCAGCATCGCGCATCTGCGCGGACGAAATAAATACCTCTATCTGCAAGTCAAAGCCCCCGCTATCCTGATTCGCTTCTGTAAACAGATAGGGTAGCGGCGCAGGGTCTCCATCCGGTCGCGGAAACGAACCGCATCGGAAAGGTGCCAGTGCCTCCGTTGTCACCACCCAGGGCGACACATGCGACACAAAACTTTTAGAAAGGAATGGACCCAGTGGTTGATATTCCCAGGCCTGGATATCGCGAGCCGACCAGTCGTTCAAAAGGCAAAGGCCAAAAATATGGTCTTCCGCCTCGTCGAGGGAAACCGGCTGACCAAGCGGATTACCTGGTCCAACGAAAAAGCCTATTTCAGCCTCATAGTCGAGAGCCATTGAAGGTCCGAAAGAAGGTGTATCGGCGTCAGTGGCTTTGGTCTGTCCGAACGGACGTTTAAAAATTCCGCCGCTGGCAACAATTGACGAGGCTCTGCCGTGGTATGCAATTGGGATGTGCTTATAATTTGGCATCAAAGGATTGTCTGGACGCAACATCTTCCCGACATTTGTCGCGTGAAAGATTGACGAATAGAAGTCGGTGTAGTCACCGATCCGGGCCGGCAAAAGCATTGAGACATTTTCCTGCGACAATAGGATTTTACCCGCAACCGCTTTTGCAGCCTCTCCTTCTTTTGTATCTAACCGTAACGCAGAGGAAACTGCCGCGCGCAGCGCTGACCAGTGACCTCCGCCCATCGCCATAAGCTTATTTAAAGTGGCACCCTCACATGCGGCCGCAGCATCGTCCGCAGGCCCACCGATAACGCCGTCCGCCCTAGCCGCCGCCACATCAAGGATCATATTACCGATCGCGATGCCTACCTTGGCTGCACCGGTCGCGGGGTCGACGAAAACCCCGAATGGGAGGTTTTGAATTGGAAAATCTGTCTCTACATCGTTCGCGCTGTCGACCCAGCTTTCAAGCTCGGGGTTATGGGTTTCATTGACATTTATCATCAGTGCTATTTCTTTCCAGTGAAATTTTTTTCTAGTCCCTGCCAACAATCATGGTAGTTCGATTGAATGTAGGGGCTGTTCGCCCCCCAATTAGTCAATTTTATTGGGTAGCGGGTCTCAAACATGAAGGCCATCGTGTCGTTAAGATGCGTCGGCTTAAGATCAGATTTGGTCGCTTTCTCGTAGGCTACTAGATCGGGTCCATGCCCTGAGTGCATGTTATGCAAGCTAGCTCCGCCAGGCATAAAACCCTCTTCCTTGGCGTCATACCTTCCATGCACGAGGCCCATAAATTCGGACATAAAATTGCGGTGGTACCAAGGCGGTCGAAAAGTATTTTCCGCAACTATCCAGCGGGGCGGAAATATAACAAAGTCTATATTCGCAAGTCCGGCAGGCCCGGAAGGAGAGGTCAAAACGGTGAAAATTGACGGATCCGGATGATCGAAGCTTACAGACCCAATCACCATAAAATTGGATAAATCGTATTTGTACGGTGAGAGAGTTCCATGCCACGCCACAGTGTCTAGCGGCGAATGTCCAATATCGCACGCCCAGAGCCTTCCGCCGAATTTGGCGATAAGCTGGAAATTTCCCTCGCGATCTTCGAACGCCGCCACGGGTGACAAAAAATCGCGGGCATTTGCAAGACCATTAGAACCAATAGGCCCGAGATCTGGCAAACGCAGCGGTGCTCCGTAATTTTCGCATACATAACCGCGAGATGGCCCATCGGGTAACTCGGCTCGGAACTTGACTCCTCTTGGAATAACCGCGATCTCGTTTGGTGCCGCCTCGACAACACCCATTTCCGTCATCAAACGCACACGACCTTGCTGGGGAACTAGTAACATTTCGCCGTCGGCGTTGTAGAAGTATCGATCCAACATAGAGGTATTAGCGCAGTAAATATTTATACCAATGCCTATCTGGCTATTAACATCCCCATTCCCCCCTATCGTTTGCATTCCCGCGATCAAGTCGGTTTTATTTTCCGGGATATGGGGCGGATCCCATCGCATCTGCTGCGGAGTAAGCACGCCTTCATCGAAAGTCGGCGTTCGCCACATGCCGCTA
Source organism: uncultured Alphaproteobacteria bacterium (assembly GCA_913046035.1). Classification (GTDB taxonomy): domain Bacteria; phylum Pseudomonadota; class Alphaproteobacteria; order MPNO01; family UBA830; genus UBA830. The sequence continues at coordinate 30,171 of CAJWSW010000017.1, read as the reverse complement.
TCAATGGGCCGAAATTTTCCGTGCTGCACGGACGGTCGGAGCCGGTACATCCAGCTCCGCAAATTGTCGTTACGGGGCTGAGTAAAAGCCGTTCCGCTGATTAGTTCAACGTACAACCCATAGGATGTATTCTGAGGCGAGTTTTGGCCCTCAGGTAGCGCGCCAGGCAACGCCTCTGTCGCAAACTCGTTACCAAATCCAGATTGATATTCTGGTTTTATTGTAGTTGGCGTATTCATTTGTGTATCCTGAGCATTTTCCCTTGTCCCTTTTATCCTAAACTTCAAGCAATTTCGTGGCGACAAGTAAGGTGTGCTAGAATTATCATTCAACCAACGTATATTAGGCCCGATTTCGCATAAAGCGACACCGCAAATCTCTGGAAATTCCATGGACATTAATAGAAGCGCAATCGCCGCCCGGCGAACATTCGCCATCATCTCACATCCTGACGCGGGCAAAACCACACTTACCGAAAAGTTGCTTCTTTTTGGCGGTGCAATCCAAACGGCAGGCGCAGTTAAGGCTCGAGGAGAGGCGAGGCGCGCTCACTCCGACTGGATGAAGGTGGAGGCCGAACGCGGCATTTCAGTCGCATCGTCCGTAATGACATACGAATATGGCGGCTGCACTTTCAACTTGCTCGACACACCAGGCCATGAGGATTTTTCGGAGGATACATACCGTACCCTGTCGGCAGTCGACTCCGCTGTCATGGTGATCGATGCCGCGCGCGGGATTGAGGCGCAGACACGAAAACTTTTCGAAGTCTGCCGGCTACGTGACATGCCAATCATAACCTTCATTAATAAAATGGACCGTGAAGCGCAGGAACCCTTTGAATTGCTCCAAGAAATTGAGGAGACACTAGCGCTAGATGTCACGCCGGCGAGCTGGCCAATCGGAATGGGACGCGACTTTCTCGGCTGCTATGACGTCATTGACGACAAACTGGTACTGATGAAGAAAGGCCATGCAAGCGGCAAGATCGGTGACGACGTCAATGAAGATATCGTTTGCCAGGGTGTCGCTGACCAAAAGCTGGATCATTTACTTCCAAGCCACTCGGTGGAAAAATTACGTGAAGAGGTCCCTTTGGCAACCGGCCTCTGTCCGCCGCTAGATATGCAAGCATATCGCGATGGCACATTGAGCCCGGTTTTTTTTGGCAGCGCCATTAATAATTTTGGGGTCCGCGAATTGCTCAAGGGCCTGGTTTCGATGGCACCCCCCCCACGCCCTCAAATGGCAGAAGAACGCATCGTGGATCCCGAAGAAAACAAAGTCAGCGGTTTTGTCTTCAAAATTCAAGCAAACATGGACCCCAAACACCGCGACCGAATTGCCTTTTTTAGGCTGTCGTCCGGGCATTTTAAACGTGGGATGAAACTGCACCACATTCGTAGCGGCAAACAAATCACATTGCATAACCCAATGCTGTTCTTGGCTCGGGATCGAGAAACGGCTGAAGACGCCTATGCCGGCGATATTATCGGCATCCCTAACCACGGAAACCTTCGAATTGGGGATGCATTAACGGATGGTGAGCAGCTTCGCTTTACAGGTATCCCGAGCTTTGCCCCAGAGATACTGCGCTTAGTCCACCCCGCAGACCCCATGAGAGCGAAACACCTGGGACGGGCGCTGCAACAGTTGGCTGAAGAGGGCGTTGCACGGATTTTTAAGCCTAGGATCGGCACAGACTGGATCGTCGGCGTCCTTGGCGCTTTGCAATTTGATGTGATGGCTGACCGTATCCGTTCTGAATACGAGGTGCCTGTTAAGTTCGAAACCACGTCTCTGCACACGGCGCGCTGGGTGGAGGCTGAAGACCCCAACATACTCAAGAAGTTCATAGATGCGAATGGCGGCGCGATCGCAGACGATCACGACGACATGCCGGTCTTTTTAGCACGCAATGCCTGGCATTTGGACAATGCCACGGAAGAATGGCCAGATGTTCGCTTCCTCAAAACAAAAGAGCAGACACAGTAAAAGTCTTCAGTCTAAGACGAAAAACCTGCAAGCTTGACGTTTTCTATCCACGATTGAAGCGGTATTCTATTGGGCTATGACCCAAAAAAAACCATCGCCCCTTTCAGCCCTTCCTTCTGTTGACCGTCTTTTAAAAACTGCTGACGTCGCGCACTTATTAGCGGAATATGGCCGCATATCAGTGATTCATGCTATCCGAATAGCGCTTGCTAAAGCGCGGACTGAAGGCACAGCGGGCAAGCCCATACCGGACACAAAAGTGATCCTGTCCACGGTAACGGAACATCTTGCGCAGTTGGCGTTGCCATCGCTACGGCCGGTACACAACCTCACAGGAACTGTCTTGCACACAAATCTCGGGCGGGCGGCGTTACCCGAAGAAGCAATCAAAGCGGTTGCTGAGGCCGCAAGGGGCGCCAGCAACCTTGAATACAGTATTGACGAAGGTAATCGTAGCGACCGGGACGAGCATGTTGAAGCGCTGCTCTCGGAGATAACAGGCGCGGAGGCGGCAACCATCGTAAATAACAACGCCGCTGCTGTTATGCTGCTTCTGAATACTTTTGCCCTTGGTAAAGAAGTACCTACATCGAGAGGAGAGCTTATCGAAATTGGAGGTTCATTTCGTATACCGGATATCATGACCCAGTCAGGCTGTACTTTAGTCGAAGTTGGCACCACAAACCGGACCCATCTCGAAGATTATGCTAAGGCCATTGGTTCCAATACTGGCATGGTCATGAAGGTACACACCAGCAACTACGTGGTTGAGGGCTTTACCGCCGAAGTTCCAGAACCGGATCTCGCAGAATTATGTCGCAAAAACAGTGTCCCCTTTGCCATCGACCTCGGCAGCGGCACGTTGATAGACCTTGAACAATTTGGCCTGCCACGCGAGCCGACACCTATGGAAGCGGTCAAATACGGTGCAGATTTAGTGACGTTTTCGGGCGACAAACTTTTGGGTGGACCGCAGTCCGGTATCATCGTGGGTAGTAAAAAACACATTGCTTTGATCAAAAAAAACCCAATGAAAAGAGCGCTCCGTTGCGACAAGATGACCATAGCAGCACTGTCAGCTGTGCTGCGCCTTTACAGAGATCCCGACAGTTTAGTTGATAGATTGCCAACATTACGTGCGCTCACCCGCTCTGCTGATGAAATCAAAGATGTCACCGCTAGGGTCATGCCTGCCATGGCAGACGCTTTGGAGGGGTTTGCAAACGTTATTCAGACCGCCTGCGAGAGCCAAATAGGGTCTGGTGCTTTACCGACGCGAAAAATTGCAAGCACCGGACTTGCGATTAAGCCGAAAAACAACAGCGGTACCGCGTTGAATTCACTGGCGGCCGCTTTTCGTGCTCTACCGGTGCCCGTAATTGGTAGGCTCCAAGGGGATGCATTTGTCCTCGATATGCGCTGCCTCGAAGATCACCCTAGCTTCATCAAACAGCTATCTGCGCTTAAGCTGCAGCAATGATAATCGCGACGGCTGGCCACGTAGACCACGGCAAAACACTACTTATAAAGTCGCTCACTGGCGTTGATACTGATCGCCTTCCGGAAGAAAAAAAACGCAATCTAACTATAGATCTCGGCTTCGCTTTCTTGCCGGTAGACGATGCGGACACTATCGGCTTCATAGACGTACCGGGACACGAGAAATTCATTCGTAATATGTTATGTGGCGTTGCCGGGATCGATTTCGTTTTGTTCATTGTAGCTGCAGACGATGGTCCAATGCCGCAAACGCGAGAACATCTAGCCATCCTAGACCTGTTGGATGTGTCACAAGGCGCGGTTGCATTGACCAAGGTTGATCGAGTGGAGGAAACCCGTGCAGTCGAGATTTCAGAAGAGATAGACGAGCTGTTTTCTGGAAGCTCGCTGGCCGGGATCCCGGTGTTTCCGGTTTCGCCAATAACAGGCGATGGCATCAACGAGCTTAAGCAACACCTAATTCAGGTCGCCGTCGGAACTCCGCCGCGATCCTCGGAAGGAAATTTTCGCCTGGCAATCGACCGAAGTTTCAATGTGCCCGGGTCAGGGCTAATTGTAACCGGGACAGTTTTTTCAGGAAAACTGGAAACTGGGGACAGCGCTCGCGTAATGGGTGCTAAAATGGATGTTCGCGTCCGGAGCATACACGCTCAAAACACGAAGGTGAATTTTGGGCAAGCTGGGCAACGCTGCGCCTTGAACCTCGCGGGCGCGGGTCTGCAAAAGGATCAGGTCCAACGAGGGGACTGGGTAATTGCAGGCCGTCTCCCACCACCAACACGGAAAATTGATATTCGCCTTCGAGTTGCCCAAACCGAGAGCCGAGCTTTAGCACATTGGACACCGGTCCACGTGCATCTGGGCGCGTCCGAAACACTGGGGCGGGTTGCCATCTTGAAAGGAGGAGAAATTGACCCGGGTGGAGACGGGCTTGCTCAGCTAGTGCTCGACAATCCGATCGGCGCTATTAACGGAGACCGATTGATCCTCCGCGATCAATCGGGACAGCGCACTATTGGCGGTGGCAAAGTGATTGATATCAACCCTCCGGCGCGGGGCCGCAGCAAGCCTGAACGCATTACCTTTTTGAAGGCGATGGAACAAACCGACGAAGGAACTGCATTAGCAGCGGTATTGGACGCATCCCCAAATGGCCTTTTACTAGATCAATTCGCGACCACGCGTAACCTCACCCCAGAAGACATGGAAATTTTGGTCGATTTGGTCCCCATGAAGTCAATCGAGACAGAGAATGGAACACTCGGGTTTTCTCCTGCCCATTGGGAAAAAATCCGCGGCACGGCGCTTGAAGGTCTTGCCGCTTGGCATAAAAAATTCCCAGACACAGTTGGACCCGCCGAAAACCGAATTTTTGAAATAACTGGTATCCGTTTACCACTTCACGCAGCTATTGGTATTTGCGCGGATCTCGCTCGCGAAGGCGTGATTGTCAAGGAAGGCATGGGTGTGAGGTTGCCATCACACAGACCCAGCCTGCAGGGCGCCGACGCCACAAACTGGAAAAAGATCAAGCCACTACTCGTCGAGGGAGGACTGCGGCCGCCCGTCGTTGTAGATATCGCTAAATCTATAGGCAATGAGCCGCACAAGGTAGAGTCTCTCCTGGTGCGTGCTGGCCGACAGGGTCTCGTAGTTCGAATTGCCAAAAACCGTTTCTATCCACCAGAAACGTTGCGTCGTCTCGCCGAAATTGCAGAAACGGTAGCCGCCGAGACTGCAGACGGCATGATCACCGCCGCCAACTTTAGAGATGCATCAGAAATTGGCCGCAATCTAGCTGTCGAAGTGTTGGAGTTTTTTGACAAAGTAAAGTTCACCCGTCGCATAAATGATGGTCACGAAATCCTTCGGGCTGCAACAGATGCATTTGGGGGAGAGTAAAGTCATTAATTAATTATGAAATTTGACGGTTTTCGAATTTGATTGATTTTGTTATGCAGATAAAACTGGAAGAGAATCGTTCCCCGGTGGGGCGCCCGGTCTTCAAAACCGGTGAGGGGCGTCAGACGTCCCTGGTGGGTTCGACTCCCACTCTTTTCCGCCAGTCCTAAAGGCTACCCCAATGCTACGTCTAGTGGATCAACTGAGTGAAGTAGCCTGGCAGGCTAAACGCCGGTAGTTCTGTGAACACCAATTCACTTGGATAGAGGTGGTTAGGCGGATAAAGTTCACAATCTCATATTAAGGAGCACAAATTTGGTCTGCTTTTTTCCAGTCAGGGTGTAAAGAGATACGATCCTGCGACTTCTGTGCCGTAACAGCTGACGCATGGATAAACCAAAAGTGCCGCAAGAACTAAAATTACAAACAATGGGAGACGTAAATTGGAATTACAGTTGAAAGGGAAAACCGCTCTTATTACAGGCGGCAGTGAAGGTATAGGCAAAGGTATTGCCATGGGTCTAGCGAAAGAGGGTGTTGATGTAGCGATCTGTGCGCGACGTCCCGAACCCCTGGAAGCGACCGCACAGGAGATACGCGACGCAACAGGTGTAAAAGTCGTTGCCATCCCAACGGATCTGACTGAGGACAGCCAGGCAAAAAAATTTGTAGACGACAGCGCTGGAGAACTTGGCCGGGTGGATATAATGGTTAACAACGCTGGCTCTTCCCCCGGCGGTGTGATCGAGCATTTATCAGAGGATGACTGGGCACAGTCACTTCAGCTTAAGTTCATGGGTTACGTCCGGTGCTTACGCTATGTCTTGCCTATAATGGTGGAACAAGGAGGCGGCCGAGTTGTCAACCTAATAGGGAATGACGGGGTGAAACCGTCCTACTGGGAAATCGCGCCAGGTGCGGCCAATGCTGCAGGACAGAACCTAACAAAATCACTCGCTGGCCAGTACGGTAAGGACAACATAAGCTTCGTCGCCGTCAACCCGGGACCGGTTCGCACAGAACGTTGGACGGGACTGGTGAACGCTATGGCAAGAGACATGAATCTCTCTTTTGAAGAAGCCGACAAGCTAGCGCCGGCCTCTATCCCACTCGGAAGGATTGCTGAGACGGAAGAGGTGGCGAATTTATGCATTATGTTGGCGTCACCACTCATGCATTTCGTTAATGGCACCCAAATCGAGATTGATGGTGGTCAAGAAAAATCGCTAATGGACCGACTGCGCGACAGGTAATTTGATCGGGACAAATCCCTTGATGACTTCCGAAGAAGACTGCTGGAACGCATTCGTCGAGCGGACACATATTAATGGCGCTGATAATGGTGTCTTAGCGGGCCTGAACTTTGCGGTAAAAGACAACATAAGCATCGAAGGTAGGGCATTTTCTGCCGGCCATCCGCTGTTGGCAACCCGCCGTGCAGCGTCAACAGCACCTTGTATAGAACTGCTGCTTGACGCCGGTGCAAGTTGCGTCGGCATGACCCAAACCGATGCTGGGGGATTTGGCGTCTCAACGCCGCAAACATTCAACCCAAAAGCTCCAAATCTTATCGTCGGAGGTTCGTCCGGTGGCTCGGCCGCAGCCGTCGCCGCTGGCTACTGCGATTTCGCAGTCGGCACTGATACTGGGGGGAGTGTCCGCATGCCGGCTGCCTGCACCGGTCTAGTATCGTTTAAGCCGACTTACGGTAGAGTTTCCAATGAGGGTGTCTGGCCATTGGCACCACAATTAGATCATGTAGGTCTAATCGCGGGTGACCTCAAAACTCTGGTCTGCGTTGGCCACGTCTTACTTGGAAGTGTGGAAAAAACTGACTGCGCGCTTACCGGTCTGCGTATTGGTGTCGAAAAAAATCAATCGCACCTGTTCGAAGAAAAAATCGAAATGGAACTTGATAAGATCGCCAACTGGCTTAGAGACGCAGGGCATGAAATCGACCGAATATCTATCCCCGGCCGCAAACAAATCGCCGAAGCGCATGGCGTCATCGTTTTATCGGAGGCTCTTAAGATATACTCGAACCTGAGCGATACAGAGCGCGGTCAACTCGGCAGAGCGGCAGTAAAGGGGTTGGATTACGCCGAAAATTTATCAATTGAAGCAGTCGAGGCAGCTTGGGGATGGGCACGGGCGGCAGAAAAAAAAGTTCAAAACATACTGGAACCGATCGATCTACTGATATCGCCTACGTTACCGATCGCCCCTCCTCAAAAAGAGGCAAACCGCGCCACTCTTTCCGGAGAGGAGGTGCCAGTTGTCGTTGCCATGACAGTCCTTACGTGTATGGCTAATATTACGGGAACCCCGGTTATCAGTCTCCCAAACCCTATATCTGCCGCGACACCTGCAACTAATCTTCAACTGATGAGTGCCCACGGGAGTGATGAAAATCTTTTTCAACAGGCCCTGCGGATCCAACGCGATCTTGAAGTCGCTGCTAAAAACCAGACATGACCGGCTGATCACAGATCCAAAGGAAAATAAACAAACCGATCTACTATACTTCACTACGGTTGCGGCGCGCTATTTGAGATGCACTGAGATCATTTTTCATAGTTGGTCTCGTGTTCCAGAACCTTCTTGGCATTATTAAGATAGCCCCATGCAACTCCAGCGACTTCACACAATGGGCTTGTTACATTAATTACCTTTATCAATGTTTAGCGCAAATTTTCTCTTTAATGACATGAAGGTTGAGCGCGAGAAACATTCACGTGTAAATTTTGAAAAAGTGTTGGAGAGGACTGCAAGGCCCTGCTGCCACAACCACCTGAACAACCGCTGAAGATTGCCAAAATATGAAACCACCGAAGTTTTCATATCTCGCCCCGGAAAGCGTCAAGAATGCGATCGCAATGAAGCAGGAACTTGGCGAAAATGCCCGGTATATTGCCGGCGGCCAGAGCTTAGTCCCAATGATGAATTTCCGCGTCGCCGCGCCATCTGCGTTAATCGACCTAAATGGCCTCACCGAATTGTCAAAGGTTTCCTTGTCATCCGATAGCGCTCTCAACATCGGCGCTTTGACACGTACGCGTCGCCTTGAAAACGATCCAAAGATAACAGGTGCACATCCGCTGCTTGCCGCAGCGGCGAGGCATATCGCCCATGCCCAGATCCGCAATCGCGGCACCATTGGAGGAAGCATTGCGCATGCCGATCCCGCGGCTGAATTGCCGGGTATCGTTCTCGCATGCGACGCGGAAATCGAACTGCAGGGACCCAGAGGTTTTCGTACAGTGCATGCGGTCGATTTCTTCGAGAGCGTGTTTACCACCGCATTGGAGGAAGGCGAACTTCTTCTAAATATAAAATTCCCGAGATGGCCAAAGGACCGAAAGTGGGGATTTCAAGAAGTCTCACGTCGCGAGGGTGATTATGCGCTTGTCGGCATTGCTGCCTGGTTTGATCTCGACGCTACTAGTTCAATCTCCGCCTGTGGGCTGAGCGCAATCGGGGCAGCAGACACGCCCGTGCGCTTAACTAAATCTGAAGCTGCCCTCTTAGGTTCTGTTCCATCGCTGCCACTTTTTGAAAAAGCCGCAGCGGAGGTCACAGCGGATATTGATCCGTTCGATGATGTGCATGCAAGTGCTATTTATAGGTGCGAGGTTGCTGCCGCTCTCGCCATTCGTACGCTAACTGAAGCATGGGAGCGCGATACATGAGTGAACGCCTTAAAATTTCTTTGAACGTTAACAACGACACACACGCGTGTGAGATTGATGCAAGAATGACACTGGCAGATTGTTTACGCGAAAAATTGGACCTGACAGGCACACATCTTGGCTGCGAGCATGGCGTATGTGGCGCTTGCACTGTGCTTGCAGATGGCGTCTCAATCCGGTCGTGTCTTATTTTTGCGGTGCAGGCGCAAGGCATGAAAATAACCACCGTCGAAGGGCTTGCGAAAGACGGGGAGCTGTCTCCACTTCAAGAAGCATTCCATGACAACCACGCGCTGCAGTGCGGGTTTTGTACCCCCGGCATGCTTACAACGGCGGAGGCGCTTCTCACCGAAAATCCGGCGCCAACGCGCAGAGAGGTTGAAAGCGCAATTTCCGGCAATATTTGCCGTTGTACAGGTTATATTTCTATAGTCGACGCAATCATCGATGCCGCGGAACGTCGCCGCCAAGGGCCACCCTAATGAGCAAGTCGTATATAGGAAAATCAATCAGACGGCTCGAAGACAAGCGTTTCCTAACCGGCACCGGCAAATATATAGACGACGTAAAATTACCGGGGATGGCAAGTATGGCGATCCTCCGCAGCCCTCACGCCCACGCTTTTATTACTAAAATCGATATGAAATCCGCGCGAGCCATGGAGGGGGTTATCGACGTTTTTTGTGCGAATGATCTGGAGGATGAGCTTCCAGAAATCCCATTGCGGTTAGCGCCATTCACCGATTTCCAAAGATTTCTACAAAAGCCTTTAGCCAACAAGAAGGTTCGATACGTAGGTGAGCCGGTCGCTGTGGTCGTCGCCGAAGATCGCTACATAGCGGAGGATGCGCTTGAACTTATTTGCCTCGAAGTCGAGCCTCTGCCTGCGATCGTTACTGTTCAAGATTCCCTAAAGGGCGAAACGCTAATACATGACGCCGCCGGCGAGAACATTGGCACCCAATATTCAGTTTCCCGCGGCGATGTCGAGGCTGCATTTAAAGGTGCTTTCTACACACGGCGGGAACATTTCCGGACCAACAGGCATGGCGCCGTTCCGCTTGAAACGAGAGGCCTGATCGCAGAAGTTGAGCCCACCAAGCCACTACTGCGATTGCATGGCGCGACGAAAGTCAACTTTTTCAATCGCCGCCATCTCGCGGAGGCATTTAATCTACCCGAGTCGTCTGTAGAGCTGATTGAAACCGACGTAGGGGGCGGCTTTGGGGTGCGCGGTGAACTGTACCCAGAGGATTATCTAGTTCCGATCGCTAGCTACCGTAGCGGACGTCCGGTCAAATGGATCGAGGATCGACGCGAAAACCTGAGTGCTACAAATCATTCACGCGACATAACTTGCGAGATGGAAATCGCTGCTACAGCCGATGGAAATATCCTTGGCATGCGGGCCTCCGTACAGGGTGATATGGGGGCGTACATACGCACCAACGGGGGTGTCGTACCCTCCAAAGCCGCGCAGTTTCTGCCAGGGCCTTATAGAGTGCCATCTTTTGCCTGTGACGTTCAATTCTTAATCACAAATAAAACCCCTGTCGGAACGTTCCGCGGGCCTGGCAGGTTTGAAGCTAATTTCTGCCGTGAACGTATGATGGACCTAATGGCCGATGACTTAAACATCGATCCTGCAGTGTTACGTCATCGCAACCTTTTAACGCCGGAGGAGTTGCCTTATCGCATCGGCGAACTGGTGCCCGGAGACCCGGATGCTACGTTGGACAAAGGCGATTATCCATCGGCTTTAGATCGTCTTCTAACCGAGTGCCGGTATTCGGACTGGATAGATAAACAGGACCCGTCCGATGGTAAATTGCGATCGATGGGTATTGCCTGTTTTATCGAAAGCAGCGCAGCAGGTCCTCCTGAGTCAGCAAGCATCACTGTCTTATCAACTGGCGATATAGAGGTTCGTACTGGTGCGTCGTCGGTCGGGCAAGGAACAGAAACGGGCCTTGCCCAAATTTGTGCAGAATACCTTGATATCGAGATTGAACGCGTCGAGGTGAGCCACGGCAGCACCACGCTGGTTAAAACTGGTGGTGGAACATTTCATAGCCGTAACACCGTTATGGCGGGAAATGCGACGCGCATCGCCGCCAAAAAGGTAAAAGAAAAAGCAAAAGAACTGGCAGCGTTACGATGGAATTGTCACCCGACCGAACTAACGTATGAAAATGGCGAAGTTTGCAAATCTCCAGATAGATTTACGCTACAGGAGTTAGCAACTTTCGCCGAAACCCGTGGCGATATTCTGTCCGCCGATGCGATCTTCGACAACGAAAAAAAGCTTTCATATTCTTATGGCGCACACGCAGCGCAAATCGCCCTCGATATCACAACAGGCTTAGTGAAAGTAGAGCGCTACTGGCTAACTGAGGAAATCGGTCGGGCGCTAAACCCGGCAATGATACAGGGTCAGGCGGTTGGCGGCGTTATTCAAGGCCTCGGCGGCACCTTCCTAGATCATTTTATTTATGATGACGACGGTCAATTACTTACCGGCAGCTTTGCTGACTACCTGCTACCCACATCATCAGAGCTCCCGGAGATCACAGCGATCGCGTTAGAAAACTTCCCTTCAGAGTTAAATCCGATGGGATTTAAGGGCGCTGGCGAAGGCGGCATCGTCGCGGTAGCCGCCGCTGTCGGTAACGCGATCGCCCGTGCACTAAAACCTTATAATATTTCAATCAACGAACTACCGCTGACGCCGGATCGCCTTCGCGAGGCGTTGCGTGGTGCAGAAAGTTTAAAATAGGAAAATCCGATAATGACCGTGATCAACACTCATGCGCATCTGGTGTCGCCGGATCTCATAAATACTTTGGCCGACCGGGGACACGAATTCGGCATCGATTTGGTAGAGCAAAAGCCTGACCTTCATGCATGTAGGTTCGAAAGCGGAATGCAGATCCGTCCATTTTTCGACAAATTAATGAATACCGATTATCGGCTAAAAGAGATGGACCGGCAGGGTATTGATCTAGAGATACTTAGCATGTGGACCGATATTTTCGGCTACGACCTGCCCGCCGACAAAGGCGCGCTTTGGCACACTGCTATGAACGATAGCATGGCGAAACTGTGCGATAGACACTCGGATCGGTTCCTATGGATGGCATCCGGCGCATTACAAGATCCATCCTCGGCGGCGCGCGAACTGGAACGCGGTATTAAAGCTGGCGCAGTTGGTGCCATTGTGGCGACCCATGTTAATGGCCGGAATTTAGGAGAATGCGATCTGGATGAATACTGGGCCGCCTGCGTTGAACTAAACGCGCCGGTCCTCGTCCATCCCGCTCAACCCGCGCCGCCGCCTCGCTCAGAGAAATTCGCACTTACGCAGATCGTCGCCTACACAAATGATACCACGCTTTCCGTAGGATCTCTTATCTCTGGAGGCGTGATGGATCGTTTTCCGAGGCTCTCACTAATTCTTTCCCATGGCGGCGCGTCTTTGCCATTTTTAATCGGTCGTTTTGATCGCATGCACGAGGCTGCGGATCGAACGATTACGGGTAATGTCGCCAAGAAAAAACCATCCGAATACCTAAAGAAATTTTTTTACGACGCCATCCTTCACCACGGTCCCGCTTTAAACTACCTGCGCGATCTGGTCGGCCTCGATCGCATTTTGCTGGGCACTGACCTACCCTTCCCGCCCGGCGATCCCGATCCCATACAAACGCTTAAAGACGCTGAATTCAGCGGCTCAGATATCCAGACCATCGCAGAAAAAACTCCAAAGGCATTATTTAACTTTTAAAAAAAGTGCAGATTTGACGGTGTCGCGCTGTCTAAATAAGCTTATTGTTCGTGAAGGAGGCGCTACTATGTCCAAGATCGACTACAGCGATTCTAGATACACTATCCGCGAGGATTTAATCGCATCGCACCGCCAAGTGTGGGACAAGCTTTCAGGCGCTGGCACTTGGTTGACCGGAGAGGAGCGGGTCAAGGTGATGTCTGAAACGCGTCACGCTCGGGAAAGTGCGACGTGTGCAAACATCAAAGAAGCACTATCCCCTTTTTCAGCAGCCAACCCTAGAGATGCGGCCACAGATTTACCGGAAACTTGGATTTCTATGATACAGCTCATCGTTGCGGATCCAGGCCGGCTTACCCATAACTGGTACCAAAACACTATTGAGGGTGGCATTCCCGAAACCCATTTCGTAGAAATCGTGAGTGTTGTAGCGCACACAACTGCGATCGACACCTTCGCACATGGTATCGGCGTGCCGTTACGTCCCTTGCCCGAACCAAAACAAGGGAAGCCATCAAAATACCGCCCTAAGGAAGCGCGTCAGCACCAAGCCTGGGCGCCAAACATTGCCTGGGATGAATTTGGGCAAAACGAGGCAGATTATTTTGTTGGCCCGGAATCCAACATCCGCCGCGCCCTTACCCTTGTACCAGACGAGGCCCGCAGCTTTTTCGACCTTGTTTCAGCCCAATATCTAAGCGGCCCGCAGATGTGGGATTTTTCATCGGAATTCCGTGCCATTACCCATCTGCAGATAGAACTACTGGCGGCTCGAGTGTCGGCGTTAAACCAGTGTACGTATTGAACAACCAGCCATGCGGCACTGCTCCGTGCGGGCAGCAAAGTGACTGGAGACCACCTTGATTACGGCGTTATCGTTGGGGGCTCGGAAGCTGGCGATATCGGTGTCGAACACGGCGACATTTTAATTGAATTTGCCGAAGCAATTCTTGGGGTGGATGATGAACGAATGGAGGCAGCACGCAAAGCCATTGCAGAGAAGATGGGTGCTTCTGCGCTGGTAGACTCAGCAGCCGTTGCCGCTTTATTTAATGGGATTGACCGGATCGCGGACGCCACCGGCGCCCCCCTCGAGCAATCCAAAGCCGATGCAACAGTTAACCTTCGCGCTGAAACGGGCATCAATGAATTCAGCGCGCGAAAAGAGGCGCTAAATGCAGCACAAAAAAACCTCACAGCCGGATGATATGCGACAGTCCAATTTCTATATCAGTGATACATCCATCCTGTTGCTTTCCTGAAAATCACCCTGCATAGTTTCATTGCTGTGGTGTAGACCCACCGCACGAATTAGACGAAGAGGAGGATACATGTCGGAAAAACTAGGGATAGGCGACACCTTCCCTGAAATGACGCTAAATCTTGTCGGCGGTGGTTCGCTTGAGCTACCGAAGGATCTTAATACCAAGTACAAAGTCATTCTGTTCTACCGGGGTCATTGGTGACCCTATTGCCGCCGGCAGTTAGTCGGCTTCGCAGAACATAAGGCAGAACTAAACAAGATCGGCGTATCGGTCGTCGCCGCAAGCGTCGATAAAGGAGGCGACTCAAAGCAGGTTGCTGACGAAGTTAACTTCCCAGTGGGAGAAGGCGTGACCCACGATATCGCGAACGCAATAGGCGCTTGGTGGGAAGACCGCCGTGAGATCATTCAGCCGTCCGAATTCATCCTTGGGCTCGATAACAAAGTTATTGCTTCCAGTTACGCAGACGGTCCCCTCGGCCGAATGCAAGCGGAAGACGTGATAAAGCTGATTAACTTCTACGAATCGCGCTGAAGTGTGTTTTGGACATGTAAATAAAATAACGGGCGGGAAATATTTCCCGCCCGTTTTTCAAACACTGAGCATTTATTTATGGCCGAAACGATCCAATGACATTTGTTTACAAACGCCTGCTTAGTTAAAGAGCGTCTAGAAGTTAGCTCCGACGCTCTGACCCCAAATGCTCTCTGGCAGTGCAAGTGAAAACATCGGGCGCAAATACTATCTGCACCTAAATGATCAACCCCAACCGAACAGACATAATTAACAAATCGCTATCTCTTGAGGATACCGGCACCTGAGCAAGCGTCTGTGTAATTAGGGGACACTCAATCAGGGTCGTCGGGACTTAAAGTGGCCAAAAAATCAAAATCGTTGGCACGCCTACCCCGACAACGAGGATCTCCAACGGCAGGCCCATTCGCCAATAGTCACCAAACCGATAACCGCCCGCTCCCATGATCAAGGTGTTATTCTTATGACCAATCGGCGTCAGAAAGGCGCAGCTCGCCGCGACTGCGACTGCCATCAGAAAGGGATCGGGGCTTACTTGCAATGTTGTTGCAATGTCGATTGCGATTGGCGCCGCGATCACCGCTGTAGCGGTGTTGTTCATCACATCAGACAGTGTCATGGTAACAATCATCAGGATTGTTAGAACAACCACCGCTGAATAACCAGCTGATAACGACACTATCGTCCCTGCGATTAGTGCTGTTCCGCCACTAGTTTCGAGCGCTGTACCTATCGGGATCAAGGCTGCCAGAAGAACAATTACGCTCCACTCCACCGATGTATAAATTTCCCGTAAAGGTACAATCCCAAACAAAACGTACAGCGCAACGACACAACCCAGCGCAACCGTAAGGTACACCACGCCAAAGCTCGCTAGAATTATTGCGGCAGCGAATATGCTGATCGCCAGCAACGCCTTTTCCCGCTGCAGCACAGCAAGGCCGCGCTCAGCCAACGGCAGGACGCCAAGCCGTTGTGAAACCTCGGCCAATGAATCCGCAGACCCAAGCAAAAGGAGCAAGTCCCCGGGCTGTATTTGTTGAAGCCGGAGACGGTCGCGAAATCTGCTTCCCCGGCGGGACAAACCCAGCAAACTGACGCCGTTCCGCTTGAGTACGCTAAGCACGTTGGCGATGCGACCCGTCGCACGCGCTCCGTCTGGCACAACAACCTCTCGCATCTCCAAGTCGGACCTGTTCAAAAGATCACTTCCTGGTTCAGTAGATACAAATTCAAGCTTCAAAGCTGCACGTAGCTTTTCAATTTTTTCAGGAATTGCCTCGATAACGAGCACATCTCCCTCTTGCAGAACAGTGCGCCGGGCGAGGCCTGGGAGGCGCTGCGCGAAGCGAAACACTCCGAGAAATTGTGCATCGAACTCTTCAGCGAAGGGATCGAGATCGCCAAGCCTCTGGTCAATTACGCTCGATCCTGGGGTTATCGCAAGCTCAGCGATATAACCCTCCAGATCCAGTAGCTCCTTACCCGTGTCGTGCCTTGAACGCTCAGCCGGAATAAGTCGCCATCCTATAACAGCTATAAAAAGGATGCCAAGAACGGCGCAGGCTGCACCTACCGGTGCAAAGTCAAACATAGCGTATGGTTCACCTAGAGATTTTTCACGAAACGCCGAAATGATTATATTGGGAGGCGTCCCAATCAAAGTGATCATTCCGCCAAGGATTGAGGCAAATGACAAAGGCATCAAGGTCATCGCGGGGCTCCGCTTTTCCTTGTCCGCCGCTTGAAGGTCAACTGGCATTAGTAGTGCCAATGCGGCAACGTTATTCATCAAAGCCGACAAACCCGCCGATATAGCCGACATCAAACTTATGTGCATAAGTAATGATCGCCCCGTACTGATTAACCTGCCGGCCACATACTCTACAACGCCGGAGTTTGACAAACCGCGGCTAATGATCAGCACGAAAGCAATTACAACCGTAGCCGGATGACCAAAGCCAGAAAATGCCTGCTCAACCGGCACGACGCCGACAACGAGCGCAATCAGCAGCGCGGAAAAAGCTACGAGGTCGTAACGGAAACGCCCCCAAATCAGCATGAAAAACAAAAGGCCCATTAGGACAAAAAGAATTATTTGAGCAGAAGTCATGCACACGGCGCCTTTTTAAGGATAATATCAGTGTAATAGACGGATCCCACAGAACGAAACAAATCCCGTCAAAATTTGTGTTAGAACATTCCCTGCTGCAAAATGTATCCCGAACTATTGCAGGTAAGGGATGTCAAAAGTTTTACACTTTGCGCTTAATACCCGTGTAATAGACCTGGAGTGCCAATGAGTACGGATGCCGCTACACTAAGTAACATAGTGGTCGCCAATCATATCCTCGCCAACGAGGAAGTGGTTGACGCCTTTGGGCATATCAGTTTTCGACATCCAGACGACCCTGAGAAATATCTTTTGTCGCGTGCTCGGGCGCCAGAATTGATCGAAGCGGACGACATCGTTACCTACAGGCTTGACGGCGAAGCCATCAACGCGGGCGACCGCAGACCCTACAGCGAGCGGATGATCCATGGTGCTATCTATGAACAACGCCCAGACGTAAATGTCGTTATTCATAATCACTCATATGAAGTCATCCCATTTGCATCGACGGGTACGCCGCTTCGACCAGTGACGCACACTTGCGCGCCAATCGGGAGTAATATTCCGGTCTGGGACATGCGCGACAAATTTGGCGAAAACAACCACCTAGTAGTAACCATGGAGCAGGGCCGTGACCTGGCGGCTGCACTCGGCGAAGGCACAATCGCCCTTATGAAGCGACACGGATGCGTCGTAACCGGCGCAACCGTGGAAGAAACCGTTATGAAGGCTATTTATTTGCAGGTAAACGCTAAGCTACAGTTGCAGGCCATGCAAATCGGCGAACCCGACTATCTGACCGATATCGAAATCCAGGAATGCACAGCCATGCAGCAAGCACCTATCAGCCTTGATCGCGCATGGGAGGCCTGGTGCCGGCGCGCTGCTAAAAATACCTAAGAAGGAGAGAGAAATGTCGTCTATGGGACCCGAAACAGTAAAGCCGCGCACCGGTGCAAGTAGCGGAGGAATACCTATGAGCATCGGCCTTACGCCGAACCTGCGAACACGACCAATCCTTGATGGCATGTTTCATGCGGACGGCATTGCGATGACACCGTTAGAACTACACCCGTCAGAACTATTTTGGCGGCAACTCAAATTTGCCGAATTTGACGTCTCAGAAATGTCAATGTCGTCACTTTTAATGGCAATCGCCAGCGGCGATGATCGTTTCATCGGCTTGCCAATCTTTTCGACCCACTACTTTTTCCAAAACTGGATTCTTATTCGTAAGGGTGCCGGAATTAAGAAGCCGGAAGACCTGGCCGGAAAGCGAGTAGGAGTTCCAGAATACCAACAAACGGCGGCGCTATGGTCACGCGGGTTCTTGGAGCATGAATTCGGTGTAGCGCCAAAGGATATGGAATTTTGGATGGAACGAACGCCAGACATTAGCCACGGCGGGTCAACTGGGTTTGAACCGCCCGAAGGGGTCACCGTTCACCGCATTCCAGCGGAGACCAACATGGGCGAAATGTTGCTGGCAAAAGAGCTAGACGCAGCATTGCTCTATTTGCCGGGTGGCAACTTAGTTGACCGAAGTACCGCCGACCTCCACAACCATCCGGATTTTGCACCTCTATTTCCGGACCCTTACGCAGAGGGCAAGCGTTATTACCACAAAAATAATCTCTACCCTATCAACCATGGCATGGTGATTAAACGCGAGGTCGCAGAAAAACACCCCTGGGCTATTCTCAATATATTTAAGGCATTCGAGGATGCGACTAACTACGTAGAACAACAGCGTATGGCGATGGTTGTTAACCATCTTGAAACCGGACTTCTGCCACCAGAGGCTGAGGCCGCGCTCCGCACCCCGCTGGTACAGCAGGGTGTAATCGCTAACAGGGAGGAACTTGAAGCCCTAACGCTATATTCTTACGAACAAGGTCTCACGCCGCGAAAATTAGAGCTGAGCGAAGTTTTCTCTCCTAACACGTTAGACAAGTGATAAAAATGCACTGATTAAACGATGAGATCTCTCAATCATTAGGAGATCAATCAGAGATTTAATGGCCGGATCCTGCGCGTAAAAATACGCGAAAGAACCCAAAGCCGGAATTAGCTGTCGGCAACAAATATCCGCGTGCCCGTCATCTATTACAGTGTGTTTAAGACGTTTTATGGATGGCGGCGCAGCGCTTGCAGTATAAGTATGAGTGAAGGCAAATGATGGCAGCCCTTTTAAGTAATGATGCATCTTTGATTATCTGCGGCGAGCCGATCTTCCTGCGACATATCGTGACGCCCACCATCTGGTTAGATGGGGAACAGCAGATCACCGTTGCGGGAGGCTGAATTCCGCAAAATACAGGTCAATGTCGCGTCAACTCTTAGAAAGGGAAACTGCAAATGTCTGTCATAAATACGCACCATACTAACGAAATGCTACGAAAAGATTTGTATGTGATTTTTACCCGACCGGTCGCGCCACGTGAAAAGATCATGGAATTGTTACCCAAGCACCTTGAACGCCAGGTTGAACTTGAGAAACAGGGTATCTTATTTGCGGCCGGGCCCATGGAACCCCAGGAAAATGACAAGCCACGCACCGGCATGATCATTATTAGGGCAGATTCATTCGAGGATGCCCATGCGATTGCAATGGAAGACCCACTCCATGCCGCCGGGCTCCGTGAATTTGACATCTGGAATTGGTCGATGAATGAGGGGAGTTTCACTGTCACAATAAGTTATTCGAACCAAAGCGCGGCAATAAAGTAGACGCGTCTAGAATATGCGAATAGACCGGCAAACTTCGACCAAAGTTAACTTGCTCGGAATTTTTTAAGGGCAAAATCGAGTGTCCATGCCTCATCAACTAAACTTAATCACCCTGCACAACCGGATTAACCAACTTACCGATGCCACCAATTTCGATCGTCACTGTGTCACCCGGTTTCAGCCGTCCTCCATAAGGAGCACCAACACCGGACGGCGTGCCGGTAGCAACTACGTCGCCGGGACGCATAGTCATTCGCGCCGAAATGTATTCTATCTGTTCGTTAATATTAAAGAATAAATATTTAGAGTTTGAGTCTTGCTTAAGCTCTTCATTCACCCAGAGTTTAATGTCGATATCATGTGGATCCGTAATGTCTGAAGCCGGAACGATCCAAGGCCCCATAGGGCCAGAACCATCGAAGTTTTTTTGAGCAAACCAATGCACATTAAACGTTCGTCCAACAGGCTTCATGTCGCGCGCGGAAAGGTCATTGAATATCGTATACCCGGCGACATAGTCCAGCGCGTCTGAGGCTTTCACGTTACGCGCTGACTTACCAATCACAACCGCCAATTCCGCCTCCCAGTCGATAAAGTTCGAGACAGCAGGGAGACGGATATCGGCACCTGGACCGATGATACAATGAGGACCGGATTTTAGAAAGAAATAGGGGTGTGTATCCGACTTAACCAGTTGTTTTCCACCTGACATTTCTTTTTGGTGATCGACATAATTTGCGGCGGCGTTGTAAACAACCGGCGGATAGAGGATTGGCGCAAGCAAATCGACATCACTTAAAGGTCGTGAAGTATAGGAAGTGGCTCCATCGGCAATTTTCGTTAACCTATCGTGATTGGCTTTCCAGTCTTGCAACAATTCATAGGTGGATGCACCAAGACCTGCCGACACCAGGTCTATTACATTGCCATCCACGAGAATTCCTGGCCGCGCCTCGCCATTAACGCCCGCATAGTTCAAAAGCTTAAAACTTGCCATTGTCACTCTCCTAAATTTTTCCAATATTTCTGGAACGTAACCTGCTGTTTTGCAATACCGACTGCTACTAACTCATCAGAGAACCTTGACCGCGGGACGTGAAAATTCGATTGTCTGCTTACAAATTAATATCGAGTGCAGGGAGGCGCGACGTGGCCAACAAAGATCTTCGAAACTTTCTTGAAGAGATAGACAATATCGGAGAATTAAAACATATCAGCGGTGCCGAGACTGAGGAAGATATCGGTGGTCTGGTAGATATCTTCATGCGGGATCTCGACAACCCGGCGCTATTGTTTGACGACGTCCCCGGATTTCCCAATGGTCATCGTGTGCTCGCTAATATCATAATGTCTCGCTCACGCTGCGCGATAGCGTTGGGTTTGCCTCCTGATGCTACCGAAGAAGACCTAATCAAGTGGTGGCGCCACTATCTTGGAGAAGCTCCAGCGCACCCCCCCGTAGAAGTAAATGGCGGACCCCTTGTCGAGAACGTCACCGAGGGTGAGGCCGTCAACATACAAAGCTTACCCTCGCCTAAATGGCATGAGCATGACGGCGGAAAATTTATCGGCACTGGCTGTATAATTGCGATGCGCGACCCAGACTCAGGCTGGGTAAACTATGGCACATATCGGGTGCAGGCGCACGAGCCGCGCGTTGCAACAGTCATGATGTCACCAGGCAAGCATGCACGCCTATTAATGAAGAAATATCATGACCGGGGTGAGAAATGCCCAGTCGCGGTAGTCGCTGGCGTGCACCCGGTTATGTTCATGATCGGCGGCTTCGAAGTGCCGTATGAGACGAACGAACTCGACGTCGTCGGTGGTATCTTTGGCGAAAGCGTCGAGGTGATAAAGATGCCGGCAACCGGATTGCCCGTGCCAGCTAGCGCGGAGATTGCCTTTGAGGGATTTATAGACGTAGATGATGAAATCCTCGAAGGGCCACTTGGTGAATGGACTGGATATTATGCCGGCGGCCAACGTCCGGAGCCAGCCATACGGATTGAAACCCTTATGCACCGAGACAATCCGGTAATTACCGGCGCAATCCCCGCCGTCCCACCTAATGACAACACTTATTACATGGGAGCATATCGCGCGGCAGCCGTATGGAACCAGCTTGAAGCGGCAGGTATTCCTGGCGTACAGGGCGTTTATGCGCACGAGGCAGGCGGCAGCAGGATGTGGTTGACCATCTCCATAAAACAAATGTACGGCGGCCACTCCAAACAAGCGGGACTTGTGGCCTCCCAATGTCACGCGGGCGCATACGCGAACCGTTGGGTAATAGTGGTCGATGATGACATCGACCCTGCTAATATGAACGACGTGGTCTGGGCCATGTGTACGCGCCACGATCCACGTGAGGGTATTGATGTAATAAATGGTTGCTGGAGCACTCACCTCGACCCAATGTGTTTCGACGATGATTATGATCGACGAAATTCGCGCGTGGTCGTAGATGCCTGCATCCCATTTCGCAGAAAGGATACCTTTCCCGCTGTTGCGAGATCGTCGCAAGAGCTGGATGACCGGATCCGCTCAAAGTACGCAGAGCATCTTCCAGAAAAATATCGATGACGGGTTGATCGTATTAGACCACTATCCGCCGCCTAGAAGAAGCCTAGAAAACAGGCCAAAAGTACCGGTTTTTTATTAAAGTCTCTAACTTTCCACGCGTGCGCTGAAAACTGATTGGGAATGCTGTCATGGCGCCACCCCTTCTCTTATTACGTGACATTCATCTTACCTTTGGCGGCATGCCATTATTGGAGGGGGCTGAATTATCCGTTTCAGCAGGAGAACGGATCTGCCTCGTCGGGCGTAACGGATCGGGCAAATCGACGCTCATGAAGATCGCCAACGGGGAGATTGAAGCCGATAGCGGAGAGCGCTTCCTCCAACCTGGTACCACGTTGCGTTACTTGCCCCAAGAACCTGATGTTTCAGGCTACAAAACGGTAAGTGAGTACGTTCAAGCCGGACTTGAAGCGGGGGACAACCCAAAATTCGCAACGATGCTGATCGACCGTCTGGAACTTTCGGATATTGGTGATCCCGCTAGTCTCTCAGGGGGTGAAGTCCGCCGTGCAGCGTTAGCAAGAGCCATAGCGCCACAACCTGATATATTACTCTTAGACGAGCCGACAAACCATCTTGATCTACCCATAATTGAATGGTTGGAAAAAGAGCTCATAGCTATCCGTTCCGCCCTTGTATTGATCAGCCATGACCGCCGGTTCCTTGAAAACCTATCCCGCACAACACTATGGATTAATCAAGGCCGTATCCACAGAATAAAACAAGGTTTTTCAAATTTTGAACCGTGGCGCGAAAAATTTCTAAAGACCGAGGCGCTGGAACGCCACAAGCTTAACCGCAAAATTACCGCGGAAACAGAATGGTTACACAAAGGAGTCACTGCGCGACGCAAACGGAATATGGGCCGCTTACGCGCCCTCCTTGATCTGCGTGCAAAGCGCCGCAGTGATCGAGGAACAACTGGCGTCGTCAACATGTTAGCGTCCGAAGCGGACATTTCTGGCAAACGAGTCTGTATAGCCAAGGAAATTTCCAAATCCTACGGCGACCGCCTCGTCGTGGACAACTTTTCTACCTTAATTGCTCGGGGCGACCGGGTCGGTATCGTGGGGCCCAATGGAGCAGGCAAGACGACACTTCTAAGATTATTGGTCGGTGAAATTGAACCGGACGCGGGTCATATTCGCCTCGGAAAGAATTTAGAACTAGAGAACCTTGACCAACAGCGCAAAACACTAGATCCCACCGACACCCTCGCACGGGCACTTACCGGCGGCAGCGACAAAATTACTATTAACGGAGAGGTTCGACATGTCATCGGCTACATGAAGGATTTCTTGTTCACACCGAACCAGGCGCGGACGCCGATCGCCGTGATGTCGGGAGGGGAACGCGGGCGTATCATGCTTGCACGCGCCTTTGCGAAGCCGTCTAACCTTTTGGTTCTGGACGAGCCTACCAACGACCTCGACCTTGAAACACTAGACTTACTGCAAGAGCTGTTAGCCGAATATCAAGGCACCGTTCTTCTGGTCAGCCACGACCGTGATTTCCTCGACCGGGTCGTTACGTCAGTAATTGCTAGCGAGGGGGATGGTAAATGGAAAGAATATGCTGGCGGTTATAGTGACATGCTGGCCCAGCGAAAACATGGTCGGGACATAATACAACCGAAAGAGACTCAACGGCCAAAAAAACAAGCTGGGTCTGTGGTCGGATTTCAACCACCAAAAACACATCGCAAAAAACTAACCTTCAATGATCAGCACCTACTGGAAACTCTACCTAGCCGAATTGAAAAATTGCAGGCCGAGATTGCAATCCACCGGGACACGTTGGCCGATCCGGACCTGTTTTCTACAAATCCCGAAAAATTTAAAACAACAGCAGAGGCACTTAAAAAGAGCGAGGTCGATCTCTTGTCTGCCGAAGAGAAATGGTTAGAGCTGGAAATTAAACGCGAAGCACTCGAATTAGGATAAAACAAGCGTCATACCGTCGCTCGAATCATGCAATTCGCATACACTACGGCTATGCGAATTAGTGCGGAAATCGCCAAACAGGCCCCTAAGCACACTGTTTTAAAAGATGTATTCGGATTTGACGGTTTTCGTCCGGGTCAAGAGCAAGTCATTGACACTCTGCTCTCCGGGGAAAATGTCCTCACTGTAATGCCGACGGGATCGGGCAAATCATTATGCTTTCAAATTCCCGCCTTAATTACTGGCGGGCTAACGATTGTGGTCTCTCCATTGGTTGCATTGATGGAAGACCAGGTTGCGGCTTTGGAGTATGCGGGCGTCGCTGCCGACGCCATCAATTCTTCACGCCTGCGTGAAGACAACATCGCTACCTGGCGTCGCGCGGCAGCCGGGGACATCCGCCTTCTCTATATGGCACCAGAGCGCCTGATGACAGAACGAATGATAGCTGCTCTTAAGAAGCTTGACGTCCGAATGTTCGCCATCGACGAAGCACATTGTATTTCTCAATGGGGACCAGCCTTTCGCCCCGAATACGAGGCGCTATCACAGCTCCGAGCCTTATTTCCAAAGGTACCTGTCGCCGCGCTCACCGCCACCGCCGATGCTGTCACCCGTGAGGACATAAACAATCGGCTATTCGAGGGCAAGGCCAAGACCATAGTGCTAGGGTTTGATCGGCCAAATATCCGTATGTCAGTGGAAATGAAGCAGAATTGGAAGCGGCAGGTGAGAAATTTCCTCTCGCGGCACGCTGGCGAAAGCGGGATTGTCTACTGCCTGTCTCGAAAGAAGACGGAAGAAATAGCCAGTTATTTGCAGGAAAAAGGCATCAAGGCGCTTCCTTACCACGCCGGAATGGAGCAGCACGCGCGCCAGACTAACCAAAATGCCTTTATGACAGATCCTGGGGTCGTGATCGTCGCTACGATCGCGTTCGGCATGGGGATAGACAAGTCCGATGTACGCTTTGTTCTACACCTGGACTTGCCGGCAAGTATCGAAGCCTATTACCAAGAAATTGGTCGTGCCGGTCGCGACGGCGCGCCAGCAGATGCGCACATGTTGTATGGCCTACAAGACATCCGAATGCGCAGAGTATTTGTTGAAAACGAGGATGCAGGTCCGGACCGTAAGCGTCGTGAACACAAGCGCTTGGACGCCCTCGTTGGATATTGCGAAACACCAGAATGCAGAAGACGGTCCTTACTAAAATATTTTGGTGAGACAATTGAATCCTGCGGTAATTGTGATACCTGCACAGATCCGGTGGAATTGTTGGACGGCACCGAATATGGCCAAAAAGTACTGGCTGCGGTCGATCAATCAGGGCGCATCTATGGTGCCGCCCATGTAATCGATATTCTTCGGGGGGTGCTGACAGAAAAAATTTCCAAGGCAGGACATAATCAACGTCCCGCATTCGGCATCGGCACCGAGTTGCGGAAAGGAGAATGGCAGTCAATCATCCGTCAACTCGTCGCGGCACAGTTTTTACAGCTTGATGTGCGGGGTTATGGTGGACTAACTATTACGTTAAAGGGAGAGGGCCTGATGAGGGGCCTGGAAAACTTCCATTACCGTAAGGACACACTGAAAAAAAACCGCGCCGCAAACCGCAAGATTAGAGACCTCGCAACAGTCGCTGATCTACCAGATGCTGATACCGCGTTGCTTGCAGAACTTCGGAAATTACGCTTAAGGCTTGCAAAATCGAGAGGTGTGCCCGCGTACGTAATATTTCCCGACCGATCATTGGTGGATATGGCGCGCCAAAGACCTGCGACCGTTGATGAATTTGCGGCAATCCACGGTGTCGGCGCAGCCAAGCTCCGTGATTTTGGAGAAACTTTCGTAACAACCATCAATCGAATTTCATAATGGGTAATCTCTTAACGTCTTTTGCACCTCAGGTTCACGCCATAGTCATCGGGGCTACAGGCGGATTGGGACGTGCCTTCGTTAATACACTCGCCGACGACGAACGGGTCCTATCCGTTCTTGCACTCTCGAGGGTCACAGCCGGTCTTGCATCGGATTGTGTGAAAACGATAGCCATTGATATTGAAGACGAGGCATCAATTGAAGCGGCGGCAAGGTCAGCTGTAGATCACGAACCTACTTATCAGCTAGTTATTGTCGCGACCGGCGTGCTGCACGCAGCAGGCCTGTCACCCGAGAAGTCTTGGAAAGCGCTTTCGGCGGATGCGCTGGCCACCGCTTACCGGATTAATACTATTGGTCCGGCATTAGTGGCAAAGCATTTCCTTCCTCTTCTGGATACAAAATCCAAGTCCGTTTTTGCTTGCTTATCGGCGCGGGTCGGGAGCATCGAGGATAACTCTCTAGGTGGCTGGCACGCCTACCGTTCGTCAAAAGCAGGCCTTAATATGATCCTAAGGACTTTGTCAGTAGAATTAGCGAGGCGAAACCCTGAATCCATTTGTGTTGGTCTTCATCCCGGAACGGTTGATACACCGCTATCGAAGCCGTTTCAGACTAGCGTGCCAAGCGACAAACTTTTTACGCCTGCATACTCGGTAAATCGCTTAATATCGGTGATAAACGGGCTCACTTCCGTTGATAGCGGTCAAACCTACGCTTGGGACGGACAGCGTATTCCCTTCTGATTTGACCAAGCGCCTATGAAAATGGAGAATTATAAATGAAGGTCAGCGTCGGCGAGTTTCAATTAAATTGCGAGATTGACGGTAAAGAGGACGCACCTTGGGTAACTTTTAGTCATGCACTTGGCAACAATCTCACCCTATGGGACGAACAAGTAGACATCCTAAAAAAAGATTACCGCATCCTCCGCTATGACCATCGCGGACATGGCGGCTCTGACGCACCACCCGGCCCATATTCCTTCAACGACCTGATGAGGGACGCGTGCACGCTACTAGATCATTTTGAAATTCAAAAGACCCATTGGGTAGGGCTTTCTATCGGTGGAATGCTCGGTTACGGGATGGCGCAGAACCATGGTGATCGTCTGCTATCACTTGTCGCCTGCGACGCTCGGCCTGATGCTCCACCGGACTATGCCGCGTATTTCCAATACAGGATAGACACCGTGCGAAAGAGTGGGATGGAGGGAATAGTCGAACCCACTATACAACGTTGGTTTACGCCAGAATTCGTTGCCGCAAACCCACCATCGCTAGACAAAGTGCGCGAAATGTTAAGATCCACTAACCCAGTTGGTCATGAAGGGTGTTGCGAGGCACTCAAGCTACTTGCGTTCGGATCAGGGCTTAGGAAGGTCCAGGTGCCAACCTTGATTATTGGAGGAGCGCAAGATAAGGGTGCGCCTCCAGAAGCTCTAGCTGAAGCCGCTGCAGTAATTCCCAACTGCCGACACGTTGTAGTCGATGGTGCGGGCCACATCACCAATATTGAAAATCCTGAAGCGGTGAACGGTTCATTAACTGCCTTTCTCAAAGAGGTGCCAGAACTCGCCTAAACAGAGCCGCATAAAGCGACGGAGGGCGTCGGAGTTTGCCCAAGTAACGGCTGGCTTCACGCCTTTTGCGACGATATGTTTTTTGGCAGGATCCAGCCTCCATGAGTCCCCTCCTAAAGAACGTTATGTTTTAAGTATTGAGAACTGATAAAGCTATTTGACCATATCACTGACAGATATTGCGCAGCCAAAGTTAATTCAAACACTATAATGAAGAGTTAGAACCTAATTATTCTTCGAGCGCATTGACCAAATTTTCTACCAGCTCCGCTGTATCGGCTAGGTTGTGAGAGCGATGCGCAACAGCGACGTGAGGACTGAGCACCACATTCGAATATCCTTTTAATGGCTCGTCGGTCTTACTAGGCTCTTCATAGTGTACATCAAGACCAGCACCCCCAAGACGCCCGCTATCAAGCGCACCGATCAGAGCCGCGCGGTCGATTATATGGGCTCGAGATATATTAGTAATGATCGCACCCGGTTTCATTTGCGAGAAGGCATTGGCATTCAACATTCCCTGCGTTGAGGCCGTAAGGGGTAAATGAATACTAATGAAGTCCGAGCGTTTAAGGAGGTCTTCGTAGGATACATATGTCGCCGAATATTTGGCTTCAATCTCTTCGGGCAGACGCGACCTTTGATGGTACAAAACGTCCATACCCATCGAGCTGGCTCGGGCCGCTACCTCGCGTCCTATTTCGCCAAGACCAAGCGCCCCGAGTGTCGCCCCAAAGAGACTTTTAAGCCCGGCAATGCGTGCCCAGTTGGCGCCGGCCACATGGTCTGCGTCGAATTTAGACGGCTTGTAACCTAGTGCCTGCAAAGAGCCAAAATCGAGCGCTGCGTGCGTTTCGATGAGTTTGCGGCCGACGGCTAGCATAAGAAGAATTGCATGTTCAGCCACGTTGGCATTAACACGACGGCGTAACGTTCGAACCGGAACGGCTGCTTCACTGCAGGCATCAAGATCTATATTTCGTGTGTCTATCCCAAACTTCTGCACCAGTTTGAGATTTGCCCCTTCCACGAGGTCATCGGCGCCAATTTGCAGACCTTCGATAACAACGGCATCAGCGGCGGGTAGCGCGGCTCTCATAGCGGTTTCATCTTCAACCATTATAACTTTTGACGGGTAAACAGCTCCTGCCCGCAGACGTTGTTCATTAAACCAAGCTTCTGGGTCGGGGATGTCAAAAGAGAGATAATCGCAAAATGCGGCAACACGCTCAGGGGCGACCTCTGGATCAAGAATCACCTCTAGAAATCTGAGGATTTTATCGTCTTGAACGACAATAGTTGCCATATAACCGATCTTCCGAAAAGAGTAAGTTATTAGATAGATTATACTCATAGGAGCACTGGCGCATATGGCCCGAGTCCCTTTTCTAAACACCGAAGATTTACCCGAGCACAAAGATCTCTTGGAGCGCATAGTCGGAAGACGACGAGGCAAGCTTATCAATGTGTACCGCACCCTTCTTCACAGCCCACCATTAGCCGAAAGCTGGTTCAATCATATTAATCAAATACGCTGGGGCACGAAGCTTAGCGGTCGTTTGAGAGAAATTGTAATCATAAGACTGGGCCAGTTGATGGCTTCGGAATACGTCCTACGCCAACACGTACCAAAACTTGCAGAGGATGAGGGCATAACACCCGAGGTGTGTTCGGCCCTTTGCGAATGGGAAAATTCCCCTTTGTTCAATGACGCGGAGCAGTCTGTACTCGCATATGTGGACGCCATGGCAGAAAATGTCTCTGTACCGGAAGAAATCTTTTCACCATTGAGAGAGCATTTCTCAGACCGACAAATCGTAGAACTAACACTGATGGTCGGGGCTTATATCTCTCATTGTCGAGTACTACAGGCACTGGATGTAGATTTAGAGCCAACAGAAAGCGCAGGGGTTTGAGAGCTTGATAAGAGCAATTGGGCGCGACACCTTTTTAGAAAGCGGCCATGATTGATAATAAGAATTTTTTATCGTTCGTTGGCGCCGAACAAAACGTCGCTCCGATCGTTAACCCTTCGAGCGTCCCAGACACGAAGCCATTTCATTTGCCGTTTGGCGCATGAGATCAAAGTAAAGATCGGGTCCGGGCGTTAAATACGCGCCAATGGGATCAATGACATCAATCTTTGCAGGTGTGCCGCGCACTGCGACCTGGGCTAAAGCGGCAGGAAACTGAGGCTCAGCAAACAAACACTTGGCACCGCTCTCACGAATGGTCTTTTGCACCTGCGCGATCCGGCGTGCACCGGGTTTCGCCTCGGGGTTTAGGGTAAGTGCCCCAACATAATTCATGCTGAATTCTGCATTAAAATATTGCCACGCATCGTGAAAGTTCATGAATGGAGCCCGTTGGACCGGCTTCAATATCGTTTTTACCTCAGCGTTTAAGGCTTGAAGCCGAATAACAGCTCTATCGGCGTTGGATTTATATCGCACGCTATTTTCAGCATCTTTTGTTGAGAGAACCTTAGCGATCGCTTTGACCATCGCGATAGCATTCCGGGTGTCCAGCCAAATGTGAATATCATACTCGCCGCCATGATCATGATGATCGTGGCCTTTATCGGCGTGTTCCTTGTGCCCATCTTTTTTGTGATCATCATGATCTTTGTGATCTGGTGTATGATCTACTTCTCCGCTTTTTTCA
>CAJWSW010000016.1 GCA_913046035.1 uncultured Alphaproteobacteria bacterium | reverse complement strand
TGTCGATGGATACATCACTTTATAGTGACGGCTCACACCCCAACCAGAGCTATTTTAAGCGTTACTTACTTCCATGTCTAAAGAGGGTTCTTAAAAATGAGAAGTTGCATCGATTCCCAGCGGTAGGGGAGGCAGGACATACAATCTGTTGAGTTAATCAGCTGCGTAAATATTGTCGGTTTACCCTCGGCCCTCTAATCCTCGAGACGAACGTGCGCACCGCTACCTCCACCCCTGAACGATGGTGTCGGCATGCTAAGTTTCCCTTTCTGTGGATCGAAATTTTTAGATTTAAGCTGGATCCGGATGATGCCTCTAACGAACAGTTTATCCTTACAGGCCCCTATCAGAGAGCAAAGTAATGCGCTCTTAACTGGCAGCAACTTGCAGAGCATCACCCCGTCTCCTGCGGGGTAAGCAGGAAATCCTAAACCAACCAAAATTATTCTGTTGCCTGCGTAGGTTTAGGAGGCAAGTCAGGAATTTCCGCCTCATAAAACTGGTCCATAGCCGGCGTCAGGTTATTTTCAGCGAGAGCATCCTGAAAACGCGTGCGGACTGCTTGACTTTCGTCGGCATAGTCGATCTGATCCCCACCTATACGTGCCGAAATCCAAGCCTTGGGCACACCTTGAGCATTACGAACAGCAACGCCCTCATATTTAAACGCAAGATAACGGCTCGGCGTAGTACCGGTATTGAAGTGCTGATGCCACCACATATTTGGCGGCACAATCATAGTGCCAACCTCCCACGGATAATAATTTGGTTCATCGCCGTCAGGCCACATTAGCGAATAACCCTCGCCTGATAGGATGATTACATGAGCGCCTGGCCCATGACGGTGACCTTTTTTATAAGTCCCGATCGGAAACTGAGAGATGTGTGCATTCATCGAGCTTTTAGCAAAATTAAACCGAATGTGCCCGCCACCAGCGCCACGTTCCTTTGCTTCGATAAGAGGCAGGTTAACCGCATCAGGAACGAAGTTAGTGACAAGCTTGAAGCCCTCTGTTTCCGACTTCGCAGCAAAATAATCCGGCTCGCCGTTAAAGCGTCCCTTAAAGTCATGCGACGTATTGAATATAAACTCGGGGTCTTCATAAATATTCATTGTCGGCGGCATGTTAGTCACAGCGACAAAACGCGCGGGTTCCTGACCGGAAGCGTTAAAGTGTTGATGCCAACAATTGAGAGGGATAGCAAATAACGCACCAGGCCCCCATTCAAAGGTAATGCGTTCGCCCGCATCATTCCAGACACTGGTTGAGCCTCGGCCTGAAAGGATCATAATCATTTCCTCAAACAACATTCGCTGCGGGGCCAACTTCTTGCCGGGGTCTATTTCGCAAACATAACAGTCGTTGGAAGTCCGAGAGGCATCATGGTTAAGGAAAACGCCATGGCCCTCTCGCCGTGCCCACGGCTTCAGCTCGAGCGTGTAGAGATTACGAACATAGATCGAAGAGATGATGTCCAGGCCTTCATTCTCTACCCAAGTGGTATATGGGGTCTCCTTCTCAGAAGCGAATTTCTTCGCCATAGAATCCGATACAATTGCATTCTTGCTACCGTCGTCAGTCATGTTTCCACTCTATGCTCATAAATTTCGTTGCTACCTGCTGCGCCAGCGCTAACGCTGCCGCCTTTCATTCACTCAAGATAATTTCTTATACGTTGCAGTTATTAGACGTTCAATTGTGACGGTGATTCCCGTGTTTTCTATGAGCTTCCTGTCCGTCACTGTGTATGTGAGCACGATCGTTCGTCAGGCTGTGTTCTTGCCCATCGACATGTTCATGATTGAGACGTTGGCCGGAACGTGGATCATCAGAGAACACAAGAGACTTAATCGTAACAGGCACGGTGCGCGATGGGAGGCGGATCTTTCCAAGATCAATGTAGTCGAAATCCCACAGTACGACGCCGTCAATCACTAAAACACTTACCGGAACCCTTAGCTCGTCTTTAAGAATATGGCCTAACGATTGAGCGATATCACCATCAAGCACGATGAAAAGCGGTTTTCCTGCTGCGATCACGTCCTCAAGCCCTATAACCAGGCCTCTCGCAAAAGCATGGATGCGCTCGTAGGCTGGCATACCTTTCCAATGAAACGAAAGAGCGATCTCGCTATCAGCAACTTCAACCTCGAACGCCGCACGGTGCGCTTTTATGGATTTCGCGACCTCTTCGGCAACGATCTCATCGGGACATTCGTACGGTGGTTGTATAACTTGCAGGTTGCGGCGCGGAAGAAGTTCGGCGTAATCGGAAACGAAAGTTGTGTTCCCAGATAGCTGAACCGAATACTCTGAAGCACCCAATGCCGTGGCGCGGATGCATTCCCCTGCATCCAGTAGTGGCCAAGGAAGATCACCACTCTCTATCAGTCGCGCGATGGCGAAACCAAGACGCCTACCCATGTCGCCAAAATCGCGGTCCTCCCGGCCATACACGTATTCCGCCACGCCGCCAGAAAACATCACTCCATCCACTCGACCCCATTCATTAATAGGAACAGTGAGATACAGGTTTAAAATATCTTCCGGTATTGGGCGCATTATAAGCGAATCTATCATCGTTTGGGCCATAACCTCAGCCACCTTGTCGAGCTGTTCAGCTGTGACCGTATCCCCGATTTTCCAATCAAAGCCCGCGCGTTTTGCGTGGGTCCGGCCCGCGGAGTCTAGACGGACTATCCTCCCCCCTTCATCAACAACTTGGAGTCGCCCGCCAATGTGGACTGCTGCCGTTGCCTTGACTTGGCCCTCCTCTATAATGGCCAGTTTTGCCGTGCCACCCCCAATATCAACATTTAAAATGCGTTTGTTACCATCCTGCGATGCGGCGGCGGCGCCAGATCCATATGCTGCCAGCATGCTTTCCATATGATGCCCCGCGGTGGCGCATACAAAGTCGCCACCTTTATCTGACACGGTCGCCGCAATGGCCTTTGAGTTTTCTCGCCGCAGCGCCTCACCCGTTAAAATAACGGCGCCCGCGTCAATGTCATCCGGACTAAGGCCGGCCGCCGCATAAGCATCATCTAGAATTTTACCCAGCTCCGCATCAGAGATGCGGTTTTCACTTTCGTACGGCGTCAGCATCACCGGTGACTGAAATAGCGTCTCCCGCTTCACGACAAAGTAGCGACTAGACATATCTTCAGCCAAACGGCGGAGATGGATACGAGAAAAAATTACCTGGGTCCCAGATGATCCAACGTCAATTCCGACACTGTTTAGCACGACGTTGTCAGCGATCCACAATGGGTTTTCCTCTATCGGCCCGTTAAAAAACTCGTCATCGTGATCATGATCCGCATCGGGCCCATGCTCGTGAAAGAACACATCCCCGTTGTCGTGATCCGCAAGGGTATGCCCCTGAGGCGGCCCGGTTGGTTTACCCTTATCGGGGGTTTTGTGGTCTTCTTTATCTCTCGCGGTCATTGTTGGCAGGTCCGTAAGATTAAGGTTCATTTATGTGCCGTGTCAGTTTCTTAGAGCACGCGACGTCGAGAGTCGATCCCATTGCCGGAACTTGGTGCATTGTGCGCCACGTATCGGTACCGTAAGGTCCTTCGAGTTCCCCAAAGAGGATCGGAACATGCTTTATATGATTTATGGCGTCGATGGCGACGACGCAGAACGCATTCGAGCTGAAACTAAACCCGATCATTTTGCTTATTTAGCAGCGCATGAGGATATTCTCGTTCTCGGTGGTGCAACACTAGCTGATGAATCGCAAGTTCGCACTGGCAGCCTACTGGTGATTAACGTACCGGACAGGGCCGCAGCAGATGAGTTCGCCAATAATGAACCATTTTTTAGAGCGGGTTTATTTCAGCATCGCACTGTCAATCGAATGCGGCGTGGTCAGTGGAACCCAGACGCTGCACCAAAGACTGAGGAAGGTGAATAGAATAAATTTTGACTAGGGTAACCAACTGTAAAGAGGCATAAGTCATTGGAACCAAGTCGGGATTACCACCAGTTTTTGACCCGCTAACATCGTTTCCTATCAGCTCCGAGTTGGAAAGGTTTAGACTCCTAGCGTCCCAAAGCTAAATTTGGGTGATGCCATTTCAGGTACAAAAACATCACTGAAAGCGGCTTTCATCAATTGCAATTTACGCAACCTAATACCGAAAATTACCTTTTGCGGCTATTGCAATTGATCAGGAAAGCACTGTTTTAGTGATACTACGAACTGAGCAATACTAACTTGCAACCTTTCCAATTTACAAAAACAAGAACCTTTAAGGGTTCTTAGTGATGATTAAGGTAAGCCCGAAATTATTTGCGACATAATGGATTTGCACTCCCGTTTGGGATCAACCAGCAATCGCTGGACAGGAGCATCGGGTTGCTCACCCTTTCACCCGCCCTTAAAAGTTTATCGTAACCTTCCAATTATAATCAGTTAGGTTTCTGTAAAGCTGTTATATAACCTTTAACTGGCTCACCATATTCTAGGCGGAGCGACTCCGTTCGCGCGAGAATTTCTTTTAAACCGGCGTTTTGCGCAACTTTCCGGATATAAGCGGGCTTGTGTGCGTATCTGCCAGATCCAGTCAGCGTATAACCTCGCTTCGATTGTGCTTCCACGGTGAATAGTAAGCAACCACCTGGTTTAAGCGCGATACTTGCCGCGTGGAGTGTTTCAGTAAGATCGCCAATGTAACAAAACACATCGGCCGCAACGATGATATCGAACATCGCAATGCGTCCGCGCATAAATGCGACGAGTTCCATCTCCACTAAGACGTCATAAATCTTTCGGTCTTTTGCGCGTCTCAGCATTTCGGATGATAGGTCGACACCAGTGAGAGACGACGCGTATGGCTTAAACTCAATCCCTAACAAACCAGTTCCACAGCCCGCATCAAGAATGTCTAGGCCAAAAGTTCTACCGCGTGGTAGTGCACAAAATAATGCATGGATAAGCTTTGGAGCTTTGTATTCCAGATCTTCCAGCAGCTGACGGTCAAAGTCTTCTGCAAACTGATCAAACGTCTCGCGCACGTAGTCGTCGCTGGCACGCTCAGGTTTTGGCCCAGTGTCGAGTGCCGCCACCATATGCGCGGCTTCTGGGTCGTTGGGGAAAAGCTCAGCGTAACGCTGGTACCAGCGTAACGCCTCTTCAGGCTGATCGTTGCCGTATGACACCTCCGCCAAGCCCCAGACCGCATCGCCATGCTTTGGGTCCAATTCCAAAATCTTCCTGTAACAGCGGATGGCGACATCAAAACGCCCATTAGATTGAGCTGTCTTAGCAACGCTGTAAGCACTTTCAATCTCTATTTCAATGGCCTTTTTTCGGGCGGCGCTCGCATCGCCTGGCGTCTCACCCGTCTCAATTAACTCAGCCAACGCTCGCGCCGCCGCAAGGTGTTTTGGCTGCTCAGCCAGTATCTGACGATACAACTTGGCTGCTTCCGTAAGCTTATTAGCAGACACAAGCGCCTCGGCGCGATCAAATTTTATCACATTATCACTCATTTTTATGAATATCTGATGAAAACCTGATACCGTTTCTCGCTTAAGCGCACTTACCGATACTCACTTTACCGGCGCAATTACCCACTACTGCTGTTTCACAGGAAACGAATTCAAAGGCGTCGAACCAAAAACATCTATCAGGTCGAAGCGAATCAATGCGATGAAGTTTTTCGGCGCACTAATTGCCACCTCATTTAAACCCCCTCTTAGTGTATTGAACAAAATACTTCCGAATAATCTTAAAAAGAATAAAATCTTGTTTCCATGTGACCGTAGAGTTTCCAAAACATCATACTAGCTCTAAAGTACTGTGCTAATATTCATCATTTGTTTATGTTATGTTTATGATCAGTTCTTTTTCCTCTTCATTTAACACACCAAAAACTGCACAGCTTGTCACCCGCGGCGTATGTCGTCTGTTCAGACGTTTGGGTTTCGGGGCCCTGACTGAGTTCAAGCTATCCAACGGTCGGCGCGTTGACGTGATAGCAGTCGACAGAAATGGCAGTTTTGTGATCGTGGAAGTTAAAAGCTCTGTGGCCGATTACCGAGCCGACCGCAAGTGGCAAGAATATTTAGCGTTTTGCGAAAGATTTTATTTCGCTGTGCCCGCGGATTTCCCAATCGAAATTATGCCGAATGAATGTGGCCTGATCGTTGCTGATCCCTACGATGCAGCTGTCCGTCGCGAAGGTACAGCCAAAACGCTGAATAGAAACCGAAAGCGACGCCAATTATTGCAGTTCGCGTTAACAGCTAGCGATAGGCTAGGAAAATTCAACTAATTCCCCCTGCCGCTAGAAAATTCATACCTGTATCTGAGGATAGTCGCTCAAATCCAACACAAAAAGAGGCCACATCGTTCACAGATGAGCTTAACTCCCCCTGAAATACCAAGTCACAAGATCAATTATGAGTTCATCCTCGCAATCGTCGCTGTAGTGCTGAATCCGGGCAAAATTTCCACTAAAATAATCTCGCCCCCATAACTCTGCACAAAATCCGCGCCTATTACTGCTTCGATTGAGTAATCAGCACCTTTGACCAGGACATCCGGTTTGATTTCTTTTATAAGAAGTTCGGGCGTATCTTCACTGAAGATGATTACAAGGTCTACGGTTTCCAACGACGACAGAACAGCTGCTCGCGCCTGTTCAGTTTGGGAGGGGCGCTCTTCACCCTTAAGACGTTTAACAGACCAATCAGAATTCAAACCAACAACCAACTTGTCGCAAGCGCCGCGAGCCTCAGCCAGAAGCGACACATGCCCCGGATGCAAAAGATCAAAACAGCCATTGGTAAAACCCACCTTCTCGCCTTTACCTCTCCATTTGTGGATACGGTTCATCGCTGCATCAATAGTTCGCACTACTTGGCGCTCGCCCGTCTCAAACGATCCATTCAATTCAGCTAGTATATCTTCGGCATAGGAAACAGCAGTGCCAACCTTTCCCACGACGATACCTGCTGCGACGTTCGCAAGATGCGCTGCATCTTCGTATGAATGCCCGACAGCTATACTGGCCGCTAATGTAGCTACCACCGTATCGCCGGCACCGGAGACGTCAAATACCTCGCGTGCCCGGGATTTGAAATGACGTGCGGTATCCCCAGAAACTAGGGACATGCCTTGCGCCCCACGAGTAACTAACATTGCATCAATCCCAACATTAGATAACAGCGTACGAGCGGCGGAGACTATACCGTCTTCAGTCACGGGTTCAACACCTCCGGCCGCCACCATTTCTCGCAAGTTTGGGGTAATAATTGCAGCCCCCGCGTAGCGCCCAAAATCTTTTGATTTAGGATCTACGATCACCGGCTTGTTCTTCTGCCTTGCAATTTCGATGAGCCGTGTTGCAAGACGACTTGTAATGACGCCTTTTCCGTAGTCCGATACAACTAACAGTGCCGCATCACGCAGCGCGTTTTCAACTTTAGATGCGAGAATATCCGAGATCGCG
Organism: uncultured Alphaproteobacteria bacterium; assembly: GCA_913046035.1. Classification (GTDB taxonomy): domain Bacteria; phylum Pseudomonadota; class Alphaproteobacteria; order MPNO01; family UBA830; genus UBA830. The sequence goes on along the minus strand of CAJWSW010000016.1, from coordinate 36,306 downwards.
TCTGGCACAGGGTCAGTAGTTTCCCGATCTGCTCGTAATAATTGCTGCCCCCCCGCGACATACCGCACTTTGCTAGTAGTCGGGCGATTAGACTCCATGGTGAGTGTATGCGACACACCTGATAAGTCATGCAAAAGACGGTCCACATCTCTTGCAATATCATCGTTACCAACTAAGCTAATGAAGTCGACCGACGCGCCGAGAGCTACAAGGTTCCGGACTACGTTCCCAGCCCCACCAAGCATTGCAGTTTCCTTCTGCACTCGACAGATAGGAATTGGACCCTCCGGGGATATACGCGTGACGTCTCCGTAGACAAAGCGGTCAAGCATCACGTCGCCGACACAGACTACTCTTGCTTTTTTCAACGCGCGGATCTGGGCCCGTAGCTCGATACTCATATTAGACACACCTTTGCTCGAGAACGTCGCATAACATCTGGCCTAAGGTGATGTGCATTTCCTGGATTCGGGCGGTGGAATGCGAGGGCACTATCAGGACGGGATCGGCAAGACCGACCAAATCACCACCATCTTTACCAGTGAGTGCGGTAGGCACCACGTCAAGATCGCGCGCCGTTTCCAGCGCCAACGTCACATTAGCGCTCCGCCCAGAAGTGGTAATCCCGATAGCTACATCACCCGGTTTACAAAGCGCTTCAACTTGACGAGAAAAAACAGTCTCGTAACCAAAATCGTTTGCCGCAGCAGTTAGCAGCGATGAATCAGTAGTAAAAGCTATCGCGGGCAATGCTCTGCGATTGACTTTATATCGACAGACCAGCTCAGTTGCGAGGTGTTGGGCATCACTTGCACTGCCACCGTTGCCGAACAATACCAGCTTTTTTCCAGCGTTGATTGCTTCTTCGCTAATCTCTGCAAGACGCACAAAGTCATCTCTGAGCGAGCGCACCGCCGATGCAACCGCAGCGTGCTCATCCAGTTGTTCGTCAAAAAAGGCGTGGAGATCCATCGATCAATCTCCGCTCATAAGCGATGAGGTGAGTATACCGAAGATAATATATTTCAACACACAGGTCATGATGGCATCCAACGTCAAGAAATGGGTACCCTGTCCTCGGTCTTCAGCAAAGTAACGAGTAGCCCACATAGCCTAACCCGAAAATGGTAAATACGCCTTACACATATCGGTTGTAACCCATTTTCGACACTTGAGGAATTGCCTCCCCCAGCTGGTCGAATAGAGTCTTTATCTGAATATGATCGGGTTCTTGAAATTCTTTATCCCAAGTAAAAAGTACGGCGCTGCGCGCACCTTGAACGGTAGCAACCGGCAAAACATCAATCTTATGCGCTGTCTCTTTGACATCAAATCGCGTCCAGTGGCTCGCGACTTGAGGGTCAGGGATTGATCCCAGCAACGCCCGAACCGATATGTGCGTTTCATCGAATTCATACACACCTTTATCTGTAAAATCCCAGTCGCCCGAAATGAGAAATCGAACTGAGGCATTTTCTGCTGACCCAAGCCAAAGATCAGCCACCAGCAGAGCACGACCAGGCCACAGCCCAATAAAGCGCCGAACATCTGTTTTCAGATAAGCATACCCACTCTGCCAGCCAGCTGTCTGAAAGGGGGCAAGATCGGCTAGGCGAGACGTATCGAGCAGGCCTGCATAGCCGCGCCGACCTACACGGAAAGATTTCCAGAATTCAAGTGGTTCTTCGCCAACCAAACGTGGCCCGTTGTGTGCGGCCGCTGACCGGGCCGCGTCGCGCAGATCTCCGGCAGTATAAGTCGGCACGCCGGTGTCCACCAGAAACCGCTTACCGGCAACCGTAGACTCAATGGACAGAAAGTCGGCATGGGCATGCCCGGGATTTTTATCCGGCCCACACGGTCCACAGTCAAACACTACTGAGTCTCCGCCGCCCCGCAGCGATTCATACCCTGTCAAAGGCAGCCGACCAGCCTTGAGCGCCGTATTTGCAATTAAATCGCTAGGCGTTGGCGCCTCGCCAGCCCATGAGTCGTTCATCAACGCAATTTCACCATCGGCCAAGGTCATCGCCGAAAGCGCTGCGGTCATCCTACAAATAGTCTTATCCAACAGAAGTTTCCATACATCGCTATGAAGACGGCTCGCGGCGAATACACGCATATCAAGCAATGAAAGGATGTGGTACATTGGACTTCTTTCTATGTGTCCGCCATCAGCCAGGATATTTTGGCAGATTGAGCGCGGAACTGCAGTTCGCAAAAACGAGAAAGCCAACGGTTTGGTCTCACACATCGCGGAATAAACTGTCAACGCGACAAAATTTTTCATGAGATGATTGAACTGCAGATCTCGCTCAAGGTTTGCGTAGATAAAAGCCGCACAAAACCGTGTGTGTTCGAGAATTTTACGCTCTGTAACATTATCAGAGGCACCACCTGCCCGCCGATACAATGCGAGGCCTGATAACAGATTAATCAAGCGATGACTGACCGTGTAAGTGTTCCACACATCAGAGAACACGCCGGGCTCAGACCAGCTATTTTTTGATACAAACGAAGCAAGCAACCTGCGCACAACCTGCAGATCTTCTGGTTTGCCATTCGCCAGAAGTGGCACGACGTAACCCATATAGGCTAGGTTCATACGCCTTAATGGGTTATTGCCCTCATCAAAATCACCACGCCATTGGATATTTTCTATACTGCCAAAATCGTACTCTCGGTTGAGTAACCTAAACTTGCCATGCCGCGCACTCTGATAAGTCTCACCATGCACCGAGCGCTGCAAAATCAAAATTATTTCACCAATAGAAACAGACTCTGGATTTGTAACTTCGGGCAGCGGCAACTTGTGAGCCGCCCTCGCAGTCCAACGTTGGCTAACGCCGGGGAAACAACCCATCGCGATGCGACGGCTGCGGCACACAAAACGATAAACCCATTGTTCCCCCGTTATATAACGGACGGTGCGCCAAAGGCGGCCAAGCGCCACGTTATTTATCCTGCCGCGGCACTATCAAAGGATAACCGGGCCGCCTTGTTGCAGGGACTCAAGAATGGCAATCGTCGCAAAGCTCGATTCCACTATCTCTGCCTCATCTACTGGGGCCGGGCTTCCGGCAACAACTGCCTCTACAAAAGACTTCAGTTCAGCCGAATGACCCTTATCCTGCATCCTTGACCGACCCTGTTTAACTGTCTTACCCGCTGTCGTAACAGTTAAACCTCGAAAATCATTTATATTAATTACCGTACCACCAGCAAAACTCTCGATCATCTCCTTCGAATAAGCAGTATCGCCAAGTGCCGTATAAGCCACCGTGGCCAAGCTACCTTCAGCAAAGTTTAGCGAAACCGTAAGATCTTCACAAACGCCCTGCGACACCGAAGTTGCTGCTGCTTGAACTTTTTGTATCTTATCACCGATAAGGTAACGCGCGAGATCAACGAAATGACAGACCTCACCAAGAATGCGACCTTTGCCTTCCTCGGGGGTGTTCTGCCAGGAGTCTTCCGGTAGGCGGCCCGCGTTAACACGAAGCAATACATATTTGGTGCCGCCCGCTTGTGCCAATCTATCACGTGTCTGCTTTGCTAATGGCGCGAAGCGCCGATTAAAACCGACCGAAAAGAAGGCATCAGATTCTTGCCGAGCACGAATAACAGTGTTTAATTGTGTTCGGTCCAGTGCTAGCGGTTTTTCTACTAATACGTTCTTTCCAGCGTTTAATGCACCGGCGGTTAATGATGCATGGTTGGAATGGGGAGTAGCGATCAAGACCGCGTTTATATCAGAATTGTTAAAAACGGCTGCCTCACTGGTGTCGGCGTGCCTGAAACCAAATTTTTCTTTCGCATAATTAGCTGAGATACCACGTTGAGTAACGAGCGTATGCAATTCAACATTATCCATTTTTCTTAATCTAGGTAGCAGGACTGTGCGGGCAAAATTACCGGCGCCGATAACGCCGAGCACGCATTTCTCCGCCCTTATCTTCCCACTTGAAGTAACTGCCGGTATTCGCAGGCTAGGTGATTTTGCACGCGCCTTGGTGCCGTATTCAAGAATCACACCGAGATGCGGCTCCGTATTATTGGTAACCAATTCATATGCTCTTTCTGCTTGCGCAAACGGAAACTTATGCGTGATCATCTGTTCAACCTGCAGTCGGTGGTCGCGGCATCTTGACATTAGACGTACAGACTCTTCCAAGTTACGCGTTTCAGTCCAGCGGACGAAGCCAACTGGAAATTTAATGTTTCGGCTTTCATAGTCGAGGTCGTACCGACCTGGCCCGTATGAGCGCGCCACCACCACTGATAATTCTTTTTTCATAAACGTGCGGTATTCAAATTCCGTGCCTGTCATGCCAACCAGACTAATAGTACCCTTGTCACGCGCGATCGAAGCCGCCGTATTGAATGGAGCACTGCTATCGGTCGCCGCCGCAATGACGATGCCGTCACACCCGCGTCCGCCTGATAAATTCATTATCGCCGCTGTTGGATCACCATCGCCAAGATTAATGGTTAGTTCCGCACCAGCATATTTAGCTAGTTTTAGTCTCTCCGGATTATAATCAAGAACCACCACTCTACAGCCAGCAAGGTCTGCAAACTGTGCTGCTAGCTGGCCGACCAACCCTGCGCCAATTACTGCAATCACATCGCCCAACTGCGGCTCTAAGAGGCGAACTGCGTTCATGGCTACAGCACCGATTGTGCCAAAACAAGCTTCTTCGTCGTTGACGTCTTCAGGCACCAACGCGCAGAGATTTTCAGGCACGTTATTTAATTCGGCGTGGTTGGCGAGACCAGCGCCCGCGATAGCTATCCGTTGGCCAACCTGAAATTTACCTTCGAGACCAGCGCCTACCTCAACCACATCACCAACCGCCGAATAGCCGAGTGGTAAAGGCTCATCAAGCCGCGCCATGACGGCACGCATTGTCGCGCTGACACCATCGCGGGCTGCCTTGTCGAGAACCTTTTTGACTAGGTCTGGGCGCTCCTTTGCCTTAGCCGGAAGCGACTTTTTAGCGAATTGGACAACCATCCGCTCAGTCCCTGCAGAGATAAGTGACGCCCTAGTCCGCACTAGGATGTTACCCGGACGCACACGGTCTACCGGAACCTCTTTAAGCTCCAGATTGCCTGATCTAGCGCTCTGTACAACCTGTTTCATCTGCGCATTCAATTCGTTAAAGCCGACCGCAATTTATGCTGTCAATCGGGTGAGGCGCAACCATCAGCGTGCATAAACCAAAACTAAACGGCGGGAACCCCCAAGTGTTCCATAAATGAGATCGACTAGCACATGTTTATTTCGGAGACCTTTGGCTATTACAAATAATATTATTTCCGCATGAAACACAAAAGGCCCGTCAATTTTTGACCCAAAGTGGGCGAGTGCGGATGTCACTGTCATTTTAAGTAGGAACTGTCTCCGCGCTTTCCAATGACCGACACCATAATTCGATCGCCATAATTGGAAATAAAGTAAAGGCAGCATCAACCCGGCTCGCCTGAAAATCCGATTTCAAAGCAGTCACAGCATCCGGATTAAACAAACCGCGTGAAGCAATAGTTACGGGCGAGGTAAGATCTTCTAGTAAATCACGGGCCTCGCCCTGCAGCCAATGCCGCACAGGCACCCCAAATCCTTGTTTTGGCCTTGTCAAAACGTCAGTGGGTAGACGCACCCGTTGCGACGCTCGAAGGATTTTCTTTGTCTCGCGTAATGAGATTTTCGCGGATAGTGGAATTTGCATCGCGAATTCTACGAGCCGATGATCAACTAGTGGCACGCGCACCTCTACGCCAGCTTGCATAGCCATCTTATCAGTATAATTCAGATTATGATCTGGCAGGAAACCATTGAGTTCGAGATCAAGAAACCTCTCGACCGGGTGGCGCCCACGCGTCGCATCTAAGGAGTTGCGTATTCCCTCGGCGATACCATCCGCCGGCATCGCCTCCGCTACACCTGGTGCGAGTAAAATCCTACGACGCTCCGCATTAATCGTCGAATAACTCATCCCGTCAGCTAGCATTTCGTCCTGTTCCATTGACAAAAGCGCGCCGAGCCGATGCAGTCGGCGACTAAAAATGCTGGAAGACGAGAATTTGCCTAGAACTGATGCACCTAGAGACCTGACCCACGGTGCCCGATTTGTAATAGCCCAGATCAAAGCTGCTGTGTGGCGACCATAGCCGGTGAATAGGTCATCACCACCAACACCTGAAAGGAGCACTTTAACGCCATTTTCACGCGCCTCTCGGGCAAGCATTAACGTCTGTGCGGCGGCAAAATCGGCAGTCGGCTCGTCTAACTGCCATACCATGTTAGGGAGCGCGTTGATCAGATCAACGTCTGTTGGCACCTCGATCAGTTTTATACCGAGATTTTCGGCAACGATCCGAGCATAGGCCTGGTCATCACCAAAATTATCGGTCCCGGTCGCCGGTCTTTTTACCGCCGCGCAAAATGCGGTAATCTTACTTGGTTCGGCGGCATGGCACATTGAAGCGACGATAGCGCTTGAGTCGACACCGCCTGACAGCAGCGCACCGACCTCGACATCCGCTATCATCTGATCGGAAACTATGCGGTCTATCTGCATCTGCAAAGCGGCTGGGTCGATGTTGGTCGATGGATTTGTCGGGTCAAACTGGGGCGGCCGGTAGAACCGGCCATGCGTTAGTTCGCCGTCAGCAGATATTTTAATCGTGCAGCCGGGTCGCAACTTTTTTACACTTTGGAGCATCGTACGCTCACTAGCTGTCCAAAGGTAACCAAGATGGTCGCCTACCGTCGCTGGGTCGATATCACGTGGGAGATCTGAACATAGGGTGAGTGCTTTCAATTCAGATGCAAAAAGAAAACCCTGCGGCAACATCGCGTAATAAAGCGGCTTTACACCCAAGTGGTCTCGGGCCAATGAGAGTGTGCGGTTTTCCCGATCCCAAATCGCAAAGGAGAAAATACCATTTAGTTTTTCAAGGCAAGGCAGTCCTTCGCGGGCGAATAAATGAAGCAGAACCTCCGTATCAGAGGACGTACGGAACGTAACTCCAAGATTTTCTAGGTTGTTCCTCAGTTCGCGATGATTGTAAATCTCACCGTTATATGTCAGCACATAGCGCCCATCAGGGGTGTGCATTGGTTGGGCAGCAGCAGCAGAAAGGTCAATGATTGATAAACGCCGGTGACCAAGGGCGATGCCGTTATCTGACCACAATCCGGCGCCATCGGGACCGCGATGGGATATTACCTCTGTCATCGCAGACACAAGTGACGGTTTCCATGACCCGACTAAGCCTGCTATGCCGCACATAGCGACCCGTTTTTAGTCAACATTGCGATTGCAACTTTGCGGGGCCGCCCGCGTGCGATGGTTTTGGGACAAACTAGTTCCGATGCGCAAAAAGCCTTCATGAGGCCCATGGGCGCGAAAACGACGGCAATAGTGCGTTGGAGAAAAATGTCAGCGACGAAATACAGTTTAAAACCAATCAAATATTGCCAGTAGAACACATTAACGATTGCTAATAGTTCGGAGCACAACCGTCGACTAATTATAAGGCTAAGTGGCAGATTGCCAGTCAATTTCTCTTTCTCGCCCGTTTGCTGAAAGTAGTGGCGCAAGTTAATCAGTCTTGCAAAAGTGGAAACCCAGCCCTCTGCAGAACGCTGTATTCTTCCTGCACCAAAATACCAACGCTTGCCAAGACGGGGGCACTGTTGGAAGCAGTTGATAGTTTTAACCTCTTTCCCGAACCTCATGCCATCGCCGGAGACAGAAAATTTTCTCATTATAAAAAGCGCTTTTCGGGTTTAATTCGGTTCAACCAATGCGTCTTGATAAGATTCTCTGAGTGCAGGCGCGACTACAGCTACGCGATATTTGAAAACCAATAAGAAAGTCTGGCGTGAGTGAATGGCGGCGCTGCTGATTCCGAGAGAGATATCGTATCATGTAGTGTCCTTGACATAAAGGATGCTAGAGCACAGTGAAGTTAAAATAACTTTATGCGGTCAGTTAGGGGCCATCTGAAAAGTCGCGGTATTTTCGAAAATACCTGTTAAAAAAAGAGAATGCTCCGTACCACATATCGGATTTGTATTTAGTGTTGAAGAGTCCTGACCCAGGTTTCTGGCCTGGAATAGCCGGCCGTAAATAGAAAGCAGACACCCCATGAAATCTTCTGAGAACAATACTGATGTCATCTCCCCCGACCCCAATAGTATTTTTATCGGAAAACCGACCTTTCAGACGCATGACTTGCCTCAGGAAAGAACTTTTGAACTATTAAGAACCTGCATGATAGCCCAGGCAACATTTGAGTGTTGGTTTGTGTATCATTTAACCCGAAAACGTCGTCGTTTGATCTGCTCAGTCCCCCGTATACTCTCGTATGTAATTTGCATAGCCCGCAATACACTGTATCCAAGAATTTATAGCCCCATCCCAAATCTCCGTCAGAAAATAGTATAATGTGCGGGATTGCTGGCATTTTTGGGTATTCTGCGATTACCCAGGAAGTGGATCACGATTGTTTGTCAAGGATGACCGAGGCAATGGTGCCGCGGGGACCGGACGGCAGCGGAGTATGGATCTCAAAGAATAAACGGGTAGGTTTTGGACACCGCCGACTCTCAATTATTGATCTCAGCGAGGGTGGAGCCCAGCCTATGGTGCTCGATAACGGCCGACTAGCAATTACCTTTAATGGCGAGATATATAATTTCCGCGAACTCCGCGCAGATCTCAAAGCCACCGGGCACATCTTTAAGACTTGTTCTGACACCGAAGTCCTGCTCCACCTTTATGACCGCTATGGCCACGCAATGGTCGAGCGAATTCGAGGAATGTTTGCGTTAGCGATCCACGACCGGGAGAGAGGGGGGGTTTTCCTTGCGAGGGACGGGTTTGGGATTAAGCCGCTTTATTATACGGATGACGGAAAATCCATTCGTTTCGCGTCACAAGTAAAGGCGCTACTCGCAGGTGGCGGCCTAGATACGTCGCCCTCGGCTGCAGGGCACGCGGGTTTCTATGTTTGGGGCTATGTGCCTGAGCCCTGGACCATGTTCAAGAATATCCATGCACTACCTGCTGGATCAACCCTTTGGATCAACAAAAACGGGCACGCCGTGCCGTATCGCTATTTCGATGTGATTGCTGAACTAGAGGCTGCCAGCAACGGGTCGGATAACTGGTCACAAGATGATCTACGGCACGCTCTCCTTGAAACTCTAAAGTATCATCTAGTTGCTGATGTGCCGGTGGGCACCTTTTTGTCAGCGGGCCTCGATTCTGCCACTATCGTGGGCCTCGCATCTGAGATAAAAACTGATGCACTACACTCAATAACACTCGCCTTTGAAGAGTTTAAAGGCACGCAATTCGACGAGGCCGCGCTCGCGGAGAAAATAGCGACCCATTATCAAACTGCACACAGGACTCAACGGATAAAAGGCGAGGATTTTCGCGAGGAATACACCCATCTGTGCAACGCCATGGATCAGCCGTCAATCGACGGTGTTAACACCTATTTTGTTAGCAAGATGACAGCGGAGACGGGACTCAAGGTCGCGATGTCGGGGTTGGGTGGAGATGAGCTGTTTGGTGGATACCAAAGTTTCTCTGAAATTCCCAAAATGACCCGCCTTCTTGGAGTATTACCAGGCGCGCAAAGCGCGGGAAAGTTGTTAAGAAAATTAAGCGCACCTATTTTCAGCCTTATGACATCCCCTAAATATGCGAGTGTATTTGAATACGGCACTACCTACCCGGACGCTTATCTGCTGCGTAGGGCAATTTTTATGCCGTGGGAGTTACCACGGCTGATGGATCCCGATATGGCGAGAGATGGTTGGCTCGAAGTAGAAGAAGGTTCATTCCGCCGCGGGCAGGTCGATCGGCTTAAAACACCACGGACGAAGGTCGCAGCGTTAGAGTCCACATGGTACATGCGTAACCAACTATTGCGGGACTCTGATTGGGCGGGAATGGCACATTCACTCGAAATCCGGGTTCCTTTGGTAGACACATTTTTTTTTCGTAAGGTTTTGCCAATGCTGGCCTCTAATAAACCCCCGAACAAGCGGGATATGGCAAACAGCCTCACAAAACCACTACCAGATGAGGTGCTTAAACGACCTAAAACAGGCTTCGCTGTCCCGATGCGTGATTGGTTATTGAAAGATGACCCAACCGCCACCGAACGTGGTTTCCGCGGATGGGCGCGCCGGATCGCCAACGACTGTTACGACTAACTAATTCTTTTTCAGAGAGTAATGTAACGAATAGCGTCGCGATATGAGTAAAATCTTCAGCATTTTGTATACTATTTACCAGCCTCTAAGTTGGCCCACCCTTATTTTAAAAAACAGCAAATCGAATTCACGATCTTCGCAGTCATCAACATGCAGAGTATCGAGGGTCTCCATGAATTCCAAACAAAACAGCCAAGCCTTGCCGCATGAGCCTTAAACCTGTCCGCTTGGCGTATTTCGTCACCCATCCAATACAATATCAGGCTCCATTGCTTCGGATGATCGCAGCAGACCCATCAATTGAACTTAAAGTATTTTTCGCGACCGACCATTCTCTAACGCAACATTACGACCCTGGCTTCGGTCGCGAAATTACATGGGACGTTGATATGATAAATGGTTACGAACACGAAGTGCTACCAGCTTTGAACCCGGGGGCGTCATTGTCGACTCTACATCCCTACAGCGTTGGTGTTGCGTGGCGGGTACTTACTGGAGGATTTGATGCGATCTGGTGTCATTCCTACACTAGGCCAGCGCATCTTATGGCAATTTTTACAGGAAGCATTTTAGGTAAAAAAGTGTTTTTACGCGACGAAGCAGGACGATATTCATCCAACCCCTCACGACTCCGAGCCGTGATAAAATGCTGTTTGCTGAGGGCCCTAAATCCGCTGTTAAGTGGCATTCTGACAATCGGAAAGTTAAACCGAGAGTTCTACTCCCGACAAGGTATCCCGGCGCGAAAGCTTTTTTCGATGCCCTATGCTGTCGACAATGTATGGTTCCAGAAACGACTTGTCGAAGCCGCCGCCGACCGAGAAGAGCTCCGGCGCCAACTTGGCATCCAACCAGACCAACGCATCGTGTTGTTCGCGGCTAAGTTCCAGCCACGAAAACGCGGTGACGATCTCATCCGTGCTTTTGCGAAAATGGCGTTGGACAATCCAGCAGAAAATGCCGTCCTTGTTATGGTCGGTGAAGGCGAAATGAACGAGGAATGGCGATCGGTAGCCAACAAAACATCACCGGGAAAGGTAATTTTCGTCGGATTTAAAGGAATGCTGGAACTTCCAGCTTATTTTGATTTGTGCGATGTATTTGTTATTCCATCGACACGAGAACCGTGGGGATTAGTTCTTAATGAGGTCATGAATGCTGCGAAACCTGTGATTTCGGCACATGAAGTAGGGTCTGCGCATGATCTTTTAAAGCACGGAGAGAATGGATACTTAGTCGAGACTGGAAATATCGATCAACTCGCTGGCGCCTTACATAAGATATTAAGTGATCCTAAAAAAGCCGCTGCCATGGGCAAGCGAAGCCTCGAAATCATTGGCGACTGGTCATATGAACGTGATATTGAAGGGCTCAAAAATGCATTGCGGATTTATTTTGGCGATAGAGTGAAATAGGGCAAAGGAGTGCGCTATTTACCAAAATCGCATCAATAGAAACAAAGGAGCGGCATATCTTAACTAATCGCTAAATTATATATCAAGAACAGTGGGTAGCTTCGGTTTTAAGACGACAGAATTTTATCGAAGTAAGCAATAGTGTGCTTTAGCCCATCGTCCAGCGAAGTACTAGGTTCCCAACTAAGTTTCTCCTTGGCAAGCTCAATATCCGGTCGACGGCGTTTAGGGTCATCGTCAGGCAACTTCACATTAACTATTTTGCTGCTGTTACCGGTTGCAGCAACCACCTTTTCAGCTAAGGCGAAGATCGTAAACTCCTCAGGATTACCGATATTTACTGGGCCTGTGAAGTCGTCTTCCGTGTTCATTGTTCGAACAAGGGCTTCGACTAGATCGTCGACATAACAGAATGATCTTGTCTGTGATCCATCACCGTAGATCGTTATATCATCTCCACGCAGCGCTTGGACAATAAAATTGGAAACAACACGGCCATCATCGGGATGCATTCGCGGCCCGTAGGTATTAAAGATCCGTGGCACTTTAATTCTTAGTCCATGCTGCCGCCAATAATCGAAAAACAAGGTCTCAGCACATCGTTTGCCTTCGTCATAACATGCGCGCCGCCCGATTGGATTGGTATTCCCCCAGTAAGCCTCATGCTGCGGATGGATTTCCGGATCCCCATAGACTTCGCTTGTAGATGCTTGGAGAATTTTAGCTTGAAGACGCTTTGCAAGACCCAAAAGGTTAATAGCACCGTGCACACTGGTTTTGGTCGTCTGAACAGGGTCATGCTGGTAGTGCACGGGCGACGCCGGGCACGCAAGATTATAAATTTCTTCGACCTCTACGTACAACGGGAAAGTTACATCATGACGCATAATCTCAAATCGCGGATTGTCGATTAGAGCGGTGATATTATCTTTCACCCCAGTAAAATAGTTGTCGACGCATAACACGTGGTTACCATCTTTTACTAACCGTTCGCAAAGGTGAGATCCGATGAACCCTGCACCGCCGGTGATAAGAATTTTTTTGGGAACGGACATGAATCACGTACTCTATAAATAGTGATGCAGAATCTTAAAACAAAGCAGGCTACCACTGAACAAGGGAGAAAAGAACCCTTGCTTACCTGGGCGGATAAGCGAGCGTGAATATTTCAAAAAGCTGTGATGACCCTAGCGCGACATCTTGTTGAAACCGATAAAATCAACAATTTTGACTAATATCTCTCTCGCTCTTATTACAGGACCGCCGTTGCGTTGTGCCATTCTTTTGAAATTAGTGCTGCGGCCTCACGACCACTGGTAAAACGAAGAATATATGAGGGAATATGTTCAACGAACTGCGTCAAGCCGGAACGCAGCATAGAAGCGTTAATGTGCGGAGCATATGCTATTGACGCCATTTTACTTCCGAAATCACACTTCAGATCAAGCTTGATGGAGGGTCGTGCAGCCTTCCTTGGATCAAGAAAAACGATCGCACTCACCGGCGCAGACTCCCCAAAGCCAGCAGCTTCGCGATCCCAAAGTTTAAGATACGCCACCTCTTCATTTTGCATGGAGGAATAACCCTCAACAAATTCGCGGAAAGCATCACCGCAATCATATGGCAAAGGTAAACGGACTTTGGGCATCAAGCCGACACAAGTCCCGATGGAATCGGACCCCATCGAAATTGCGATTTGCTCCGAGCCAAAAAGCCTGTATCCCAATACCGACAGATGCAGGGCCACACTGGATTTCTCCGCAAATAAATCCCCCACTATCACCACCAGCCCGCCATTAATTTCCACCGCCCCGGCGTTAAGACAAATTGTACCCTGGTCTCGCGTTGTATGGACATGCACTATTTTTTTCGCTAGGCCATTGGCAGCATCATAGGGATTTTCGAATAATGAATCGGTATCGCTGCGTCCATAACTACTAACGCTGATCGTGCCGTCAGCATACTCCTCAATACAAATATCTGGGTCGCTTGTAGAAGACAATCCAGCCCAACTGATGTCCCAGCCAGCTAAATGATATGGTAAATACGCCAGAAGCGCCTCAGCATTTTTTATTGTAACCGGTGTTTCATGCGGCCCAAACTTCCAAAAACCATGCGCATCTGAGCCCATTGCGCCACTTGGCTCAGAATTCATCAGGTGGTGCCTCGCGGGGAGCACGTTTGGATAGTATTCTCTGTAATGTCCGGCGGTGCATATTAAGTCGACGAGCGGTTTCAGAGACGTTGCGATCACACTGTTCATACACGCGCTGAATGTGTTCCCATCGCACTCGGTCTGCTGACATTGGATTTTCTGGCGGAGGTGGAAGCCCCTCTCCGCTGGAAAGCAAAGCTGCCTCAACTGCGTCGGCATCCGTAGGCTTCGCAAGGTAATCCAGCGCGCCTGCCTTTACAGCGGCGACAGCCGTCGCGATATTGCCATACCCGGTCAACATCACTATACGGGATCCTCGCCGCCGCTCCTGTATCGCAGAGACAATATCCAGCCCACTACCGTCTGAAAGGCGAAGGTCAAGAACAGCGAAGGCCGGGGGGTTCGATTTGGCCGCTGCAACACCTTCTCGCACCGATCCCGCGGTAACGATACTGAACCCACGCGCCTCCATGGCCCTCGCCAGTCTGGCTAGAAACGGCTCGTCATCATCAACAATCAGCAGTGTCCTATCTTCAAACTGTTCAAGTGCTCTCATATCTTGCCTATCAATTCTACATCCCGGATTTCAATTCTTTCCCGGCGCCACACTATTTTTACGACAGCGCCACCTTCGGGATCATTCCGAAAAGTAATTTCACCCCCTGACCGCTGTAACAAGGTTTTAGCGATGAATATTCCTAACCCCATATGGTTTGTTGAGCGGCTCCTTGAAGATATATAGGGTTCACCAATACGTTCGAGTAGACCCGGCGCAAATCCCGGACCATCATCTCGAATTTGGACACGAACATGGGACCGGTCCCAGCGAGTGTCAATTTCAACCTTATTCTGCGCGAACTGACCGGCATTTTGAATTATGGTGCCTAATCCGTGGATGATTTCAGGGCTGCGAGCGACAACAGGTTCGATGCCAGCGTCAGCATCTAGGTCGTTTTCATTGCTAAATTCAAAAACGACATTTCCCCCCTCGTGACGAACAGCTGCTGCTTGGACCAAGGCGTGAACGGGCAACAACGCAAACGGTGACGCGCTATCCTCACCCTGGTCGGATCTCTCCGATAACTCCGCGAGGATTTCCCGGCAACGCGCAGTTTCGCTTATAAGAAGTTGTACGTCGTCATAAAGTGGATTATCAGGGCTCAACTCGCGTGCGATCTCGCCCGACACCACAGCGATTGTACCCAGCGGACTGCCTAGCTCATGTGCAGCGGCAGCGGCAAGTCCGCCGAGCGCAGCAAGCTGTTGTTCCCGGGCCAAAGCCAATTGACTGGCCGATAGCGCATTAGACATCCGCCGGGCTTCTTCAGCCACTCGCCAAGTATAAATCGCGAAAAAAAGGATGCCAATCACAAGGGCAACCCAGATACCTAGAACGTAAACCTTTGGGATGGAAAAACCATCTTGTGACCAAGGCAAAGGGTAGTGCAAGATCGCAAGAATTGTAATGCTAGCAATAGACAAAACGCAAAGCGCGACAGTGCTACGTACGGTCAGAATGGTTGCGGACACAGCGACCGGTGCCAGCAGCAGAAAAGAAAATGGATTTTCCAAGCCGCCGGTCAAAAAGAGTAAAGCCGCAAGCTGCAGTATGTCGAACGCTAAAAATGCAGCAGCGCTGCGCTCGCCAAGACGGACCGGTGTTGGATGCCCGGTCAGAACAATGAGGTTTAGCAAGAGCGATGCCGCGACAACTGCGAAGGCAGGAACTAACGGCACGGGAAACTGAAAACCGTAATGGACGACCAACAAAGCAAGTGCCTGGCCTACTATCGCGACCCAACGAATAAGCGTTAAAGTTCGCAACCGGACCGGATCATTGACAGTCGGCGAGAAGGCAGATTCCGACATCGGAAACCGTGTTACCCCGATTGCCGATTCGTTGTCGAAGGATGTCATGAATTACCTCGCCAGATATGTTTCCAAGATCTATCTCTATCAGCTATTAGAGTGAAATACGAAATTGAGTTTCGCAAATTTCAATAATCGGGCTAGCCTACCGATGCATTGCAATCCATATTCCCTTTCATGGCCATTGAAGCGATCAAAGTCCACGACCTCTCCAAACATTTCGGCGAAATCATAGCTGTAAATAACCTAAGCTTTGACGTTATGCAGGGCGAAATATGCGCTCTACTCGGTGGCAATGGCGCAGGGAAGACTACAACTATTTCTATGTTACTTGGCCTCCTGATACCTAGCAGTGGCGCGATCAATGTACTTGGGAGCAATATGCTCCTTGACCGATATCGAGTGCTACCGCGGATCAATTTTTCTTCTCCCTACGTCGATCTTCCTAAACGGCTCACCGCCCGGGAGAACCTCATGGTTTATGCAAAACTATATGGCGTAAATAACCCTAAAAAACGCGTAGAAAGCCTATCATCAGATTTGGTTATCGACCAATTTCTTGACCGCCCCTTCGGCGAACTTTCTTCCGGGCAAAAAACCCGTGTCTCCTTAGCAAAGTCTCTTCTTAATAACCCCGACCTGCTATTCCTTGACGAACCTACTGCATCGCTTGACCCCGACACAGCTGATTGGATTCGCTCCTATCTGATCCGTTACCAGCGAAACTATGGAGCAACTATTTTGCTGGCGTCACACAACATGGCAGAGGTTGAACGCATGTGCGACAACGTTGTAATGATGAGAGATGGCTCGATTGTTGACCGTGCTAGCCCAAAAGCGCTGCTGACAAAGTATGGACGTAATAATTTAGAAGAGGTTTTCCTTGATATTGCTCGCGGCCACACCAAGAATGGGGAAGTCCAGATGGGTGATTCCCAGTGACTGGTTCGCTCCAGCGGTCATACTTCTCTGTGCGGCGTGTCGCCGCCATGGTCCTGCGATATTTTTATCTTTTGCGTGGCTCCATTGCCCGCATAGTTGAGCTTGCCTACTGGCCGACTATGCAGATGCTGATCTGGGGCTTTATGTCTCAGTTTCTGTATGAACACTCTGAGTGGTTTGTGCGCGCTGGTGGGGTCCTAATAGCGGCAGTTCTATTGTGGGATGTTATGTTTCGATCAAATATCGGCGTGTCAATCTCGTTTTTAGAGGAGATGTGGTCGCGTAATCTTGGTCAGCTTTTCGCAAGCCCCTTGCGCCCTTATGAGTGGGCGCTTTCTCTACTTACAATTAGCGCGATACGAACAATGATCGGTATTTTGCCCGCCGCTCTATTAGCTATTCCGCTTTATCACTTCTCAATATTCGAAATGGGCTTTCCATTAATAGCTTTTTTCTTAAATCTTCTGATCTTCGGGGCCGCGGTAGGACTCGCTGTCTCGGGTTTAGTTCTGCGTTGTGGACTTGGCGCCGAAAGCCTTGCTTGGGCAGTAATTTTTGCAATCGCGCCACTAAGCGGGATTTACTATCCTATATCGACGCTTCCGAACTGGCTGCAACCAATTGCCTACGCCTTGCCTTCGTCGCATGTTTTTGAAGGGATGCGCGCTGCGTCGATTGAAGGCATCTTCCTAGCGGACAGGTTTGTCTGGTCGATAACTCTTAACATACTGTACCTGATTCTTGGACTTTGCGCATTCTTATATGCGTTCCGGGTCGCTAGGCATCGTGGACAACTTTTACAAATGGGTGAATAACCTTCATCCTAAATCGATCAATTGCCGCCATTCCAAAAATGGATTCAAAATTTGCCGGTGCGCATAAACTGATTGACGATTTGTGCGGCCTGACCTCTCTGCAATTTGGATTTATGTGACTCTTAGAACGAGTTTAATTCTCGGTCTAGCCAATTACTTTAACCACGATTATATCTCCATAGATATACCTAACTATAGAGGCTGGGAATGCGCCCACATCAAGCTGTCCTTCTCGCCGCCACAGCTATTACCATCGCAGTTACGGCTGCTTTTGTTCTCTACGGTGACCGTGACTCTAAGAAGTATGGTGCCGCAGCTATCGGTGGCCCATTCACACTTTCCGATCAATTGGGACGATCCCTTACAGAGAAAGATCTGAAAGGCTCATATAGTCTTATCTATTTTGGGTATACCTTCTGTCCTGACGTTTGCCCAACCGGGCTTCAAGTGATGTCGAATGCGATGGACCAGCTGCAGACGGAGATGCAGCAAAAAATCAAACCGGTCTTTATCACAATCGATCCCGAACGCGATACAGTTGATCAACTCAAATCCTATCTTGGTAACTTTCACCCACGCATAATAGGTCTTACCGGTACAGAGAGACAGATCGCAGAAGTCACGCGCGCTTACCGTGTCTATTACGCCAAGGCGAAGGGAAGCGAAGGAAAACGAGACTATTTGATGGATCATAGTTCCATCATTTTTTTTATGAACCCGGAAGGTAAATATGTGAACCATTTTACCCACATGACTGCAGCAGATAAACTGGCAGCGACCCTTCGACTTAATATCGGTAACTGATGATGGACGGTCATAAAACGGTTGAACCATTCTGGGAAACTAAATCGCTAGATGAAATGGACCCTGAAGAATGGGAATCACTTTGTGACGGATGCGGCAAGTGCTGTTTAATAAAACTAGAAGACGTTGATAGCGGTGAAATTGCGTTCACTGGCGTTGCGTGTCGCTTGCTTAATCTTACAACTTGCGCTTGTACCAATTATCCTATGCGTTCAGTCCGGGTTCCAGAATGTATTCAGGTGACGTCGGATCTCGCGCGCAACGCCAACTGGCTACCAGCAACTTGCGCCTATCGCCTTCTTGCTGAAGGCAAGAAGTTGCAATGGTGGCACCCTCTAATATCTGGTGATCCGCAGTCAGTTCATGATGCGGGGATATCAGTCCAACATAGGGTCATGCATGAGTCGAGGGATATCGACCCAGAAGACCACATTGTTAGCTGGACGGAATGATGTCGACGGAACGGGATACGCAGCCTAATCGGTATTTGCGCGTTTCTCCAAATAATCCGTAGACGCTCCGACGCTGCGTTTTAGCCGATCGAGTAGAGAGGAACCAAGGCCTCGACCAAACGCCGGCACGGCCTCAGGCGGAGTCATTTGGGGTGTTACCGGCCGACCCTGCAACGCTGACCGTGTGTAGCTGGCCCATAACTGCGCAGGGTAGCCACCACCAGTAACCCGCTTCATCGGCGAACTGTCGTCGTTGCCCATCCAGATGCCGGTGACCAATTGGTCAGTGTATCCAACAAACCATGCGTCGCGAAAGCCTTGGCTAGTGCCCGTCTTGCCTGCCGCAGGACGCCCGGAATTAGCGGCGCGCCCTGTGCCAACAGCAATTACGGCGCGCAACATCTCGTCAAGCCTGCTGACGACATCTTCATCAATGACCCGCGCGACAGCGCCATCTTGACGACGGTATAGAACCTCTCCGCCACTTGTCCGGATCTCAATGATGGCATGGGGCCATACCGCGAAGCCGCCATTCGCTACAACACTATACGCGGCAGTCAATTCCATAAGCGAAACCTCGGTGACACCGAGGGCGAGGCTTGGATGGGATTTGAGGGGAGAGGTAATACCCAACCGCCGAGCCGCATCGATCACGTTGTTGCGGCCAACCCGCTCTGAAACCTGCACCGCTATCGTGTTAATGGAACGTGCCAACGATTCCTTCAACGTGACTATGCCCTCATAGGTGCCAACATAATTGCGCGGCTGCCAATTCCCAATTTTCAGTGGTCTATCAATAAGTTGATCTTGTGGTAACATTCCATGCTCCAACGCCGCAAGATATACAAAAAGCTTAAACGCTGATCCTGGCTGTCTCCGCGCTTGAGAAGCGCGATTGTACTGGCTGATGGAGTAGTCGCGCCCACCTACCATTGAGCGAATAGCGCCTGTTGGTGACATAGAAACCAGCGCCCCTTGACCAATGTTTCGTGGTGCGCCCCGGCGCAACAATACCTCGCTCAACTCCTCTTCTGCAATGGCCTGCAAACGCCTGTCCATCGTTGTGCGAACGATCAAATCACTTTCCACCCCTCCCACAAAGCTATGAACCCTCTCAAAGACCCAATCTGAAAAATAGCGAGCAGTGCGGTGACTTGCAGATCGCGGAACGATGCGAAGACGCTGAGACCCAACCTTCCGAGCTGTTTTAAGGTCAATAAAACCTGCTTTTACCATCGCATTTAAAACTATCTTAGCACGGCCTTCCGCAGCTCCGCGGCTCCGCAATGGTGAATAGCGCGATGGCGCCTTGAGTAGGCCCGCGATAACTGCAGCCTGATGCAAGGAAACAGTTTTAGCTGATCTGCCGAAATAACGGCGCGCGGCAGCATCAACGCCGTATGCTCCCGCACCCAGATAGACCCGGTTAATATAGAGCGTGAAAATCTGCTCTTTTGAAAAATTAGTTTCCAGCCAAAAGGCCAAAAGCAATTCCTGCACCTTCCTCCGCAAAGTTCTCTCAGGCTTCAGAAAAAGATTCTTTGCGAGTTGCTGGGTAAGCGTGCTTCCCCCCTGCCGTAAGCGCCCGGCGCGAACATTAGCGATTGTTGCCCGGAGCATGGCCGCAGGATCTAGCCCACTATGATCAAAGAACCGACGATCCTCAGTTGCGATAATCGCCTGTACTAGATGGGGCGGCAAGTCCGCCAATCGCAATAGCTCGCCATACAAATCCCCATATGTTGCGATTTCCTGGCCTGCTGAGTCAGTAAGTATGATACTTGCACGACGGGTCTGAGATTCAAGTTTGTTAATATCTGGCAAATCCCAAGCGTACCACGCAACCAGACCGCTTAACGCCACGGTGCTCCAAATCGCCAAAATCAGTGACCATTTAAACAACCGAAATACGACTTTTTGACGCCGAAACCTGTTCTTTGCGCGCAGTTTTCCTTTTGCTACAGGCGCGCGGATGTGTTTCTCATCGCGACTAGGCATACGTTTTTTGGCACCGGGGCTAGCCCGGCTGCCTGCGCGCGGGTGTTTTGGCATTTTGCGTTTTCCGTGAGACATTCGCGTTTATGTAGTAGATAAGTGTCACATCAAATGACTTTAGCAATAGATCAACAATAAACATTCGTAGCGGTGCATGGGAGATATTTAAATAACGGTAAAAGTCAGATCGGCCCAGCTCCAAGACGTTGACGACATTGCTGCTATGGCTCGGGCGCTTAGCGCATCGGATGGCGGGCGGGTATCTCGTTTTTCGGCGACAGCACTCCAACGCGACGGTTTTGGCAAAAATCCAGCTTTTGAAACGAAGGTTGCGATCATCGACAATGTTGTCACTGGATATGCTGTTTATTACTGGGGTTATGACACGGACAGCGCGACCCGGGGCGTATACTTGGCCGATCTCTTTGTTCACGAACATCACCGACGCAGCGGCGTGGGCACCGCACTGATTACCGAAATCGCGCGCAGCAGCCGCGACGCGGGTGGAAGGTGGATGTTCTGGTCGGTCTTGAAGCGCAACAAGGGTGCACGACGGTTTTATCGGCGCATCGCACCCGAACTTAAAGATGTTTTGGTGTGCGCTGCGTTTGGCGCCAGTTTCGACCGTATCGCGAACACCAGCCAATAGCTATATGTCGAGGTTTACTACTTTTAATGCATTGTCTTGTATGAAATCCCGTCGGGGCTCGACGACATCTCCCATAAGAGTTGAGAACACATCTTCTGCCTGGTCGCCATGTTCGATCCGCACTTTTAACAAAGTTCTAACATTCGGGTCGAGGGTCGTTTCCCATAGCTGCTCTGGGTTCATTTCACCCAGTCCTTTGTAACGCTGCACACTAATACCCTTCCTCCCAAGTGCGAGCACCGCATCGAACAGCTCTATTGGTCCAGTAATGCGCTGCTCGAGACCTCGTGCCATTAAATTCGCTGGGCGCGCATATAACAGCTGGAAATCTGAAGTCATTTCGTCAAGTCGTCGAGCCTCAGATGAGCGCAACAAAGCGCCGTCAATGACCTGGCGTTCCGTCACCCCCCGACGCGTCCGCAGGAAGGCAATGCCACCGCCTTCAATTATCTCTGCAACCCAGCCACGATCTGCCGGATCAGCAAGCCCATCCAGCCGGCGAGCAAGCGCATCCGCAACAAGTTGTGACTGTTCTTCCGAGTCTAAAAGAACTTGGTTGAACGCCCCCAAAACAGCAGCCTGCTCCGCGACTTCCGCATTCGTCAACTTCGACGACATTGGTTGCAACAAACGCCTAGCGCGTTGCGCCTGCTTGACTCGATCATAAAGATCGTCGCCGCCTATCTGGGCACCATCACTAATAGTTAACACAGCATCCCGAAGACCGGACTGAATAAGGTATTCTTCCATTTCCGGGTCGTCCTTCAAATAGGTCTCGCTATCACCTTTCTTAGCTCGGTAAAGCGGTGGCTGGGCAATGTAAAGATAACCGCGTTCGATAATTTCTGGCATTTGACGATAGAAAAAAGTCAGTAAAAGCGTTCGGATATGGCTGCCGTCGACATCAGCGTCCGTCATGATAATTATCTTGTGGTACCTCGCCTTCTCAATATTAAATTCTCCAGCTCCAATCCCAGCGCCGAGTGCAGTAATCAACGTGCCCAGTTCGGCCGATGAAAGAACCTTATCAAATCGCGCTCGTTCAACATTGAGAATCTTGCCACGAAGCGGCAAAACGGCCTGGTTCTTTCGATTGCGGGCTTGTTTGGCAGACCCGCCAGCTGAGTCACCCTCAACGATAAAAAGCTCCGAATTTGCAGGGTCCCGTTCCTGGCAATCCGCAAGTTTTCCGGGGAGTGATGAAATATCGAGCGCGCCCTTGCGCCGGGTTAAATCGCGCGCCTTCCTCGCCGCATCCCGCGCCACTGCGGCCTCAATTACCTTGCCGATCACACGCTTAGCATCGTTTGGATGTTCCTCGAACCATTGACCAATTTTCTCAGCCGCAATACTCTCCACGATGGGTCGAACTTCGGAAGAAACTAACTTGTCTTTTGTCTGGGACGAAAACTTTGGGTCCGGCACCTTTACCGACACGACACAAGTAAGACCTTCACGCGCATCGTCACCAGACAACGCGACCTTTGCTTTCTTGGCAAGCCCACTCTCGTTGGCATAACCGTTGACAGTTCGAGTCAAAGCAGCTCGAAAACCCGCTAAGTGCGTGCCTCCGTCTGACTGAGGAATAGTATTAGTAAAACACAGTGTAGTTTCGTGATAACTATCAGCCCATTCTAATGCCATATCGACACTGAGGCCGTCCTGTTCACCGGTTATTACTATGGGGGATTCGATCAACGGGGTCTTGCCACGATCAAGATGCTGAACAAAAGCTTCTATACCGCCTTCGTATTCCAAAACTACCGAACTCGGTTCTACACCCCGCGCATCAGTCAACACTAATCGAACGCCAGAATTTAAAAATGCAAGCTCCCGTAGGCGATGTTCTAACGTCGAAAAATTGAACTCTGTCATAGTAAAGGTCTGCGAAGAGGGCATAAATGTCACGGAAGTTCCTTTTTTCCCATTCGCACCCCCAACTGCCTCGAGTGGGCCAACGGATTCTCCATTGTTAAATCGCATGACATGTTCTTTGCCATCACGCCAGACTCTAAGTTCTAGCCATTCCGAAAGCGCATTCACGACCGAGACGCCAACGCCATGTAAGCCACCGGAAACTTTATAGGAATTCTGATCAAATTTTCCGCCAGCATGCAGCTGGGTCATAATAACCTCAGCCGCTGAGACACCTTCTTCCTCGTGAATTTCCACCGGGATACCGCGACCGTCGTCAGTAATAGTTGCTGACCCATCACCGTTGAGGGTGACCGTAACCTCCGAACAGTGACCAGCGAGCGCCTCATCAATCGCATTGTCGACGACTTCATAAACCATATGATGAAGGCCAGAACCATCATCTGTATCGCCGATGTACATGCCCGGCCGCTTTCGCACTGCCTCTAGGCCTCGCAAGACCTTAATTGAGTCCGCCCCATAATCAGCGTCATCGGATCCTGAATCTCTTTTTTCCGGGAATGGTGTGTCTGCTGGTGACATCATACGATCCTCAAACTGTGTGAACGATTGCGTTCTCAACATGAAAGTACTGCGCTCGGTCGCCAAGGTCGTTGAATAGCGTCCTGTCAGTCCCTGTCATCCAAGCCTGAGCGCCAATGCTGCAAATCTCATCGAATAAGGCAGCCCGGCGCTCTGCATCGAGATGTGCCACAATTTCATCCATAAGAAGTAAAGGCGGCACGCCACGATCGAGTGCAACCAAACGGGCGTGTGCAAGGACGATACTAATCAGAAGCGCCTTTTGCTCACCAGTCGAACAAATGGCAGCGGGTTGGTTTTTCGAAAGATGTGTTACGGCAAAATCAGAACGGTGTGGGCCAATTAGCGCCCCGCCGGCCTCGCGGTCGGGAACGCGGGATTCAGAGAGTGCAGTGCGAAAACAATCTTCCGCTTCCAGGGCAGCGTATTGGTCTAACCAAGTTTCAACATCCCCGATTAGAGAGAGACCCGCCGCAGGAAATGACCCAACCACAAGCTTGCATGCCGAACCGAGCCGACTGACGAAACTCCAGCGCGCCGCGGCTAATGCTATACCGCTCTCTACCATGCGTTGTTCCAGCGCGGAAACCCAGTCCATATCCAAGTTCCGCAGACCGGCCTGATCGTCACGCAATAATCTGGTACGCTCGCGCATCGCCTGAGTATAATTGTTTAAACGCGTAATGTGCTTGGGATCAAACGCGGCAACAAGCCGGTCGAGAAACCGGCGCCGCGCTTCCGCGTTTCCCGTAAACAATCGATCCATTTCCGGGAGCAACCACACAATGGCCAAAACTTCGCCCAACATCGCATGGCTATTTGCGTTGGACTCGTCTAGACGAACCACCCGCCGGCCGCCATCCTCGCCGTTACCGGTGTTCTCGAATCCAGTACCGATTTTTATGTTGCCGGTTGATGTTTCAAGTGTTGTAGATATGGCCCAACGCAAAATGCCTGGCGACGAATTTAACATTTTATCGTTGCGGGTTACGTCTTGCATCCGTGCGCGGCGAAGCCCGCGTCCGGGCGCTAAAAAAGAAATTGCTTCAAGTATATTGGTTTTGCCTGCACCATTAGGTCCTGTAAGCACCACTGGACGAGAGTCAGCGCCTAACTTTAGTTGCTCGTAGCAGCGAAAATCGGTCAGTGCTAACCTGACGATCGAGCAACGTTCTCGAGCAGTGATATGGTCGGGGGGTTTCAGCAGCACATTCTGCAAAGGACGGACCGGCAGCTCAGACCCGCATTGGCATCAAGACATATAGCGCACTCTTATCGCCCGTGTCCTGGACCAGTGTAGGCGAAGCTCCATCTGAAAGAACGAACTTTGCATCGTCGCCTTCAATCTGTTGAGTAATATCCAACAAATATTTTGAGTTGAACCCAATTTCGAGTGGACCATCATTATAAATCACGTCGAGTTCTTCACGCGCGCTGCCAGCCTCTGGGCTAGTAGCGGTGAGCACGAGATTACCGTCGTCCAGCGACAGCTTAATCGCTCGAGATTTTTCTGTAGAAATTGTGGACACAAGATCCACTGCCTTCACAAACTCAGTGCGGTTCACTGCTAAAGTCTTGTCATTCCCAAATGGAATCACCCGATCATAGTCTGGAAACGTGCCGTCTATAAGCTTTGAGGTCAGCACGGCATCATCGAAAGAAAATCGGATTTTGGTTTCGGATAAGGCAATTTCGATATCTTCCTCAACTTCCTCAATTAGCTTGTAGATTTCGCCAACAGCCTTGCGTGGAACTATTACACCCGGCATGCCGGCCGCCCCATTCGGGAGTGCGACCTCAACCCGCGCTAAACGATGACCGTCGGTTGCAACAATACGCAAAACAGTTGAGTCATCGGTCTCAGCGGCGTGCAAATACAGGCCATTGAGGTAATAACGCGTCTCTTCCGTTGACATTGCGAAACGAGTTCGGTCAATGAGTCGGCGCAACACACTAGCCGAGACTGTAAATCGGTGTGGCAAATCACCCTCAGACATTACCGGAAAATCTTCGCTGGGCAGGGTTGCAAGGCTTAGCTTGGAACGGCCCGACCGAATCTCAAGCTGGCCCTGCTCGCCGCCAGCACGCACTTCCACTTGCGAGCCCTCCGGAAGCTTGCGCACTATGTCATATAGAGTATGGGCTGGCACGGTCGTAGAGCCATCTTGGGCAACATCGGCCGATATACCTTCGATCATGGCAAGATCCATGTCGGTTGCCGTCAATCCTAGCTTACCTCCGCTCGCTTGAAGAAGCACATTGGACAAGATAGGAATAGTGGTGCGTCGTTCGACGACACCTTGGACATGCGTTAATGACCTCAGAAGTGTGCTGCGTTCGATGGTGAATTGCATAGCTTTTAATCGGCTTTCGCGCTTGTTGTAGCCACCAGAAATTTCCCCAGCATTTAGCTCGTGATACCAACGAGTCATCTAGCAGGAAGGAATTTTAAAAGACATTTAAATTATATCACACCCACTCGGAATCCCAATAGCGCTTGCGAGACAAACCAAGGAAACCAAACCCCGAAAGCTCAATGTTAACAAGGGCTTATGAAGGCACCAAGCTTAGCATGTAAATTGTCCGAATCAACACCTTGCTCAGGCATGGCATCGTGTACTAATGGTGCAAATTCCGTTCGTTCGCCCACTAAGCGAACAAAATTAGATTAATCTTCGAGCATACGTCTGAGTAAATCAACATCCTCTGCAAAGGTGGTGTCATTCGTTCGCAATTCCTCGACCTTTTTAACGGCATGCATTACCGTTGTATGGTCACGACCACCAAATTTTCGACCTATTTCTGGCAATGATCGGGATGTCAGCTGTTTTGCGAGGTACATCGCCACTTGACGAGGCCGAGCTATGGCTCGCGACCGTCGTGCCGAATGCATGTCCGCAAGACGGATGTTAAAATGCGCTGCAACACGTTTTTGAATTTCCTCTATCGAAATTCTTCGGTCACTGGCCCGCAAAAGATCGTGTAGAACCTCTTGACAGGATTCGAGTGTGATATCCCGCCCAATTAGCGAAGCATGGGCAGCGACACGATTAAGCGCCCCTTCTAGCTCGCGGACACTGGACGTTATCTTGTGAGCTAGAAACTCCAGGACCTTATCTGGGACCACAGCACCAATTTCATCTTTCTTAGACTGTAAAATGCCCAGTCGCAACTCATATGTCGTAGCGTGAATATCAGCAACCAAACCCCAACCGAGCCGCGATCGCAATCGCTCTTCCATGCCCTCTAAATCCGACGGGGACTTATCAGCGGACACAACCACCTGGCGGTTATTATCTACCAAATCATTAAACGTGTGAAAGAATTCTTCCTGCGTCGATTCCTTCCCATTGATAAACTGGACATCATCTATCATCAAAACATCAACTGACCGGAAACGCTCCTTGAACGCCATTGTGTCTTGAAACCGCAGGGCACGAATGAAAAAGTACATGAATTTCTCAGCCGACAGATAAACCACCTTACGACCCGGCTGATGCTCACGAATATGCCAAGCAATTGCATGCATAAGATGCGTTTTACCCAGCCCAACGCCGCCATACAGAAACAGCGGATTATAGGTCGCCGTTTCTGCATCCGCCACCCGGCGGGCCGCGGCGTACGCGAGTTCATTTGGCTTACCGACAACGAAATTTTCAAATTTAAACCTAGGATCAAGCGCGGCACTTACGTCACCCTTAACACGATCGGGCAAAACTTGCGTACCTGCCATTGCACTGACAGAAGCTTCAGTCGGCGGCTGAAATGGTGTCTGGGTCCGCCTGTCCTGGGTCTCAGACAAAACAAAGATCTCCACCTCTGATACAAGCGAATCACCCTCACACCACAAATCTGAGAGCCGTCGACCATAATGGTTTGCAATCCAATCGCGCATGAAACGCGTTGGTACCGACAGCCGCACAACCCCGTTTGAAAAGTCGACCAAACCGAGCGGTTTAAGCCAACTTTTATAAGCCGAGTCGCCTACTTCCGCACGAAGCACTCCTCGGACACGCGTCCAGCGCGCATTAATTTCTTGAGTAAGTCCCTGACCAGCCATGCGTTACCCCTGAACCCAAGGCAAGTCGCTGGCTTTCCACCCTTCGACAGAGCCGCGATGCTGTTCGCCGTCATGCGGGCCTTCGAAACCTGGTGCTATGTTGTAACAAAGTACATAGCCTGCTTCTGTCATCGCCACAGCGGCGGATTTAGAGCGAGCACCTGAGCGACACAAAAAATACAATGGTGCCATTTTGTCCGGCGCCGCAGCAATGACCATATCCACAAACGAGGCATTCAGTTCCATTGTGGGAAACATCTGCCATTCAATAAAAAGTGGCTGTTTACCGACTGATGACAAATCTGGAACACCGACGAAGTTCCATTCGGCTTGGGTCCGCACGTCTACTAAAACAGCGTTAGGCGAATTTTTTACGGCCTCCCAAGCCGTGAACGCTTTAACATCACCAGCGTAACCACCACTGCTTACCTGTCCGACAATGGCATTTTCAAGTGCGGTAGACTGACCCATATACTGCCCCTTTTTGGCCCGTTTCACCACGTTTTTAACCCACACTACTTATTTTTTATTTGAACCAGCCATCCATTACTTCGGCAATACAAGCAGTTTCTCAGCACACGAAAAACTAAATGGATTGAAAATAAAAAGACTGCCAGCGGGTTCTTATATGCCCGACTCTCCCTACTAAGCCGATTTGTTAATGTACCCCTGACCGGTCGGTCGTGCAACGGGTGGGGCACTGCTAGAAGACAAAAAATTTACGATTCATGAAAATTTATAGGGTTGACAGATTGGAAACGTTAATAACCTGTGGAAGATCCAAAAATCAAGACCAGCACTTACCCAATTAACCTCAAACAGAAAAGAGACAAGTCGAGTCCGACCCGATAGGTTGATAATTAAAGTTGTTTGAAAATTTGTTCGATTCAAACGATCGATTTCAGAATTCCGTTATTGGATCTTGTTGATTCTGTGCGAAAGACGGGAAATTTTTCGCGCTGCCGTGTTTTTCTTATAAACACCACGTGATACGCCACGCATCATTTCTGGCTGCGCCTCTTTTAGCGCGGCACTGGCTGCATCCTTATTACCTTCCTCGATAGCAGCTTCAACCCTCTTTATGTATGTCCTGATCCGACTACGCCGACTTATGTTAATGTGAGACTTGCGCTCATCGCGTCGAATCCGCTTCTTAGCGGAGGATGTGTTTGCCATAATTTCCCCTTAATCACATCCGTTAATAAGGAGGAAGTAACTCTCCGTCAAGTATTACGGCACATTCAAGGTCCTTTTTTCGCCTTCATTGGAACCACCCTTATTCGCACTTCCGTGCGTCGACCACGGGCCTTAAAGTCTATTTGCAGCACCTCATTGTCGCGGCTATAGGTCCCATCAGCCTGCAACGCCCAACCAAGGGGAGGCAGCGCCTTTTTGTAAAATTCCCGATATACAATTACTCCGTCTTCGCCATAGGCAAAAACGGTAACAATCCGTCCCCTGAGGCTTTCAAAAAAGATGTCTTGGTCTAACGTCTGGACTAGCCCAGGAGCCAAAGGCAGGTCTTCAACAGCATTAAAAAAAGCTTGGGCCAGCGCCGGTTGCGCAGAAAACACTGAAGTCAAAAATACCAAATTTCTCAGTAGAGCTAGCAAAGACATACTCTTTATCGCTGACGTTTTGTGCATAAAAACGTAGACCTTCCTGCCTGCACAATTCGTTGAACAGACCTCTCACAATCGCAACCCGGGCAAGGCCAACCCTCGCGCCCATATACGCTAAAGCTATGCTGGAAATATCCCAGTTCGCCCGACGGCGCAACATGATCACGTAGCGACGAACCGCCGGCGTCAATTGCCCGCCTGAGAACTGTGCGAACAGCACTAGCCAGCCGCGCAGCACGCTCGCCCTGAACTGTGAAAGCGCCCCTCCGCGGCGATATCCTCGCGGCATATAAAGCTTCGCAGGCGTAAATATTCCCAACACCGGCGACTACACGCTGATCAAGTAGCGCTGATTTTATAGGTGTTTTCTTACCCTTGAGTCGCGCTGCCAAGACAGGACCAGTGAAAGTATCTTCCATTGGCTCAGGCCCTAGATGGCGGATAAGTTTATGCGACGAGAACTCGCAAGTAGTGGTCAACAACATCATTCCAAATCGACGCGGATCGGAAAACCGGATCGTGGTTCCGTTGTCAATCTCAAACACAATATGTTCATGAGCATCGTGCATACCTTTTTTGAGTACGAACTGTCCCGGCACATTTGGGTGTCCCCTGTTTTCAATCACCATGCGACCGGACATTCCGAGATGCGCAAGCATCACAGTTTTGTCGTCAAAAGTGCAGACCAGATATTTCGCACGCCTCTCAAGCGTCATTAACCTCCGGCCACGCAACCGATCCGAAAAATCAGCTGGAACGGGGAATCTCAAATCGTACCGCCGGACCTTTACACTTTTGATCAAGCGGCCTTCCATGGCCTGAGCCAGACCACGGCGGACAGTTTCTACTTCTGGAAGTTCAGGCATATTGATAAGGTAGCGATTACCACGTCGGCGCGCTATCTTCCAATAGATGGATAAAAACCAAAACAAGCCCCATAAAACGGAAGGGCACGAAATTGACTTTGGGTTTCGTAAAGTAAGCCCGGATGAACACACACTGATGGTGCGAAAAGTATTTTCTTCAGTCGCTGAAAGCTACGATCTCATGAATGACTTAATGTCAGGTGGTCTGCATCGCCTGTGGAAATCGGTTTTGCTAGACCGGCTAAACCCGCGGGCTGGAGAGTTACTTCTCGACGTCGCCGGCGGCACCGGGGATATCGCGGATGGTTACCTGAAACGCGGCGGTAACACCGCCATCATTTGCGATATCAATCCCGACATGTTGGCTGCAGGCGAAAACAGGTCATTAGACAGGGGCAATTTAGGTGGCGCTATAAGGGTATGCGGGGATGCAGCTGCATTACCAGTACCGGGCGGAATCGCTGATGCCTGCACCATCGTATTTGGACTGCGAAACGTAACCCAGCGAAAGGTCGCACTTTCGGAATTGCACCGTACGCTTAAGCCCGGGGGTCACTTCATCTGCATGGAATTTAGCCCAGAGATCCTGCCGCAGCTTAAGCCAATATACGACGCCTACTCATTCCATGTGCTTCCTTGGCTAGGGGAGAAAGTCGCCGGCGATAGCGATTCATACAAATATCTAGCCGAGAGCATTCGCCAATTTCCAGAACCCAGCGCGCTGGCAGAAGAGATGGCGGATGCGGGATTTGGGAATATCAATGTCACACCACTGAGCGGCGGAGTTGTCTGGCAGCATTCGGGCTGGCGGGTCTAAGGAATGTTTTCTGGCTTACGCCACATGAGCCGAGCGGTCACGGTTATCCGAACGCTCGCTCGAAATGATGCACTGTTTCCCATAGAGAATGCAGGAATGCCGAAAATTTTTTCGGCCCTCATACGCGCAAGCCTCCTCGCACCCCGGAAATCCAGCATGGCGCAAAAACGCCCTGGCGAGCGCTTAAAAAAAGCACTTGTAGAACTAGGCCCTGCCTTTGTTAAGCTGGGCCAAGCACTATCAGTTCGGCCAGACTTGATAGGAGATACTCTCGCCGATGATCTTCAGTCCCTTCAAGACCGGCTCCCGCCATTTGATGGAAACGTTGCGAAGCAAACTATTGAGGCTGAACTCAAAAAGCCAGCGGAGGAACTCTTTAAAACCTTCGAACCAGAACCAATCGCAGCAGCGTCAATTGCACAGGTGCACCGAGCGACTTTGCCGGATGGCAGGGAATTGGCAATAAAAGTTCTCAGGCCAGAAATCGAGGCAGCGTTCGCGCGGGATCTTGATCTTGCCCGCTGGGCAGCTACAAGGATTGAGCAAGCGCGCCCTGAATTACGCCGTCTGCGCCTAGTAGAGGCAATCGATACAATCATTCGGTCAGTTGAAATTGAGATGGATCTCCGTTTTGAGGCTGCAGCAGCAGAAGAGCTCCGTGAAAATTTCATCGATGAACCCCAATTTTCTGTGCCCACCGTCCATTGGACGTACACAAACCGACGGGTGATGGCCACCGAATGGATCAACGCGACCCCCTTAAACGAGCTTAATCTTGCAGAAATGAGCTCATCTGACACCGAAGACATTGTGGCTGTTTTTGCGAAAGTTTTCTTTTTTCAAGTCTTTCGCGATGGGTACTTTCATGCTGACCTTCATCCAGGAAACATGTTCGTGGATGATCAGGGGGTCTTTCACGCGGTTGATTTCGGGATCATGGGTCGCCTCGACAGACACACTCGCGAATACCTTGCCGAAATGCTACACGGTTTTCTTACCGGCAACTACCGGCAGGTCGCTGCTGTGCATGTCCGAGCCGGATATGTGCCGGCTGATCAGTCAATCGATGAATTTGCTCAAGCGGCCCGATCGATTGCCGAGCCTATACTCGGTCTGCCGCTGGGGGAAATATCCCTCGCCCGGCTTTTAGAACAGCTCTTCACAATTACCAAAAAATTCCAGATGGAAGCACAACCCCAGCTTCTTTTACTGCAAAAAACCATGCTAGTGGCAGAGGGGGTTGGGCGAAAGTTATGTCCCGACGTGAACATGTGGGAGCTGGCAAAACCTTTAATCGAGCAATGGATGCTCGAGCGTATGGCGCCGGAG
Source organism: uncultured Alphaproteobacteria bacterium (assembly GCA_913046035.1). Lineage (GTDB taxonomy): Bacteria > Pseudomonadota > Alphaproteobacteria > MPNO01 > UBA830 > UBA830. Next base: position 3,816 of record CAJWSW010000016.1, on the reverse strand, counting down.
ACTCGTATCCGGGACACCGCCAATTCCATGCTAGACATGTTCGAACGCATGCCCTTCCTCATCAAGGAGGTTGAAGAAACGCTGGGCAGGGCATCAAAGCATGGGATACAGGTCGATCCCACCTCGCTCCAAACATTAACGGGCGTTCGACGGCGGCACTGGACGACAGGGTTCTGGGTGATTGCAGCAGCAATTATAGTAATAGCCACTATTGTACTCGAATAACTTCACTTTTTTTTAGAAAAGCTTTAAAATCATAAGGTTATAAGATTTACAGGCACAGGGAAGGTATTGGATGCTTCCTGGCAAACGCATACTTCTAATTATATCAGGTGGTATTGCGGCATATAAAAGCCTCGATTTGATTCGCCACCTACGAGAACATGGAGCATTCGTTCGGTGCATAGTTACTGAATCAGCAACCCAGTTCGTAACACCATTATCGGTCTCTGCGCTTAGTGGGGACAAGGTATATAGAGACCTATTCTCGTTAACAGACGAGGCTGAAATGGGACATATTCAATTATCGCGCGACGCAGATCTGGTTGTTGTCGCGCCAGCCACCGCCAATATTTTGGCGAAAATGGCCCAAGGGGTTGGGGACGACCTCGCCACGACGACCCTTCTTGCAACGGATAAAGATATCATGGTCGCTCCAGCGATGAACGTCCGAATGTGGGAACACCCAGCAACTCAAAATAACATTTCGATACTGAAGTCCCGCGAAGTCATATTCATAGGCCCGACTGAGGGCAAAATGGCCTGCGGTGAATTCGGCGAAGGCCGAATGGCGGAACCAGCAGGAATCTCAGATGCTATTGACGACTATTTTCATGCCTACGCCCCACTCGCCGGTCGCCATGCGATTGTGACCAGCGGGCCGACCCATGAGGCTATCGACCCAGTGCGCTATATCGCCAATCGATCGTCTGGCAAACAGGGACACGCGATCGCATCCGCGCTGGCTGCTCGGGGGGCGCGTACTACATTAGTCACCGGCCCGACACATGAACCCAATCCAGCAGGCGTTAAGATTGTTCGTATCGAATCCGCACAGGATATGCTCAACGCCGTGCTTGCCTCGCTGCCAGCGGATATGGCAATTTGCGCTGCTGCCGTAGCGGACTGGCGCCCAGAGAAAATAGACGATCGGAAGATGAAAAAAAGAGATCACACGACAGCTGCGTCGCTTAATATCCTTGAAAACCCCGATATCCTTCGCACCCTCGCGGACTCTGCAGATCGGCGACCACATCTAGTCGTGGGATTTGCTGCTGAAACTAACGATATTATCGAGAACGCTGTGACCAAGCGCGACTACAAAGGGTGTGACTGGATCATAGCTAACGACGTCTCCTCGGGAACAAACACATTTGGTAGCGATGAAAACAAAGTACATTTCATCACGGAAAACGTAATAGAAGATTGGCCACTGCTCGCTAAGACTGGGGTCGCGGATCGCCTTGTAGACCGTATCACTGAGCATTTTAAGACCTTCGCGAGAGCTGCTGAATGAATTCAATAAAAGTTTTAATAACTCGATGCCCACATAATACAGACCTACCATTACCAACGTACGCAACAGCCCAATCCGCTGGTATGGACCTCGCCGCAGCGGTCGATGCTGCTGTGTTGTTAGTACCCGGGGCCAGCACTGTAATACCAACAGGTCTGGCAATCTCCCTTCCCGCCGGTTACGAAGCGCAGGTGCGCCCAAGATCCGGCATTGCTGCTAAGAATGGGATCACCGTCCTTAATACTCCGGGCACCATCGATGCCGATTACCGGGGCGAGTTAAAAGTGATATTGATCAATCATGGGGCCGAGGATTTTCTCATCGAACGGGGAATGCGTATTGCCCAGATGGTGATTGCTCCAGTTGCACAGGTGCAGGTGACCGAAGTAGACACTTTGTTACAAACTGATCGTGGCACCGGCGGTTTTGGCTCAACCGGGGCGTGACAGGAGTAGACGTGTGAGCTTCTCAGAAGAACAAATTAAGCGCTACGCCCGCCACATCGTTCTGCCGGAAGTCGGTGGCATAGGTCAGGAAAAATTGATAAACGCTAAAGTTCTCGTGATTGGAGCCGGCGGACTCGGTGCACCGCTTCTGATGTATCTCGCCGCAGCGGGAGTTGGCACTCTTGGTGTAGTTGACGACGATACAGTCGATCTTTCCAACCTGCAACGACAGGTCATTCATGCTACTGATCGGATCGGCATGCCCAAGGTTAAAAGCGCTGGTGAGGCCGTTTCTGCAATTAATCCAAATGTGTCTTTTGTCCCACACGGTACCCGGTTAACAGCCGACAACGTTCGTGATTTGTTTAGTGAATACGACATCGTGGCCGACGGAAGCGACAACTTTGACACCCGATTTCTTGTGAACGATGCTTGTCATCTAGCAGGCAAAACTCTGGTGTCCGGAGCCATCCTTCGCTTCGAAGGTCAAATCGCAACGTTTCGATCTGGCCGCGACGACAAAAAACCATGCTATCGCTGTCTTTACAGAGATAAACCACCATCTGGGCTGGTCCCAAGCTGCGCCGAGAGCGGTGTGCTTGGAGCGTTAGCAGGAACGGTCGGGTCCCTTCAGGCAGTGGAGGTGCTAAAAGAAATCTTACAACTAGGCGACACGCTTTCCGGATTTCTTATGATTTACGACGCACTTGCCGCTGACTTTCGGAAAATAAAGCTTCCTCGGGATCCGACATGCTCTCTTTGTGGTGACGAACCTTCGATCACCGACCTTTCCGCTTACGCGGCTTAGCGAAGCCATCCGATGGCATCACCCGACAAACTATCCCTAATTGTTCAATCATCCGATTTTGATCGGGTTCACTATGCACTGGTGATAGCGAGTGCGGCCCTCGCCACCGGAAAACCAGTCACGCTTTTTTTCACTATGGAAGGCATCCGAGCACTTACATTAAATTTTGTAGACGCCAAGGCAGAGGCTGCGCTGAAACAAAAACAACTGGCAACCTTCGAGGAATTGCTGGCTGTTTGCGCCGAAATGGGCGCATCATTCATGTTCTGCGAAATGGGATTGAGGGTATCACGGGTGAAGCGGGAACAGTTTCGATCAGATATTGAGGTCCGGGAAGGTAGCGTTGTAAGCTTTATTGCAGACGCATCATCGGATGGGGCTATGCTGTACATCTGAAGCAGGCCGACGCAGCAATGCATTAATAAGTATTGCCTAGATTTCGTATACGCGATCTGGCGGCCGGTGGTGATCGACGAAACTTTTGATATTTACAATAACTCTCTCTCCCATTGCGATTCGCCCCTCGTGGGTCGCTGAACCCAAATGTGGGGCTAACACTACATTGTCGAGTTCCAATAACGCCGGTTCTATAGCCGGCTCCCGCTCATATACATCTAATCCTGCACCGGCGATTTTTCCGCTAGCTAACATTCGAGCTAATGCTGCCTCGTCAATTATTTCCCCGCGTGCAGTATTGACAACAAATGCGTGGGCCTTGAGCAAGGCCAGCCGTTCTGCACTTAATAGATGATGCGTTTCCTTAGTATGCGGACAGTTGATGGAAATAAAATCCATGTGGGCCAACATCTGATCAAGATTATCCCAGTAAGTCGCCTCAAGCTCTCTCTCTAATTCTGAATGCAAGCGACGGCGATTATGATAATGTACTGTCATACCAAAACCTCGGACGCGCCGTGCCAGGGCCTGGCCTATACGGCCCATACCTATGATTCCCAGCCGTTTCTCTGAAATCCGATGCCCGATCATGAAGGTTGGGGACCAGCCATCCCAATTTCCTGAGCGGATCAAACGCTCTCCCTCGACCA
>CAJWSW010000015.1 GCA_913046035.1 uncultured Alphaproteobacteria bacterium | reverse complement strand
TCTATTGCTCCAGATCGCACCAACGTGTCGGCGATTTCTAGCGCCTGCTCTCCAGCATCCGGCTGAGAAATTAGTAACTCCTCAACATCTACTTCAAGCTTTCGCGCATAAATTGGGTCAAGTGCGTGTTCTGCATCGATGAAGGCGCAAGTGCCACCATTCTTCTGCGCCTCCGCTACGATGTGGAGGGCAAGTGTTGTTTTTCCAGAACTTTCAGGGCCATAAATTTCAACTATCCGGCCACGTGGAACACCTCCAATTCCAAGCGCTATATCCAACCCAATGGATCCGGTTGAGACAGCTTCGATATCAACAGGTGCGGAGCCGTCACCCAACTTCATAATCGAGCCCTTACCGTGGGATCGCTCAATCTGGCTAAGCGCGGCCTCCAATGCCTTGCTCTTTTCCGCTTCAGATCTATCCATACCGTCTTTTTCGACTACTCTTAAGTTAGGTTCTGCCATATCACCACCCTCCTTATTCCACACGGCTCAACTTTGCGCAATCACATGAGATCACAGAAATGTACCGGTTTTGTTCCTATAAACAAGAATTTTTTTAAAAAACTGAAAAGTATATGTTTTTTAAGTCAAATTCTGGTTTTGTTCTTACAATGGAAGTTTTATTTAAACCGAATGTCGAAAAACTCTTAACGGAGCGATTCGGTTACAAACTTATCGCCACTCTAAAAAATCAAATCTATGCTGGGGAAAATAGAACGCTTATTTGCTTGAGTTTTTCCGACCAATTAATCTCAAACCGATTAACTCATACAGTATTGTAAAATATTTGTACGACTTTTAAATTATTTCTCCGCATTGAATTACATACGCTAAATCCGATTTGTCTAGCGTATTCTCTTAATAAGGGTTTGTTTGATCTCAAATTGGATAGGTTGTAGATACAAATAGGACTGGCACACCAATCGCCATACCCTTCTCAATATTCCAGCCAGCTGATTGTAAATATCATGACTTCCCGGGAATCCGTTTCTGGAATTCAACGCGCCAGTCTTCGATTGTTTGGAACGTTGGGTCAGATCTCGCATGGGCTTCTGCCGCCGAATAGATTTCTTCATCTGACATCGTAAAGTCGATGTCGTGGCGGTGTGGCTGGTTGATGTACCAAGGCGTATCCATGAAAGCTTCTAGTCTGTTTCCCTCAGGGTCATAGAAATATACCGACCAAGCATTACCGTGATCGGTTACAAGAACCTCCTGGACATCCTCGTCGGTCGTCACTGCCTCATGCACCTCGCGCAGTTGTTCTAGGTTTTCGCATCTGAAGGAAATCTGATTAACGGTGGTTTGCTCAGTCTCGGTTTTGCGACCCTCCGCAATCACCATTTGATGATGGTCTTCGGGATCGCGGGAAAGGAACGCGTACCTATTCCCGTGGAGCAGACCTTCATCGGCGACTCCGAAACCGAACATACGAACATAGAAATCTCTCATTCTGTCGAAGTCTTTAACCCAAATACCAACATGGGCAAGCTTCATTTCCGGCAGCTTAGCCATATTCAAATTCCCGATTTTATGATCTTATTAGGCATAATGAATACTAGGCGAGTGAGGCGTAATAGAGCAAACCTTCTCGACCTAACAAAACTTGCATAACGCTGCGTAGTCGTTATTCATCCCGCATCGAGATCAATGGAGGGTCCTATGAGAATAACAAGTTATTCAATTGACGGCATAAAGTCATTTGGCGTTGTAACCGATGACGGCGTCATTGACGCAAAACCACTAGCCGGCGGCCCTCAGAGCCTTAAAGACGCTATCGCCGCAGGGTCGATGGATATGATCGCTGAGGCTACCGTGAAAAGATCCGCAGATCACAGCATAGACGAGGTAGAATTCCTGCCTGTGATCCCTGATCCTGACAAAATCATTGCCGTCGGCCTCAACTATCGCAGCCACGTGTTAGAGGGCGGTCGGGACATTCCTGAGTGGCCGATGATCTTCACTCGATTTGCTAATTCGCAGGTTGGTCACGGACAGCCGATGATCAAGCCGAACGTCTCAGAAATGTTTGATTTTGAGGGCGAAATGGCAGTCATCATTGGAGAGAGTTGCCGGCATGTCTCCGAGGCAGACGCACTCTCGGTCGTAGCGGGCTATGCATGTTATAATGACGGTTCAATTCGAGATTATCAGCGCCACACCAGCCAGTTCGTGCCCGGTAAATCGTTTTACAAGTCAGGAGCCTTCGGTCCATGGATGGTAACCGCAGACGAAATTCCAGATCCTGGCGCGCTGACGCTGATGACCCGTCTCAACGGCAAGGAGATGCAGCACGCCACGACAGACGATCTACTTTTCAGCATTCCACAGCTGATACACTACCTGACGACCGTAACTGAACTAGTCCCCGGCGATGTTATAGTGTCCGGCACCACTGGCGGCGTGGGCTGTTATCGCGACCCACCAGTCTTTATGAAGGACGGAGATATTATCGAGATCGAACTAGACAAGATTGGTGTTTTGCGTAACCCGGTTGTTAATGAATGATAGATCCCTATTTCTCTGGAATTATCGTAGGGAACGCCTGCACTTTAAAAATTTGCTAGAATGCGAGGACCAAATTCAGGAGACGCGTTGCAAATGGATCTCCAAGCGGCATTAAACGCTGGGATATCTGATATAAACCATGTGCCTTGCATCGGGTAGCTCACTCAGGTCCGCGCCTTTTATCACCGCCTATCTCATGGATTAGTACCAGTGGACACCCATTGCCCGTTTCACTCCATGCGAGTTACGACCATCAATGATCGTTTGCCCACTATCCGGCACCTTCATCACTTCAGACCAAGAAGCTTCAATGCCGCTGCAAAAAGATCGTGGTCAGGTTCAGCGAGTGCGCTAAGAGCGGTAAAATGGTCCCGTCCTGGCATATTTAGCGTCGACGTCTTTGCACCCTGCTCAGCCCAAACCTTCGCAAGATCCTCCGCCTGCCGATCAAATTCATCGTATTCATCGCCGCCGAAGGCAATGATAGTCTCACCGCTGCTGAGGGGCGGCAGAAACATCGGGCTCATTGCGGCGACATCATCAGGTCCGAGTTGAACCGCTTCATTTAGAGGAGTTAATCGGATAGGTTCGACGTCATAAACGCCACTGATCGGGAGCCCACCTGCCACTACATTTGATGGCAATGCATTATCTATAGCCGGCCAATCCGTCGACTGCATCATAGCAGTAAGGTGCCCTCCAGCAGAATGGCCTGAAACTATAATCTTATTTGCATCATAGCCATAGGCCGAGGCGTTCTTCCACAAATGTGCGATGGCACGCTGACATTGGTTTGTGAGTTCAGCTAACGTGACAGCTGGACATAAACTGTATTCAATATTGGCAAATGCCGCCCCGTGGGCGTTCAGTTCTTTTGCCAGAAAGTCAAAACCCTCCTTGTCGTTCCATTGCCAGTAACCGCCATGCATAAATGCAAACATTGGAGGGGTATTGGCTTCCGGTAAATAGATATCAAGCCTCTCGCGTGGGTCGTTACCATACTTCACATCTAGATGTTTTCGCACCGCGCTTACGCGGTATTCGGCAGAACGTGTGTTCTGGTTTGCCTTGATCGCTTCTAGTGCTTCTTCAGTCAACTGAGCGCGATTGTCATATTGCGCATACAAAGCAGCGGCATCGTAATCTCTATAAACAGCGTCCCCCATAACTTACCTCCTTTTGCGTATATCCTAACATTATTCAGTTACAAAAAGATAAGCGACAACCTTTTCTTCAGCCGGTGGTCTAGCCCGCACAGACGGAGAGTTTATGTTGATTTCCGCGCAAGCTCAAAAGATACGTATCGTTTGGCTTTTAATTTGATTCAAACCAAGCTGTATCTGTTAAAAAAACGTCGCTCAACGCCCAGGTCGCATTACTTCAAAAACACAAAAAATGCGCAACAGTAACTATTCAATATGTCAAAAAGTTCGGTGGACAATATTTTTTCTTGCAAACTATTTATTTGCAGTATCAAATAGTTTCAGAAAATAAAAACGTCCTACGGGAGGGAAAAGTTATGGCGATCGATTTTGGCTACTTCACTCTGTCTGATAATCACTATCCTAACAATCCGCGGTCGGCCAGTGACTTTGTATTGGAGATCCGCGAGCAATCCATCCTTGCGGACAGATTAGGCTACAGTTCAGCTTGGATCGGCGAGCACCATTTCGACCAGCTTGGCGTAAACTCCCGCCCAGACATCTTACTTGCTAGCATAATTCCAGAAACAACTAACATTCGTTTCGCGCCCGCGGTTAATGTTTTGCCACTACACCACCCCATACACGTCGCTGAGGCTTGGGCAACGCTAGATCTATTATCGGGTGGCCGAGTCGATTTTGCGACGGGGCGCGGCTACGACATGGATGAATACAAACCGTTCGGTGCTGACTTTATGAAGTCTGCTGAAATGTTCGAAGAAGGTATGGACATATTGTGGAAGGCATGGACTGAGGAGGGTCACTGGTCCCATCACGGTGAGTTCTACCATATCGACGATATGTCGATAACACCAAAGCCCTTACAAAATCCAATACCCTTTTACGTGGCCTCTTTTTCCGAAACCTCCTCAAAGATGGCGGCTAAAAGGGGACACAACATCATTTACGCACCATTCGCTGCAGCGATGGTTTATGGAAGCCTTGAAGCTGCCGTGAACAGCTACCGTGAAAACTGCATTCAGGCGGGCAATAAACCTGGTCGCGCAATGTGCAGCTACTTCATTCACATTGCCGATAACCCAGCTGAAGACGATTTTGGACGGCAGGCGATGATGGACTACTTCAAACATTGCGTCCTTCGGGCTTTCCCGGATGACCCTGCTACAATGCCTCCAACAATGCATTATTTCATGAAAATCAACGAAATCTTGCGGAATATGGAGAAGGACAAGTTATCTAAAAACTCAGTGCTGATTGGTAATAGCGCAGCTATTACGGAACAATTGAAGGAAGTTGAAGCCGCTGGCATAGACGAGTGCATCCTATACTTCAACGTTGGCCGAAAGCCGCATCAAATGGTCAAAGAACAGATGCATAAATTCATGGAAGAAGTTGCTCCTAATTTCACCAACTACCGGATCGCTGCCGAGTAAGAAACTTTGGAACTAAGCACCTACCTACCCTACCTCGTCAATCGGCTGGGTCAGCGTTTTGTGAGCGAAATTACTCCTGCCCTCAATAAAGCTGGAGTAAATATCCAGTCGTGGCGCGTTTTGATTGCACTCTATCAAGGCGGTAAACAGACGGTCGGTGACCTGTCGGAGCTAACGAGTATAAATTTCTCTACGCTTTCCCGTGTTCTTGACCGAATGGAAGATAAAAACCTCGCTCGACGGCAGCGTGGTGCGGATGACGCAAGATCATTTACGGTAATCCTGACTTCAAAAGGAAAAGCCGTAACAGAAAAAATTTTACCCTACGCCAAGGACCTTGAGGTTTTGGCCACTTCTGATTTTACAGAAGCAGAGCTCAATAAACTACGGGAACTGCTAAGCAAGCTATACATAGGGCTCGGGTCAGGAAATAAGGTAAAAGAGCGAATGGCAGGCTAAGACTTAAACCTCTGGTTACTCACTACACGGGGTACTCTATCTTGATTTGAATACCAATTTCATAAGATAGGGCAAAAGCGCACTCGTGTTATTTAATGGCGACCGAAAACAGTCCATCCTCGATCTCCGTGGGAGCGTAAGCGCGCCAAGCGATCTCCCTTAAATATATGGAAGCTGAGTAGCCTCAATTATCTTAAGACTGTAAAAATGAAAACTATCTTATTTGTAAAGAGTCGCCGTACAACGATTTCGTGTTATATGAGTGGATAAATCGTTGTGAGATATTATACCATGAAACGCTCGAAATCAGTGAAACTCGTAGCCATGGGCACTGGCCTATTATTAATCGCTGCATGCGATGAAGCAAAAGTTGACACCGCACTGTTTGAATCTGTTGATCAGTGTACAGGCCTAGGCTTCTCGAAACAGGAATGCACCACGAATTACAAAAACGCTCAGCAAACGCACATTGTTGCCGCACCTAAGTACACGTCGCGGCTAGATTGTGAGGCTGACTTTGGCGCGGAAAAGTGCGAAAAGGCACCGCAGCGGACGACATCCGGGGGAAGCGTGTTTATGCCACTAATGGCTGGCTACCTTATGGGTAACATGATGTCCGGTAGCGGCCGTGGCCAACCGTTATATCGCTCGGCTGGTGAAGCAGGTACCTTCCGTACTGCAGATAATAAGGCTGTCGGTTCAAAGATCGGACGCACCCAAGTGGCGAAAAGCGCGGCCGCAACGCCAACAACGAAAACCCGAACCACGTCGCGTGGCGGGTTTGGCAAAAACGCCCGAAGCTCGATGCGCCGTTCCTTCGGCGGCTGATCAATCAGACGAGCTATTAATGGAGCGGATCCCGGTCGAACCACGGGAAGACTGGCGCGAAACAGCAGAAGTGCATGGCTTTCAGTTTCATACACCAGACGATGAACTCTACTGGGATGAGAGCGTTTATTATCGCCTCACACTAGAACAGATCGAGAGAGATCTTGAGAATCCAACTGAAGAGTTAGAGCAGCTTTGTTTTCAAGTCGTCGAGAGAGCTCTCACCGATGAAACGGTTCTCATGCGTCTCGGTATTCCGGAGTATTTCTGGGACTATATCACTGGTAGCTGGCGCAGCCAGGAACGGAATTTATACGGTCGCATGGACTTCGCTTACAGCGGGAATGGGCCCGCAAAATTATTAGAATACAACGCCGACACCCCGACAGCGCTTTATGAATCATCAATTTTCCAGTGGGTCTGGCTGGAACAAGCAATAGAGCGCGATTTAATTCCCCGGGAGAGTGATCAATTCAACTCTATACACGAGGCTCTCACACAAGCTTGGAGTAGTCTGGAAATAAAGGACGTGCTTCATCTCGCGTGCTGCAAAGACACAGCAGAGGATGAGGGTACAGTGGAATACATGGCCGATTGCGCCCGTCAGGGTGGGGCGGAAACCAGGCTGATTTACATAGAAGATATCGGTATCAATACAAAGGGTCAGTTCACCGACCTACAAGACACGCCCATCGAAACTATGTTCAAGCTATACCCTTGGGAATGGATGATGAGCGAGGAGTTTAGCGAGCGGATACCCGGTTCCAATGTCCGGTTCATTGAACCAGGGTGGAAGGCAATCCTGTCCAATAAAGGACTGCTACCTCTGCTATGGGAGATGTTTGAGGGTCATCCTAATCTGCTGCCCGCATATTTCGATGGTGATCCCGCCGCCACGGCATTGGAGGGAAATTATGTTCGGAAACCTCTATTTTCCCGCGAGGGTGCCAACATCGAATTCTTTGAAGGCGGCGAACAGACTATAAACATAGACGGCGACTATGGTGCTGAAGGTCACATCGTCCAGGCACTAAACCCATTGCCGCATTTCAACGGTAATTATCCGATGATTGGGTCTTGGCTAGTGGCTAGCCAACCCTGCGGTATTTGCATCCGTGAGGATGCGACGCTAGTGACCGGTGACGACGCGCGTTTTGTACCTCATATCATCCTAGGCTAAGGCCGCTATTAATACAGGACCGTGATGTAAATGGGTCACTCAGACATTCGCTCTACATACAACCAACAAAATAACATTGCATGTAAAGAACAACTTTTTTAAAGAAGGTCACCGCATGACTAAAATACCTGTATACGCTCCGATACACGGACTTTTACAGGCTTAGGTGAAATCATTTTCCTTGTTGCCCCGACCGTTAGAGATGTGCCCTGCAACTGAATTTTGCGGCGATACCCGCAATTTTTTGCGCGAGTCGATTAACACAGTTGATGTTTCATTGCCGCAACAGCGAAAACTGACCAGTGGGTTCTTTGTTGCGAGGCTAAAAACTCCACAAGAATTATAATTCGATCTCGGAGAGCGCTGTGCATAAAAACGTATTTTCATCCGTGGCAGATTGAACCAAACCCGCTATAGATGCTGAATGACAGTCAACCATCAATCTTTTCTTAAGTTCCGGTTCGTCGTGCTCCTTGGCTCCCACAGTATGATTTTTGTCGGCTCCGGCAGCCTATTTCTAATCGCGATCACACTGAAAGATCTTGCAAGTGAATTCGGCTGGCCTCGGGAAGTACCGTCTCTTGCATTCTCCCTGCAATTCATTGGGGGCGGGCTTGGCGGTATTTTCATGGGGTATCTTCTTGATCGCGTAGGCGCAGTGGCCTTGCCCGTGGTTGCTACTTTCGCAGTGGTGTCGGGCTCAATCCTGACGACACTCGTACACGCCGAGTGGCAGCTATTCGCTGTCTATTTGTTCCTATTTGGCTTTCTTGGACAGGGCAGCCTCTATGCGCCGCTGATGGCAAATATTTCGAGATGGTACGACCGCCGCCGCGGCATGGCAGTAGGTATTGTCTCTAGCGGACAAAGCCTGTCCGGCATTATCTGGCCGCCAATCTTTACCCTAATCGTAACGGAGGTTGGATGGCGCACGGGATTTATTGGTTTCGGTATAGTTGCCGGGGCCATAATGCTACCCATGTGTTTGATTTTTGTCCGGAAGCCACCAAGCGCCGAACAATTGAAGCTGGCAGAGGAGGCGGAAGGACCTGACAAAAAGGGGAGGGCCCGGCGGCCTGCTCGTAACAGCACCACTAATCTGAGTTACCGGCAACTACAGGTCGTTCTTTGCGTCGCTATTATCGGGTGCTGTGTCTCCATGGCGTTACCGCTTGCTCACCTCGTGTCGTTTGGTACTGATTTCGGTCTTTCTTTGAATGAAGCTGGCTGGATTTTTTCAGCGATGCTCACAGCCGCCTTCATCAGCCGCCTTATTTTTGTGGGCCTGCTTTCAGATCGTTTTGGAAGCCTATGGGCTTTGTTCTGCTTCTCAGTACTCCAAGCTGCAATGGTTATCATGTTAGCCAACGCAGACTCAGTTTTCTTTCTATTAATCTTAGGCATTGGATTTGGTTTAGGCTACGGCGGTATTTTTCCGGTTTATGCTGTCATCATCCGCGAGTACATGCCACCTAAGGAAGCAGGCCGACGAACCGGTATCGTGTTTCTCTTCGGTGCAATCGCGATGGGGATTGGTAGCTGGATGGGCGGTGCTATCTTCGATGTAAATAAAAATTACGACTTAGCATTTCTGATTGGTTTTGCCGCAAATTGTGTCAATTTATTGATCATCGGTGCTCTGCTCACAAAAGCCCGACCCGCCGAGCCAACAGAGGTGGTGGCCTAGCGGTTTAGAACGTAGCCATTTTTACAAAGCTCCTCAAATGTAAAAAAGCGAGATCTTTGAAAAACATCGATAGCCAATACCCAGAAAACTTGGAGTAAAACATGGAAATATCACTTAAAGGACGGTCAGCGCTAATCACAGGTGGCAGCGAAGGTCTTGGCAAGGGTATGGCAATGCGCTTTGCGCAATCCGGCGCCGATGTTGCAATCCTTGCCCGTCGTCCAGAAGTTCTCGATCGGGCAAAAGCCGATTTAAAAAAGGTAAGTGACCGCAAGGTCATTGCCATACCTTGTGACCTTCTTAACCCAAAGGCAACTGCAGAAGCGTTCGTCGACGCGGAAAATTCGTTGGGAAAGATTGACATTCTGGTCAATAACGCGGGGACCTCTCGCGCTAAACCGTTCGAGAGCGTAACCGACGCTGAATGGCAAGAAGACCTTGAGCTAAAACTCATGGCTGCTGTTCGTTTGTGCCGCGCCGCCCTACCCGCAATGAAGAACCGTAAATGGGGGCGTATCATTAACGTACTGAATATCGGCGCCAAGGCGCCACGTGCGGAGGGTGCGCCTACGGTTGTATCCCGTGCAGCAGGTCTCGCGTTGACAAAGGTGCTTGCCAGCGACGGCGCACCGCACAACGTGCTCGTAAATGCATTAATGGTAGGAATTATCAAATCCGCTCAATGGGAGCGCGCTTTTCAAGCGGCAGACAAAAATGATAATTATGAGGACTTCATTAAGCAAATGGCAAAGGATCGGCACATTCCCATGGGGCGCATCGGCGAAACAGAAGAATTTGCTAACATCGCCTGCTTCCTGGCGTCTGATCAGGCCGGGTACATAACGGGGACCTCAATAAATGTCGATGGCGGCGCCTCCCCCGTGGTCTAACCAATTTCTTCAAGCGACGCACAAGTTTAAAAGTACCTTACGAACAAAGCCTCAGGCCATAACAGCCGCTTGGATAGCGGACAGCTCTTATTCACCCGGTTGCGAAGCTCCTATCCGCTTCACTCTTTCCGTGATCACGGCAAAGCTGTTCGTGGTTTAGCCAAGCATAATCAAGCAATTGACGTCCAAATTTCAGAAGAGGATTCACGAGCAGGTTATAAATCAGACCGTGGGGCAACCAGATTATGGCGCCTAAGTTGAGGTGACAGCGATACAAGAAAGTTTATGCGACATAGAGCGCGCACTGGTGCGATGTTAGTTGTTGAAGTTAACATCGGAAACTTTGACAAACCCTTAATTTGGCGCTGCCGGGTGTAACGTGAGCGTTTCTCGCTACCCCAGGATCGACTGTAATCGATCCATGGCAGCGGAGACAGTTTGTGTATCTGCCGCAAAGCAAAGCCGCATCCAACCCTCACCATCTTGGCTAAAAGCAAGACCCGGCGCCAACCCGACGCCGACTTCGTCAATCAACTTTTGCGCAAAAGCAACAGAGTCCGACATGCCATCGACTGCAAAAAAAGCATAAAAAGCGCCTTCGGGGTGCGATAGCTTTACCCGTCTCATCGCGCTTAGCCTTTGGACTACGATATCTCTATTTTGCCGATACCTGTTTAAGGTTTGAGCAATGAAAGGCTCACCTTGCTCGATTGCAGTCACCCCAGCGTATTGCACAAATGTAGTCGGATTGGCGATGTTGTATTCAACAAGTTTTTCAAATCCCTGCCCTGTATCCATAGGGTGAGTGATCCAACCTAGTCGCCAGCCAGTCATCGACCAAGATTTTGAAAAGGAATTGATCACTATTACACGGTCCTCGGGGTCGGCTATATCGAGGAAAGACGGAGCACGACCCAAAGGAAGGTCAGATTCGTAAGCGAGGCGGATATAAACCTCGTCGCTAATTAACCATATGCCGCGTTTTCGGCATTCAACAAGGACCGCCTGCTGCTCCTCTCGCGGCATTACCCAGCCAGTTGGGTTGCCCGGCGAGTTGATGAACACAGCCTGTGTTCGTTCATCACAGGCAGCGAATAGTTTTTCAATATCAAGGCTCCATCGCCCGTCATCACCCAGCTTTAACGCAACTTGGCGCGGCTCGGCATCCATAATGCGAACTGTTTCTTTGCAATTTGGCCATACAGGACCAACCACCACCATGTTGTCACCAGCGGACATCAACGCTTCGGAAATCATCATGATCGCATTCATTCCCGACCCACTGACCGTAATACGGCCAATATCGATATTAGCACCATGTAACTTGGTCGCGTATTCGGCAATTACTTCGCGCAAAGCAGGTACACCGCGGTTCTTCGCGTAAAACACTTGATCCTGATCCAACGCAGAGACAGCTGCATCCTTGATAAATTGTGGAGTAGGAACGTCAGGTTCACCGAACCATAGTTTAATTAGGCCTTCCCGGCCCATATTTGGCTCAGCGACATGCCGGATTAGAGATCCAGGCAGTTCTTCAAGACTTTGACGCAGGCCGTTACGCGCTCGCTTTTGAGTAATCATTAGTTTCCCAATTAATTCCTCCCTGTATACCATGGATCTTAGCGCCGCACTTAGAATTGCAAGACAATACCTTTATAGTTCCTATCAGCAGAACCGAGGCATTGAGACAATGGCAATCCACGACTACGAAGGAGACGGGGAACGCGTATACGGGATCCTAAAAAACGGCGGGATTGGCATTATCCCGACCCACGTAGGATACGTTATTCTCGCCTGTGACCCGGACGCGGTTTGGCGCATCTTTAAGGTGAAAAAGCGGAAACCGGAAAAACTGAATGCCGTTATTGGCTGTACAGAGATGCACACGGCTCTTCATGATCTTAAAGATGAACGTCGAGCCATTGTTAACGCGATTACTGAAGAGTGGGATCTTCCGCTAGGCACGGCTGCGACGGTGCATATGAAACATCCAGCGCTCGCCAATCTTCCCCCCGACACATTGCGCCAAACCACCCACAACGGCACGCTCGCAATGCTCCTTAATGCGGGGCGGCTCATGGAGCATATTGCACGCCTCGCTTTCGCGGATAATAGAATGGCGATCGGCTCGTCGGCTAATGTGTCATTGAGAGGTGTAAAGTTTCAGGCGACTGAGATAGAGCCTGAGATCCTCGAAGCCGCTGATATCGTGATCGATTACGGGCTGATGCGTTGGAACCGTTATAATCGCTCGTCAACCATGATTAATATGAGCACGATGACAGTCATACGTTACGGGTCCTGCTTCGACCTAATCGACAACCTACTACGGACCCATTTCAATATCGCCCTACCTCCAAGCCCCCACGAGGAAAATTGACGTGCAGGCACTAGTCTATGATGAGTATTGCGACCTCTCGGGTATGCGGATAACAGAGGTTGCGAAGCCAAAGCCAAGGCAGAATGATGTCGTCGTCGAAGTGCATGCGGCAGGCATTAATCCAATCGACTGGAAAGTCCGTGAAGGCCAAATGCGAGGGAGGTTTGAACTCGATTTCCCTAACGTTGCAGGTCGTGACCTGTCTGGCATCGTGATAGAAGTCGGCAAAGATGTGACCAACCTGAAAAGGGGAGATCATGTTTTTGGGACTTGCCCGCCCAATCGGTGGGGCAGCCATGCCGAATTCGTCGCGGTTGACGCTGGTGTGCTCGGGATCAAGCCATCAGATATTTCCCATGTTGAGGCCGCTTCCATTTCCCTTGTCGGTCTTACTGCGCTGACCGCACTTGAAAAGACCGCCATGATTGAACCCGGCATGGATGTGCTTATCCATGCAGGAGCTGGAGGTGTCGGGGCATTTGCAATCCAGTACTCCAAATTCTGCGGAGCAAAAGTCTTTGCAACTGCCAGCGAAGCCAACGTCGATTTCGTGACACAACTTGGCGCCGACGAAGTGATTAATTATCGAACGGTCGATTTTCGAGACGTTTTATCAAATCTTGATGTGGTATACGACACAATGGGCGGTGATACGCATTTGAAATCATACGATGTGCTGAAGTCCGGCGGCCTGCTGGTCGGCCTTAATGCAGAGCCCCTACCAGACGAGAAACCACGTGAAGATATTCGGGTTGAAATCCCACTTGTCGATTACGACCGCGCTGGTGTCAATCGGATTGCCGAACTACTGCGAGTGAAGGCGGTGCGGCCCAGCGTAAGCGCTGTATTTGCCCTATCTGACGCGATCGATGCCTATAAGCTAAGCGAAACAACGCATGCAAAAGGGAAGATTGTATTATCTATAAAATGAATAACGTCGTGCGATTGTTTGGAGGGAATTATTACGCTCCAATTTGACGTTAATGGCAGACATCTCGAAGAGGCGTCACTGCGCCATAATCGTCAATCGCCTTGCACCCCTGAGGATAGCCTCATCTCCGGAAAGTAGGGTGTTCTCTCCGTAAATGGCATGTACACACTTAACAAAAACACTGCAGTGCCTGAACATCGGAGGAGACATAAAAATTCTTCCGTTCATCGTGGCAAGGCGCTCTAAATGTTTGAGGGAAATAGTTACGCGGCCAAAAGCTTACATCAAAGAGTTTGCCTTCAAGGCATCTATGCCGTTAAGCTTAATATTTAAAACGAAGTACTGAGGTTTCTTTTGTAATTTACTACGCCTGACATGGGAGCTCTTTACGAGTTTTGTAGGGGCATAAAACACGCACGTAAGTGCGGGAGACGCAGGAGAAAAAGGGAGACACTATGCCAAAAGGTACAGTTAAGTGGTTTAATCCGACGAAGGGTTTTGGTTTTATCGAACCTGAAGAGGGGGGAAGCGACGCCTTCGTGCACATCTCCGCCGTGGAACGTGCTGGGCTTCAAGGGCTTCGGGAAGGTCAAAAAGTTGAGTTTGAACTTGTGCCTAGCCGAGATGGTCGCAATGCCGCCGACAACTTGGTTGCCCTAGACTAAGAACCCACCCGATCGATCGGGTCGCGCAAACTAGCAGTTTGGCTGTTAAAATATTGCTTGGTTATCTCGACGAAGTGCAGTTGTTGCCGCCTCATCTAGCTCGCCTGAGTTCGGGTGAACTACCACACAATGCCGATCACGAGCATATTCCGCTGTTATCTTCATATTCCAAACGTCGTGGGCAACCCGCTGTGGATTGCGCGCCAATGGGTTTCCGAAGCCACCGCCACCTGGCTGCACGTGACGCACAAGATCGCCTTTTTTTAACTTCCGGTTGATCTTGCTTGGAAGCGAGACGTGCTCTCCGTTTTGTTTTATAATTTCATTTATAGCTGGTTCAGCTTCACCACCACCTGCAAGTCCGTATGGTCGAATTTTCATGCGGTCCGCTCGCAGTTGAAGTCCTGCCTCATCAGCGAGTAACCTATAGGATCTCGCGACCCCAAGCCCACCGCGATATTCGCCTGCGCCGCAACTATCGGGGACCAATGCATATTCTTCGACACGGACGGGGTGTTGCGACTCCATCGTTTCGACCGGTGTATTTGAAAGGTTCTGAGATGGGTTTGTGATGGCCTCTATTCCGTCCTTATCAGGCCTTCCGCCCCATGCCCCACAGATCATATCAACGATGATAAAGGGAGATCCATCACCCCTGTACCCGCCAAGGCACACGACTGTATTACCCCCCTCCCCCGCTGCAGGCACACGATCCGGAACAACTTGCGATAGCGCCCCAAACATTGCGTCGACAATTCTGTAACCGGTTAATGCTCGGGCCGCGCATGCAGCAGGCAGTTTGGGATTCACAATCGACGCTTCCGGAGCTTTTACATTTATTGCACGAAAAACACCTGCATTGTTCGGAATATCTCCCTTTAAGACGCAACGTACCGACAGATAAGTACATGAGTTAGTATAGGATCTCGTTGAATTTAACGCCGCCGGGACCTGAGATGCTGTTCCATCGTAATCAACAGTCACACTGTCACCATGAACTGTGATAGATACTGAGATTGGTAACGGCGTATCAGAAAACCCGTCATCGTCGATGAAATCAGTAAATTTATATACCCCGTCAGGCCATTTCCGGATTTCCTCACGTGTCATGCGTTCGGCGTAGTTGAGTAGCTCAGTAAAATACTCCTGCGTTTTGCCGGACCCGTACCGTTCAAAGAGCTTAACAAACTCCCGCGCGCCGGTTTTGCAGGCCGCGAATTGCGCTTTCAAGTCGCCTACTACGCGGTCAGGCAGACGAACATTCAGCTCTATTAACTTCAGCAGAGTTTCATTTATTTTACCTTGCTGAAAAAATTTCAGGGCCGGTATTCGAAGCCCCTCCTGAAAAATCTCCGTCGAGTCACTAGCATTTGAGCCCGCGACGCGACCACCAACATCCGTGTGATGACATATTACGACTGTAAATCCCTGCAATGTCCCGCCATGAAACACAGGCATAAACATAAAAATATCGGGTAGATGCATACCTCCCTGGTAGGGGTCGTTGAGGATCACCGCATCCCCCGGCAAAAGATCGTCGCTGTAGTTATCAAGAACGACGGTCATTGCCTCAGGCACAGCACCGAGATGAAGAGCTACCGTCTTCGCTTGGGCAATCATATTGCCGGACAGATCGCAAATAGCAGCGGAAAAATCCATTACATCTTTAACGATTTCTGAGCGCGCGGTCCGCATAACATCATAGGCCATCTCATCAACAATCGAGTCTAAACCGTTTTTAATTACCGCAAACGTGATTGGATCTATCCCCACAGCCATAACTACTGTTGCTCCCTACAACTTGGAATTTCGATCATGACGCTACCGCATCCGTCTGAAACCGCGGTTACCTCGGGCGGCAATACGATTGTTGTATCATAGGCTTCAAGTATAGCTGGTCCTGTCACCGGCCCTTCAGTGACCACAGTTCGTGCACGCGTAGGCGTTGGTACATATGAACCAATCGCGTCGAACCAAACAGACCTCTCGGCGTCAGTGATGTCGGGCGCAACCAACTGTCTATCGATCCCCTGGAAACCGAGACGATTAACCCGTTTTCCCCTAGCAGAAAGGCGAATATTCACAATCTCTACACTCTCATCGTTGGTGTAGCCATAGGTGTAATTGTAAGTATCATGAAACGCCTTTTCGAGAGCGCTAAAGCCTTCTATCAAAATATGATTTGGATCCATGGGCACCGTCAGCTCAGATGACTGGCCAACATAACGGATATCCGCACCAAACGATAATTCTATACGATCTTCTGAAAAACCATCGTCGCTGAGCCGTCCCAAACCGTCGTCTTTCAGCCGCTCAACAGCCTCCTTAAACGAGGACATGTCCAAACTGACTAATTCGCGCACAAGATTTCTCACAAAGTTATGCTCCACATCGGATGCAAGCATGCCGACGGAACAGAAAACCCCAGACATTGCCGGCACGATAACCTGCCGTATACCAAGAAGCTCCGCTACTTCTACGGCATGGGTAGGACCCGACCCTCCAAATGCCATCAGCGCCATATCGCGAGGATCCCGCCCTCGTTCAACCGTAACTGAGCGGATGGCACGTGCCATCGCTACGTTAGCAAGTTTCCGGATCCCCGCGGCCGCCTGCACCAGATCCAAACCCAGTGGCGCACCGACATATTCCATAATCGCTCTCTCTGACAACTTGCGGTCAATAGAGAGACTGCCTCCTGCCAACCCAAGGGGGTTCAGATAGCCGAGCACGACATTGGCATCGGTAACGGTCGGTTTTTCATTACCTAAACCATAGCACGCGGGCCCGGGATCCGCCCCAGCAGACAGGGGACCAACCTGCAACAAGCCACCCTCATCAATCCAGGCTATCGAGCCACCGCCAGCACCCACCTCCGCGATATCTATAGCCGGTACTTTCAGCATATAGCCGCCACCCTTTATAAATCGACTGGGGCTAGAGATGCCGTCGCGAAACTCATATTCCGATGTCAGCATTGGGGCACCATCTTTTACGATAGATGCCTTGGCGGTTGTTCCACCCATATCGAATGCGATCGCATCCGCATTCCCATTTGCTTGCCCCAAACGCGCCGCGCCCATCACGCCTCCGGCTGGCCCCGAGCCAACGGCAAAAACCGGAATATCACTCGCGGTTTTCACCCGCATCATGCCGCCTGATGAAGCGACTACCAGAAGAGGTGCAGTCATCCCCGCCTCCGCGAGGTTTTTGGTTAGATTTGCAAGGTAGCGCCGCATCGCCGAGAGCAGGTAAGCGTTAACGACGGTTGTGGAGGTCCGCTCATACTCCTTCATCTCAGGTAACACATCGCACGAGGCGGTAATTAGGAGATCAGGAAAGTTTTTCTCTAGGATTTCGACGGATCGGCGCTCATGTAGTGGGTTGATGCACGAATTGATGTAACAGACAGCGACGCTCTCGATCCCTTCATCAACCAACCGGCGTGCAGCAGATAGCACCTCATCTTCAGGCAGATCTACAACCGGAAAACCATCGGCTCCCATTCGTTCACCTACCTCTAAACGATGGCGTCGTGGAACCAACGGCTCCGGCTTTTCCCAGGAAAGGTCGAACATCGTTGGGGTCCTAATACGACCGATTTCTAATACATCCCGAAATCCCTTAGTAGTAATGAGCCCGGTTCGAGCGCCAGCCTTTTGCAGAATAGTGTTGGAGCCAACGGTCGTTCCGTGAACAATCTCGCAGAGATTACTGAAATTAGCGTTTATTTCACTCAGCATCGCCGCGAGTCCTTTGACCACCGCCTGCCCTGGATCATCGGGGGTTGATGGCACCTTCCGGATGTGTATCGTGCCATCTGCCTGTTGGGCGACGATATCCGTAAAGGTGCCTCCGATATCACAGCCAATATGGATCGCGGTATCCACCATTCGCAGAATTACAATCTCACAGGCCAGCAAGACATCGACTGACAGTGCGGGTAATCACAAATCGCAAAAAACATGCTATAAATCCGCAGCCCCCGCACGTCTAAGATCATCTGCTATCCAGCGTTCAATCAGCCGACGCGTCTTAACCACGCCTGCGTCGGCAGTGTTGTTCAACATCTGTTTATGAGGGTGCCGCTCCATATTTATTTGCTGGCCAGCCAGGAAGTCTGCATCTTCTTTAAAGGTTAGCTCCAGAGCTTTCTGAATATCTACATCGAGATGTGCATCATCCAATTCCGTATTACGAGCGAATGCCCAGATCTGTTCCACCGTTCGCTCGTCTACAGGCACGAGCATGCTAAGAACCCGCGTATCGAAACCGTTATATTCGCGATCAGCTCCATCACGGTCGCATTTCGCCGGTATGGCGCCAGCCTCGATGACGACGACCGACGGTGGTTCTAGCCAAATTCTTTGCCACCGGTCGATCCTGCCATCAAAACCACCGATCCTCTTATAAAGATTAGAGGGCGCGGTGTTTTTCATATCACGAACCACATAGACACGTTCACCAGAAAATTCTGTCGTAATCGGAGTGTTAGCTACATCTTCGGTTCCGATAGTCGATTGGTGCACAAATGTGGTGTGAGTTAGGTCGAGAAGATTATCGACTAATAAGAGCCAATTACACTCGTAACGTGTGCTCCCTGTAACAGTTGTCCACCCAGGGGCATCTAACCAGTGAACATCCGGGATTAGTTCATCATCGGTTTCTTTTTGCTCGCCCATCCAGGCCCAAATAAGGTTATACCTCTCGACAGCAGGGTACGTTCTAATTCTTGCTTTTCTGGGTATATTTTTTTGACCCGGAATAGATTCGCAAAAGCCGTCGCGATCGAACTCCATGCCGTGATAGCCACACACGATGTTTTCACCGTTTACGAAACCCAGTGACATCGGCGCGAGCCGATGCGGACAACAATCCTCAACTGCAGCCGGGACACCATTTGCAGTACGATAGACCGCAAGATTCTCTCCCAGAATTTGTCTGGATTGCGGCGTCACTCCCAATTCATCCGACCAACACACCGCGTACCAGGCATTTCTAATGAATTCTGTCATGCGAATACTCTCCTGCTGGGAAATCTATTAGATCTCTGGCAGGAATCAAATTTGTCTGTTCAGGTCCTTCCAGTAAGGATCACGTAATATGCGTTTCGCGATTTTACCTGGGCCCGTGGTGGGTAAGGGACCCTCTGCAAACGATACAGATTTGGGGATCTTGAAGCCCCCAATCTTATCTCGACAGAACTCAATTACATCATCGCCAGATAATTCAGAAGCTTCAGCCCTTTTGACTACCACCGCATGCACTTGTTCTCCCCAGATGTCGTGGGGGATCCCTATCACGGCGACCTCTTTGACGGCCGGATGTGTGGAAATAACGTTCTCCACCTCCACCGAATAAATATTTTCGGCACCGGAAATTATCATATCTTTTTTTCGATCAACTAAATAAAGGTGACCCGTTTTATCAAGAAATCCCATGTCCCCCGTATGGTACCATCCGCCCCTAAGCACCTCCGCCGTCATTTCTGGTTTTCGCCAATACTCCTTCATGATTTTTGGCCCACTAAAAACTACCTCGCCGATTTCACCTGCTGGGATATCTGCATCGTTCGCTGCTACAACACGCACATCCACCAAAGATGTAGGCGGGCCGCATGATGCCGCTCGGAAAAAGCCGTCTTCATCGACCGTTAAATCGTGATCCTGTGGCTGCAGACAGCACGCAAGCCCTGCGGTTTCCGTGATGCCGTAGGTATGCAGTAACATATTGCTGGGGAAAATTTTTTCAGCCTTCTGGAGAACACCCAGAGGCGTTGGAGATCCTCCATACATAATCTGCGTCAGGCTAGACAAATCATATTTTGAAAGATCCGAATGGTTAGCAATTAGCGCGATCAGGGTTGCTGGAAGGGAGGTAATGGTTACCCTCTCTTTTTCGATCATTTGAAGAACCTTATCTGGGTCGAAATGCACCGATACCTGCGTCCCACCGACCATAGGAACCGCCCAAAAAGCAACTGCGTCCGCAAGATGAAACATGGGGGCAGAGTGCAGCCAAACTGACCCAAGTCTAAAATCCATAGTGGCTAAGCAATCCAAGCCGCAGCAGTAAATATTGGCATTGGTCAAGCAAACGCCTTTAGGATCCCCTGTCGTTCCGGAGGTGTAATAGATTTGAATAATGTCATCTATGCCAGCGTTAGCTGCTTCAACGGTGTCCGACGATTTTGAAAGAAGATCCTCGTAGTCATGAATGTTATCGTGATTACTAGAAAGATCTATTCCGATGAATATTTCTAGCGACGGCGCCTTAGCTTTGATGTCGTTGTAAAGTGCCAAGAATGGTTCTGATAACAAAAGTGCGCGAGCGTCCGAATCATTGAAAATGTGCTCCAATTCAGGTGCAGCCAGCCTCGAATTTAGGGGCATAAAGGTCAGCCCCATCAGCGCACAAGCATAGTAAGCCTCGGCATAATGATGCGAATTCCAATCAAGGATAGCCACCCGGTCACCTTTGTTTAGGCCAAGGCCTCTAAGCCCGTTAGCGAGCTGGTTCACGCGGCGGCCAAGCTCGCGGTAGGTCAATCGGCTGTCACCATCAACAAATGCTATTCGGTCGGGAAAATTTTCTACCGCTCTACTTAGTATCCGATGTGCTGGGTACATATGCCTACCTTTCGTTTGACAGGCAGTAATGGTGCGTCGAGAGAATTTTCAAATCAAGCCAACGTCGCACCCTTGCCCCCCACAGGGCCTGCTCCTACGATCATCGTTAGATTACCTGGGAGGATTAAATGGAATACACGGAAATTAAATTCGATGTTCGCGAGAACGGCATTGCGACCATGACACTTAATCGGCCGGAAAAGCTCAACAGTTTTACCCGCAAGATGTTTGATGAATGGAAAGATGTCGTGGCCCGCTGCGTGTTCGAAGACAATATCCGTGTACTTATCATCACAGGGGAGGGTCGTGCATTTTCATCGGGCGTCGACCTGGCTGCACTCGGCAGCGACAAACTCAAACAGCCGGCCTTCCGTTTCTATTACCGTCAAGCCCACCAAGCTTTTGATGATATGGAAACGGCAGAGTTACCAATCATCGCGGCTGTGAACGGGCTCTGTTATGGAGGCGGTGTTGAACTAGCGCTTAGCTGCGATATCGTTCTTTCTTCTGATATGGCAACGTACTGCTTAATTGAAAATCAACTTGGGGCGATCCCTGCATCTGGTGCCTGCAACCGCCTAATCCACCATGTGGGTCTTTCAAAGACTAAGGAACTAATTATAACGGCCGACCCTATACATGCTGAAGAGGCACGTCGCATTGGGCTTGCCGCCCAAATTTTTAAGCATGATCAATTCATGGACCGGGTATATGCTTATGCTGAACGGCTTCTAAAAAATTCACCCTTTGCCATGGGGATGGCAAAACACGTCGTCAACATGTGTGTAAACGCCGACATGCACACCGGCCGCGACATCGAACGCTTGGCACAATCTGCGCTATGTATGTCGGAAGATCACAAAGAGGGCATGGCCGCATTTTTTGAAAAACGCGAGCCGTCGTTTCAAGGAAAGTAGGTATACCTATCTATAAAATGGGGAGCTCTCACCCTCCGGCAGGGGCACTTTAAACACGTTCAAAGTAAACGAAATTAAGGTATAGTAACCGCAGATGCCTATGAGCTCGATCATTATCTCGTTACCGAAATTGGCGACGCCGCTCCCATACGACGCATCAGATAACTTTCCTGTGGTGATAATCTCACGCGTAAGTTCATAAACCAGTCGCTCTTGGTCTGAGAGAGGTTGTGGCACATCTCCCTTACGGAGCAGCTCTATTGCACCGTCATCTACCCCCTCTTCAACTGCTAGTGGGGCGTGCGCAAACCATTCATAGTCCGCTTGCCAGTATTGACCGACGGTGCAGATAGCAAGTTCGCGCAGATTTCCCGGTATTTTGGAGTTGTATCGCAGGAAGGCTCCAACTTGTTGAGACGGGTCGGCAAAACCCGGAACGTGCAGCCAGGGTCCAAAAGGCCCTCCAATTGAGCCTCTCGTCCCAGAAATGGCATCTGCGACGCGCTTTTGATCATCGGTATACATTGACGGGTCCGGCGGATCGAGACGCTGCATAATCTAGCTCCAGAAATAATGGCTGATCGACCATAGCGGACGGCCGTTTGAAAGGACAATCGGATCTTCAATATCCACGTCTGACATTAAGAAGCATCAATTTTAGCAGCAACAATCAGAGCTAAAAACTTCTCTTTTCCCATAATCGAAGGCCTCGCGGCCAATCGGTAGCGTTGGTTACCAACACTTGACCATCGCTGGCGGACTGCCAAACTGTTTATGCGTTATATCAAGAAGGAACACTCCATGAGCGGCTGTATCGTAGGTTGGGCACATACCAAATTCGGTAAACATGACGGCATCGATATTGAGACTTTAATAGTAAATGTCGCGACCGAAGCCCTAATCGATGCTGGCATCGCACCCAGGGATGTGGACGAAATCTTTATCGGCCATTTCAATGGTGGTTTTGTGATGCAAGACTTTCCCTCATCACTGGTACTTCAGGCAAATAAGGATTTGCGCTTCAAACCCTCGACCAGAGTAGAGAACGCTTGCGCCACGGGTACCGCAGCCATTCACCAAGGTTTAAACGCCATAGCAGCTAAACGGTCACGGGTCGTGTTGTGCGTGGGCGTCGAGAAAATGACGGAATTGAACGGCGCCGCAATCGGCGAGGTGTTAACCAAAGCAAGCTATTACAAAGACGAAGGCGGCAAAAACGGCTCCTTCGTAGACATATTTGCGCGTATTGCTGAAAGCTATTTTCAGAAATACGGAGATAAGTCTGATACACTCGCTCAAATTGCTGCGAAGAACCACTCTAATGGCGCGCTCAATCCACTAGCTCATTTCCAGAAAGATCTCGGATATGATTTCTGTCGCGAACCGTCAGAGAAAAACCCATTTATTTCTGGACCACTGAAACGTTCTGATTGCTCGCCTGTAACAGATGGTGCAGCGGCTGTAGTGCTCTCAGATCGCGATACGGCGAGAGGCTTGAATAAATCAGTCGCTTTCCGAGCAACCGCCCATGTGAACGATTTCCTTCCGATGCGCAGGCGCGACATGACACAATTTGACGGTGCAGCTGTTGCATGGCACAGGGCCTATGCAGAGGCGAAGATTGGCGTCGACGATCTTGATGTTGTCGAGGTGCACGATTGTTTTACCATCGCGGAGCTTTTAATCTATGAGGCTATGGGCCTTGCCGAAAAAGGCAAAGGTGGCAACGTCATTGCGGATGGTATTTCAGCAAAAGGCGGGAAACTCCCGGTAAATCCATCAGGTGGTTTGAAGTCGAAAGGCCACCCGATCGGAGCAACTGGGGTGTCAATGCACGTGATGGCAGCTATGCAGGCACGGGGTGACGCGGGCGACTTGCAAATTGAGGGTGCAGAGATCGCAGGCGTCTTCAACATGGGCGGCTCGGCCGTTGCCAATTATGTGTCTATTTTGGAGGCTGCGCGCTAACGAGGCAAACACGCATGGCCTTGTCGAAAATCTAAAACGAGTTTCTCATTAATATATAACTTTCCCGGACAGACGAGCGGCTCACAATTTCCGTGTGTCTCAGAAGATTTAAGCCACCATAGAGGACTTTAAACGCAAATCTATAAAGCAACAGGGAACCCCAATATACCTTTGGTCTGCCAGACCCGAAGCAGTGAAGGCGTCAAACCAGCAGCCGTCGGGTGACTATTTTATTTCGAAAGACATGGAAATAGTTTTCGATCGAAATTATGTGCCTTAAATGGACGAGGGTTCTTCTACCCTTTCCCGATGACCTGAAAGTAATGGTAGATAAAGATTTATGAACCTTGCAAATTTGCTTCATACCTCGGCTAGTCGTTACCCCGATGCGCCGGCGCTCGCTATCGGAACGGAGGTATTAGCGACTTATTCCGACCATTCGGATTGTTCCTCCCGCCTGGCAGGCGCGCTACTCTCACTACCAGGCATTGAGGCTGGTGATCGCGTTGCGATTGCAATGAAAAACTGCCCGGAATATTCCGAAATCATCTTTGCGGCGTGGCATGCCGGGCTCTCCATCGTCCCAATAAACTTCCGATTACACCCACGAGAATTTTCTTACATCCTTTCGCACTCGGGTGCGAAGGTCTGTTTTGTATCGGATGACATCGCCCAAGGTATAGAGGAGATTTCCGGCGACATATCACATCTTGGAGAAGTGATCACAGCGGGTTCTAGCCGTTATAGAGAAATGATGGCTCATAATACCATTGATCAAGCAGAGGTTGAGGCGGATGACTTGGCGTGGCTCTTTTACACTTCTGGCACTACAGGACGCCCAAAGGGTGCGATGCTTACACATGCGAACCTGCGAGCGATGAACGCTGCGTATTTCGCTAGTGTCGACGAAATCGGACATAGCGATTGCATTATTCACGCCGCCCCATACAGTCACGGATCAGGATTATATCTATTACCGCATGTAAAACGCGGTGCCTGCCAAGTAATTCCGGTTTCCGGGGGCTTCAACCCAGGAGAGGTGTTCAATCTTCTCAAACATTGGGAGGGTGCGATGTTATTCATGGCGCCGACGATGGTTACACGACTTATTAACGCGCCTGATATGGAGACCGCGGATACTACCAACTTGAAAACTATCGTTTACGGTGGCGCACCAATGTACACCGAGGATTGTGTGAAAGCCCTCAAGCTACTGGGCCCTAAACTGGTTCAAATTTATGGGCAGGGAGAAGCACCTATGTCAATAACAGCACTATCACGCGGGCTGCATTCGGGCTCAATGACTTCCAGCTATTATAAACGCCTTGCATCCGTGGGGTTGGCCCAACACGGGGTCGAGGTGCGCGTGGCAGATGCAAAAGACAACGACGTTCCAACAGGCGAAATCGGCGAAGTACTCGTGCGAGGTCCAGTCGTGATGAGAGGCTATTGGAACAATGCCAACGCCTCTGAACAAACCCTGCGCGGTGGCTGGCTGCACACCGGCGACATGGGCGCCATAGATGAGAGCGGATTTTTAACGTTAAAAGATCGATCAAAAGATATGATCATTTCTGGTGGCTCAAATATATACCCGCGCGAGATAGAGGAGGTACTGCTCCACCATGAGGATGTCGTTGAATGTTCAGTTATCGGGCGCAAACACCCTGAATGGGGCGAAGAGGTAGTAGCCTTCATCGTCGCCAAAGAAAGTGCAAAGGTCACCGAAACAGAACTTAACACCCTGTGTCTCGAACATATTGCGCGATATAAACGCCCGCGGGTTTATCGTTTCATTGATGCTTTGCCGAAAAACAACAACGGCAAAGTGCTTAAAACCAAGTTGAGGGACATCATTGAAAGTTGATACCGCGAACCAAATGAATAACGGGGCAAGGCTGCCACCGAAGAATAGTGTATACGAGGGAACGCTAATTTTTTAAGACGGAGTAAAAAAGCTGTTCACCATTTAATCGGAAAGCGTTTATCGCTCCCTGTCCCTCAGGGCTAGTCAACCATTTGATAAAAGCTCGACCACCTTTCCCGTTTACATGCGGGTGGCGGACTGGATTAATTAAAATAACGCTGTAGGGATTGGATAGCCGGGTATCCCCTTGGGCCAACACCTCAAAATCTCCCTTATTCTGAAAACTTAACCATGTTGCCCGGTCGGTCAGCGCATACGCGCCCATCCCTACAGCAATGTTTAATGTCGCGCCCATGCCGCTTCCAGCTTCCCTGTACCACGCCGCTCCGTCAGCATCAGGCGCAATTCCCGCAATGTTCCAGAGCGAAAGTTCCCGGATATGTGTACCGCTGTTATCACCCCTCGAGACAAAAGGTACCCGCTTAGATGAAATATTTAAAAAAACTTGAGCGATATCATCAATCATTCGAATATTCGCTGGATCATGCCTAGGACCGATCACAACATAGTCGTTGTACATCACTTCATGCCTTTCGATGCCAAAACCGAGCGAAACAAACCGTTTTTCTGCAGCACGTGAGTGCACCAATAGAACGTCACCATCGCCGTTGCGGGCATTTTTAAGCGCCTGTCCCGTCCCAACTGCGACCACCCGAACACCAACCCCCGTTTTTTTATGAAAAATAGGTATAAGGTGACCAAGAAGACCGGAATTTTGCACCGATGTCGTAGATTGCAAAACGATGTAATTTTTATTTTTCGCGAAGAGTTGCGGCGACAAAGCAAGGGCGAATAAATCAATGGCCAGTAACCAAAGAGTTGCACGTTTAAACAATAATTTTCCCTGCTAAGTAAGCACGCGCTACATCAGAATTTGGATTGTCGAGAAAAGAAGGCGCGGGTCCTTGTCCGTTTATTCTGCCATCATGTAGGAAAACGATTTTCTGTCCCACACGCCGCGCCTGACTGACATCGTGCGTTACAAGAACAATAGCTGTACCCCTCGCATTCGCCTCAATCAGCAGCGTTTCAATCCGATGGACTGACACAGGATCAAGACTCGCAGTTGGCTCATCGAGGAAAAGGATGTCTGGCTCAGCTGCAAGCGCGCGGGCTACCGAGAGACGCTGTTGCTCGCCGACGGACAGGAGACGCGCATGAACTCTGCGGGCCGCGGTCAAACCAGCACGTTCAAGGGCCAACTGGACTAACCCAGATCTGTCTTTACGTGGTATTCCAAGAGCGCCAAGCGCGAATACGATATTCGCCTCGACTGACCTTCTCAGATGAACGGGACGCTGAAAAACCATTGCCTGCCGGCGTCTTCGGTCGGCACTTGATCCATTAGCCCAGGAGATGGTTCCAGTCGATGGCTCGAGCATTCCGTGTAAGAGACGAAGAAGAAGGCTTTTACCCGCACCATTCGGTCCGAGAACCACTGTGAATGTGCCTCGATTAATTGTAAGCGAAATCCCATCGAGAAGCGTACGCGCATTTGCGATATAACCCAGTTCCACCGCTCGGAGGGGGAGTATTGATTTAATCATATCTCGACCTTCCGAAACGGCGTCCGAGGCTGGCAACTGCGCCGTTTACCAGCAGAGAAACCCCAACCAAAATAATACCAAGCGCCAGCGCCAATGCTAGATTTCCCTTGGACGTCTCCAGCGCAATCGCAGTCGTCATCACGCGGGTTAGATGATCTATATTACCTCCAACAATCATTACTGCACCTACCTCGGCTATGGCTCGGCCGAAACCTGCAAGCGCAACCGTTATGAGGCTATACCGGGCATCCCATAACAGCGTTGTCACAAGCCTTCGCCCTCTGACACCCAATGACCTGAGTTGTTCATCGTATTCCGCATAAAAATCCTCAACGACTTGACGCGTAAGCGCAGCAACAATTGGCATAACTAGAATTGTCTGCGCTATAATCATTGCTGTAGGTGTGTACAGCAATCCAAAGACACCGAGAGGACCTGCGCGCGATAAAAGCAGGTAAACTCCAAGGCCAACCACAACTGGCGGAAGGCCCATAAGAGAATTTAACAGTATTGTAACTGCGCCCCTACCCCGAAACTTCAGAACTGCGATGGCCGCACCTAGCAACATTCCAATGACGCAAGATGCCAATACGGCCGTGAGGCTTACACCAATTGAAAGCCCAATGATTTCCAACAAGTCAGCATCGCCCGTATAGATTAACTGGGCAGCGAGCAAAATTGCGGCGTTCAGGTCGTGCATGTATGGTTTTTCTCGAAATTCACGAACCACCGCAACCCCTTGGCATCAGAGGATTTGCACGAACGTATATTTAACCCTTTTCCTCAATGCAGCTGCTATAGTTTCATGCTAACCGATAATCGTAAAACGCAGGGCGAATGACATGAAGATTGACGTATTTAACCACGTATTTCCGATCGAATTTTTCGAGGCCGTTGACGGGCTTATGCCCGACGCCGCTGTCAAGCGGTGGAAATCTCTAAAAACTATTTTTGATATGGATGCTCGACTTCGGATGTTAGATGAGTTCGACGACTATCAACAAATTATTTCCATGTCGCAACCTCCAACGGATGCCATTGCAGGGCCCAACGATAGCCCGGCGCTGACACGGATCGCCAATGACGGGATGGCAAGGATTTGTCGAGAACATCCCGATCGGATGCCATGGTTCATCGCCTCACTTCCGATGAACAACACAAAAGCCGCCCTCGCTGAGATTGATCGGGTAATTGATGAACATAACGCAATCGGTTTTCAGCTGTTCACCAATGTCAATAACAGGGCACTCGACCAACTGGAATTTCGCGATATTTTCGCCAAGATCGCGCAACGTGGCAAAATAATTTGGCTTCACCCAACACGGCCAGCCACGCATCCAGATTATCTGACCGAAGACCGTTCGTTTTATGAAATTTTCTGGGGCTTTGGCTGGGCTTACGAAACCAGCGCTGCCATGGCCAGGATTGTTTGTTCTGGCATGTTCGACGAAATCGATAATCTAAGGATTATCGCGCACCATTGGGGTGCATACGCACCCCACGCCGAAGGGAGATTTACTCCGTCATGGGAGAGCCGCAATGCTGTGATGGGTGATGATGAAGGATTTGCGAGTAAACTTAAGAAACCTTTGATTGATTATTTTAAGAGAGATTTCTTCGGAGACACCGCGATGTTCGGAGCGCAGGCTGCCAGCCAGGCAGGATTTGATTTCTTCGGAGCAGATCATTCTCTTTTCGCTACTGACGCTCCTTATGATCACGAGGGAGGCGCTTATAACATCCGTTCAACTCTGAAAGTTTTAGATAATCTTAGATGCACGAGCGAAGAGCGTAAGATGATATTAGAGGATAATGCCAGACGCCTCTTCAACATATAGAAGCAATCCTATTCAGGTCCCCTCGCAATATAGTGAAGAAGATCTCGGCCTGGTGGGTTGTTGAACGTCAAAAGATTTGAAAGCAGATTACATGGAAAATGACTACGGGGCTTTCATGCCGGGCAAGAGGCTTACGGTCGAGGGCGGAATTACAGGCCCACTTTTGGGCAAAGTTTTTGCTGCAAAAGACGTCTTTGACATCGCTGGTCACCCCACAAGTAACGGTCAACCCCTCTGGTCAGAAACACACCCTCTGCCAACCAAACATGCAATAGCAATCTCACGCCTCCTAGAGGCAGGCGCCGTGTTTTCCGGCAAGACTGTCTGCGATGAAATGTGTTACAGTCTTGCTGGCGATAACGTGCATTACGGCGCCCCGATCAATCCCGCTGCACCGGATCGCTCCGTTGGCGGATCATCGTCAGGGTCCGCTTCCGCGGTTGCCGGCGAACTGACAGACTTCGCATTGGGCACAGACTGTGGCGGCTCTATCAGATGCCCTGCCAGCTTTTCAGCGATCTATGGTATCCGACCAACACACGGTCGCGTTGATGACACAGGCGTCGCTCCGCTCGCGGTGTCATTTGATGTTGTTGGCTGGTTTGCGCGAGATGCAAACCTCTTTGAGACCATTGGCAAAGTGCTACTTGAAGGCCCATCAAATACCATAGCACCAACCGTAGCGATATTTGCCAGTGATGCTTTCGCACGTCTCTCAGACCTGGAGCGTGAGGTGAGCGAAGTCGCCGCCGCGAAACTGATCGAAGGTTTGTGCCTTGAAACCAAACAACTCGAAATAGCACCTGAAGGGCTCGACCGTTGGTCCGCCGCCTTCCGGCATCTACAAGCGGTAGAAATCTGGGCTAACCACGCTGAGTGGGTCACCAAAAACGACCCCCAGTTCGGCCCAGGCGTGAGAGAACGCTTCGAATACGCGTCAAGATTGAATAAGAATGAAGAACATGAACACCAACCAGTCAGGGATGCTGCGCGCGAGATAATGGCAAAACTTTTTGATGATGGAAGGTCTTTAATAGTAATGCCTACAGCACCAGTCAGCCCGAAAAGAACTGCCAGCGCTGCTGAAGTCGAAGATTTCCGGTCGCGAGTAATGGGACTAACTAGCGCCGCAGGTCTGACCGGGTGTCCACAGATCACCCTGCCGCTTGCCACCGAAGCAGGACCGATAGGGATTTCTATTTTAGGCCCCCAAGGCAGTGACGAGAGCCTTTTGAGGCTTGTCGCCCAACTGTCAAGATAACGGACTCAATTGGACGCTAGTTTTTTTTATCATCGTGACCTACGGATAAAGAACTTTCGTTTTCTTTTACTCAGTGGTAGTGGACGAGGCGTCAAACATTAAAGAAGCTAAGTCTATTCAAATGTCTTTGGGTCACTATGCGGGTTTTGGCCACGGCTTTAATTCTAGCGGGGGTAATAAGGCTGCATTTGCGGGCCGCAAGCAGTGCATTGATTAGAAAGGATGACTGGTGAAAGCGATCCGTTACAGCGCGTATGGCGGCCCCGACGTTCTTGAATATCTAGATTTAGACGATCCTGTTCCCGCCGCCAGTGAGGCTCTTATCGCTGTCCATTGTGCGAGCGTTATTCCCGGCGACTGGAAAGTTCGATCAGGCCAATTACAAGAAATGTTTCCTATAGAACTCCCGACGATTCCGGGTCGTGACGGATCCGGTACTGTAATTGAGACTGGCTCCAAATGCGATTGGGCGAAAGTTGGTGATGAAATCTGTTTCCTCACCGATCACGCCGAACTCGGCAGCTATGCCGAGTTAGTCACACGTCCCCAAGAGATGACAATTCCAAAACCGAAAAATATAAATTTTGCTGAAGCTGCGGCCATGATGCATGCTGGCGTCTGCGCCTGGATTGGCCTCGTAGAAACGGCTGGAGTTACAAACGGACAAAATGTGCTCATTCACGCCGGTGCTGGTGCAATTGGGGGATTAGCTATCCAGATCGCACGCGCTGCCGGATGCAATGTAACCACCACCTGCAGCGCGACAAATGCAGATTACGTCCGTTCGCTGGGTGCGCATCACGTAATTGCCTACGACCAAGAAAATTTTGAGGAAATGGTTTTTGAACAGGACGTTGTATTCGATCTGATAGGGGGAGACGCACATGAAAAATCATGCAAAGTATTACGATCCGGAGGCACGCTAGTTTGGCTGATCGCCAGACCGTTCGAAGATGTTAGTACTCATTACGGTGTTACCTGTCTGCAAGCAATCGTCCACGACCGACGAGAGACACTCAAGAGTCTCGCAGAGCGCGTTTCAGAGGGTATATTGAGACCACAAGTATCATGCCGACTTCCCCTAGAAGAGGCGACAAAAGCACATACTATGCTGGAAAGGGGCCAGAATAGCCGAGGAAGAATCATTCTTGATATTGAGACCTGCATGTAAATGAATAGCACAGTTGGAATAGGCGTAATCAAAACAGCTACTGCCTCATTAGAAGCTGAGTTTCATTCGTTTGCGCCAGTTAGGGGCAACGATACCATGACCAATCCAGTGTCAAATTACGTTTTTAAAGCCAGTATTAAAGCAAAAACAAGATGATTTACCGCGCTGGGATTGATATTGGCGGAACGTTCACCGACCTCGTCTTAATGGGGAGTGATGGATCAGTCCACGCGGAAAAACTGCTGACCACCCCGGATGACTTTGGACAAGGAATTGCAAACGGGCTCACTAAAGCGCTTACGCATCTGGGTGCAAATCCTGAAGACGTAGAAGTTATAGCCCATGGGACTACCGTCGCCACCAACGCAATACTCGAAGCAAAGGGTGCCGCCACAGGACTTATTACGACAGAGGGTTTCCGCGATGTTCTAGAACTACGCAGGTTACGCATTCCGGAAATGTATTCCTTAAACTGGACCAAACCCGCGCCTCTGGTGCCAAGACGACTGCGTCTGGAAGTTAGGGAAAAAATTGGTCCGCGCGGCGAAGTACGCAAGGCACTCGATGAGGATACAGTGGTTGCTGCCTGTCACCGGCTTGCAGGTGAGAAAGTCGCTGCCATCGCGATTGCTTATCTGCATGCCTATGCCAACCCAATTCACGAACATAGAACGGCAGAAATCGTCCGCAGTATCTTAGGACCAGATGTTTTCATTACCTGTTCCAGCGATATACTCCCAGAAATTCGGGAATACGAACGTACTTCGACAACGGTTATCAACGCGTACCTCGGCCCCATCTTGTGTGAGTACTTTGCTTCATTAAAACGGAACCTCAAAAAACTTGGCGTCGATGCACCAATACAAATCATGAAATCGGACGGCGGGGTGATGTCCATTTCGGCGGCATCACAAAAACCGGCCTATATCGTTGAATCCGGTCCGGCGGCTGGCGTCATCGCGGCCACACACCTCGAGACGACGGATAATATTATTACGCTGGACATGGGCGGCACGACCGCGAAGGCATCAATGATAGAACACGGCCAAATAGCCCGTACAGGTGATTACGAAGTGGGAGCGGGTATTAACCTCTCGAGCAAGTTGGTAATGGGGGGTGGCTATGCATTGAAATTACCAGTTATCGACATCTCCGAGATTGGGGCCGGTGGCGGCAGTATAGTCTCGGTAGATCGAGGCGGTCTCATCAAAGTCGGTCCAGAAAGCGCGGGCGCCCTGCCTGGCCCTGTTTGCTACAGTCGCGGTGGCCAAGATCCAACTTTCACAGACGCCATACTGACCCTCGGGTTTTTAAACCCCAGTCATTTGGTTGGTGGTGATTTGCAACTCGATATGACAAGGGCACAAGATGTATTAGAGACACGAATTTGCAGGAGCATCAGACGCGACTTACTTAATACCGCTTGGGGGATATTCCAGGTCTCCTGCGGCACCATGGTGCGAGCCGTAAAAGCGGTGTCAACATATCGAGGTCGCGATCCACGCGACTTCACGTTACTTGCATTTGGCGGTAATGGACCGGTTGTGGCGGCGGAAATCGCCAATCTTTTAGACATGACCCAGATCGTTATACCACCTGCACCTGGAGTGTTCAGTGCCCTGGGGCTTTTGTTGTCGGATGTGGAGCATGAAATTAGCCGAGCGTGGCTCAGACGATTTACCGACGTGCGTCCCGCAGACATGGAAAAGGCCTTCCTGTCTCTTGAGAAAGATCTCCAATTATTGATGAATGGTGAAGGTTACCAACCGACTGAATATACGATTACCCGTTATGCCGATCTCCGGTATAGTGGACAAGCGCATGAACTTACTATCGTATGCAATGAAAAAGATAATAGTCCAAACTTTGCCGCATTGTCGGGTGCATTCGGTGCAGAACACGAACGCACATACGGTCACCAGGCAGAAGCGGAAACGGTTGAGTGCGTGACGCTCCGTCTAATCGCTCGGGTCTTTAAAGACAAACCACAACGCAAATCGTCGACCTCTGGTGGCGGCACCCGCGACATTCAGCCACGTAAAGTATTTTTCGGGCCAGCACACGGTGAGATAGACACGCCGGTTATCGAACGATCCGATGTCACCGCAGTCGTTCCCGGCCCCGTAATCATTGAAGAATACGACTCAACTTGCATAGTGCCGCCACACTGGACCGCGACCCTAGATTTACAGAATAACATCTTGCTTACCCGAGCAGACCCCCAATGAATAAATCTACTTCAGATGTAGATCCAATCACAATGGAGGTTGTGCAGAATGCTCTAGGAGCTATCGCAGACGAAATGGCGTTGGTAATTATGCGAACCGCCTACTCAACTATCGTGCGCGACTCCATGGACTATTCGACTGGTGTCTGCGACCGGCATGGGCGCATTATTGCCCACGGAATGACCATGGCGCTGCATTTGGGCTCGTTTCCGGATGCAATGAAATCACTAATCGATATTTACGGCGACGATATGCACCAAGGTGATATTTTTATCTGGAATGATCCGTATGCCGGTGGCGGCCAGCACCTGCCTGACGTCTATATAGTAAAACCGGTGTTTGTCGAAGGACATCTGGAGGGCTTTGCCGCATCTTTAGTTCACCAGATTGACATGGGCGGAATTGCGCCAGGCTCAGCCGCAGTCTATGCCAGCGAAATTTTCCAAGAGGGCCTGCGTATCCCGCCCATCCGTTTGTATCAGAATGGCGAACCGAACGAGACCTTCTTCAAAATAATGGAAAAGAACACTCGAATTCCCGATAAGTTGGCCGGCGACATGCGCGCCCAGGTTGCTGCCTGCCGGACCGCTGATGCCGCTATAAGCAAGTTAATTAAAAGATATGGCAGTAGCGCATACCAACGGATCATTGAAGAACTTCACAATCACGCCGATAGGGTAATGCGCGCCGAAATCATGGCGTTACCAGATGGCATGTGGACCTTTACCGACTACATTGACGGGATGGGCGAACACCCGATTCCGATCCCCCTGAAAGTTACCATCACAATTAGTGGGGACGAAATGACGTTAGACTGGACCGGGTCTTCGCCACAAGTCGACGCGGCAATCAACTGCCCGGTACCATTTGTAAAATCCGCTTGCCACCTGATTGTGAAATGCATTGCCGAAGAGGAAATTCCTAATTTCGAGGGTTTTATAAGGCCCCTAAATATAGTTGTACCGGAGGCTACAATCGTTAACCCGTCCCCTCCAGCTGCCTGCGCCGCCCGCGCGATTGTTGGTTGGCGGTCTCTCGATTTGCTTCTTGGTTGTTTCGCACAGATCGCACCCGACCGTGTGCCGGCAGCAGGTGAAGGCGGCGTCACCTTTCCTTCATTTAGCGGTTACAATGGCGATGAGCGTTTCGTATGCACAGAAGCTTGGGCAGGTTCCTGGGGTGCAATGCCAGAGAGAGACGGCGCGTTCGGCATTCCTAACCCCGGCGGAAACCTGACCAACCAACCGGTTGAAATGGTCGAAGCGCTGTTCCCAATGGAGATAACGCGGTACGGCATGGTCGAGAATTCGGGCGGACCTGGCAAACACCGCGGGTCAAATGCCTACCAGCGCGAGTACCGGTTTTTGGGGAACAAAACCGAGATGGTGATGCGATCCGACCGACGGCGTTATCTGCCCTATGGCCTCGAGGGCGGCTGTCCCGGCACGCCGTCTTGGAACCTGCGGAACACCGGCACAGAAAATCAAAAAGCAATCCCAGTGATGCCAATGGAGCCGGTCCTATTTCTCGAGGGGGAGACCTTTTTACACGTCTCCGGCGGAGGTGGTGGACACGGCGATCCACTTGATCGTGATCCAAGAGACGTGCTGGAAGACATTCGTGAAGAGCGCTTCACAATTGATTACGCCCGCGATGTCTATGGCGTAATCATTAATGAAGACCATATAGAACTGGATTATGAGGGTACTAAACGTCGTCGTGACGAACTTCGGAAAAAAGGCACAGATGCCGAACGCCCCTCCTACTTGCGATACTTTCACAATGCACTCGGCATTGAGAATTTTCGGCTTGTAGGTGAACGAGAGATGGAGAGCTAATCAAGAGTGTTCCAAAGAAGATATAAAAAACTTTTTAAGTGAGACCGCTTGTCGCGCATAAGATAGAAGAAGCCAACCCATAAAGCTTGCAGGCAACCTCGGGTTCCGCGTTTATGGCCCCGCCCGCATGCCCAAGCAGTAGTTCTGTGGCATTGTTGGCGAAGCAAAGAAAGTCCGTTTAAGATTAAATTGTTTTTGAAAGTTTCCCCATGAGATATTCCATCCAACAGGAAGGATACACCAGACAGCAAACAATCGCCGTCCTCGTTGGGTCTAGCATTATGCTGACAATGAGTATGGGAATGCGACAAAGTTGGGGTCTTTTCTCAGTACCGATAACACAGGATCTTGGGATTTCAGTCGCCGATTTCATGTTAGCTATTGCGGTCCAAAACCTTGTCTGGGGTGCCACACAGCCCGTCGTTGGCGCCTATGCAGACAGATTTGGAAGTCGCTGGATTACTGTCCTAGGAACTCTGCTATACGCTGCGGGAATTGCTGTCACGATGGTGGCGACAAACACGCTAATGCTTGTCATAGGGCTTGGCCTAATGATTGGTATAGCAATGTCATGCACAGCACTGATGCTGGCGATGGCAGCATCAGCGCGTGCTGTTTCTGTAACAAATCGGACATTCATTCTGGGAATTATCTCCGCAATGGGGTCAATTGGCTCTTTCATCGCCGCACCACTGGCAGAGGGGTTAATTTCAACCCAAGGATGGATGATTGCGATGATCGCATTCATCGGGCTTTGCGTGATAATGCTGCCGGCCGCCTTCTTCGTCGGCTCAGGTGACAAAGCTGCAGCCGAGATTGCCCGCACATCGACTGCGCCTGATGCTAATCTATCTCTCAGAAATGCCCTCGCCGATGCGTCAAGGCATAGCGGATACGTTATCACTGCCGTAGCGTTTTTTGTCTGCGGGCTGCAACTTATCTTTATCGCCATGCACTTGCCAAACTATATTGTGCTTTGCGGGCTCGACCCCTCGCTTGGCGCATGGGCTTTAGGCACTATTGGGGCCTTCAACGCTATTGGGTGCTACCTGCTCGGTTGGCTAGGCGACAGGTATCCTAAAAATGTTGTTCTTGGCGGCGTCTATATTTTGCGTTCAATTTTTATTGTGATCTATTTCTTGGTTCCGCCCACTCCCGCAAGCACGCTGCTTTTTGCCGCTATCATGGGGATTCTCTGGCTCGGCATTGCACCAGTCGTCACCGGTTTCATCACCCAGATATTTGGGCTCAAATACGTCGCGACCCTTACCGGCATAGCCTTTTTCTTCCATCAAATTGGATCATTTATAGGGGTCTGGGGAGCAGGTTTAATCGTTGATACACTGGGATCTTATGATCGGGCATGGCAAATTGCCGTTCTCATAGGCCTAATAGCCGGAGCAGCCCAATTGTTTGCGAGTGACAAACCCGCAAGTAAACTGCCAGAAGCTTCGCTCGCATAAACTATTATGGCATCAGCGTTTGCGGCAAATAGAGACCCGATCGTCCAGAGACCACAGCAAATACCAAAAAAGCATTGATGTCGGGGTCTCGAAATTCACCTAAAAAATTTGCGCTATTGATACAGCGCAAATTGCTTATTATTTCTTGATCGAGCTCAAAATTTTTTGCCGAGGACTTTGTCTGTCGTTATATCTTAAATAGATCGAAAAGGTCCGCTACCGATCCATTGTCATAATCTTTCAACTTAATAACCCCACACCCGCAGGCCGAATTCCCGGTGTCAATCCCGACAAATTAAACAATTGTAAATTTGCAAGACACCTACTCCGTCCAGCCAACGATGGGCGCAAAAAGATCGTCCACCTCCATCTTATTTTTGATGAAGCCCTGATCAAACAGATACTCGATTGCAGTGTTCAAAGTTAATCTGTTCGGTTCAATGCCATAGGGACATGGATCACCATTGAAAAGCACATCCATCTCATCGATATCATCAAAAAGCCAGGGAAGCATGTAACGTTGCGCGCCGGAGAAGCGCATCTGCTCTATCGCCCATTTTTTCGCCTCTGAAAGCGCCTTAAACAGCGCCTCCGCCGCCCACGGATTGGCCTCGTGAAATGCCTCAGGCATCACCATTGTATGCATGATTGGATATATGCCAGTGCGTTCAAAGTATGCCCGCTCCTCCGCCCGATAATTCGGAAACAAACGCACCACATCTTCACATTCGAAAAACGCTTTCGGTGCACGCGCGCCAAAGTATGCATCGACTTCGCCCGTCGACAGAACATCACTGATAGATTTATCGGGTCCTATCAATTTGAGGTTGAGAGCACCTGACGGACGCAAATCCATGGTTTCGTCAAACCGACGTGGCGTGTCGACACCGCCCTCAAACCATGTCACATCCGAGAAGTCGACGCCGTACTCCGATTTAAGAATCCCACGGATCCAAACGCCAGCTGATTGCCGGTATTCCTGAACTGCAATACGTTTTCCCTTAAGGTCGCTCGGCCGCGAAATTCCAGAATTTTGGTTAATAAAGATAAATCCATGCCTAAACAAACGCGACGGAAAGACTGGCAGTGCGATGTAAGGGAAATTACCGCGTGATTTCATGGTGATGTAATGCGCACTAGACATCTCAGCAATATCAAACGAATGGGTTTTCAACATTCGTGCGAAAATCTCAGGAGGGGATTGTATTTCGATATATCGCAAGTCGATCCCCTCGGGTTTTATAATTCCCTCCTTCAACGCCTGGAGACGGTCATAGGGCCCGCAAGCCATTGTTACCTGAAGATTGGTCATACAGAAATTCCCTGTTTACGTTCCGTCCGATAACGGGACGAATTACCACAATTAATCAAATAGCCACCTCACTATAACGTCAATCGACGTCTGAAACTGTATATCGCCTCAAAAGACGTCTTTGATCGGGCGGAAAGTCATTGCGAGCATGGTTAACTGACCGATTGTCCCAAATGACGAGATCACCAGGCCGCCAGGAATGCTCGTAAATAAATTCTTCTTGCTCACAGTGGTCCATAAGGAATGCCAGTAGTTCGCACCCCTCTTCATTTTCTCTTCCTACAATATCCCGGGTCATTAATCGGCTTAGATATAATGCCTTTCGGCCGGTGTCAGGATGGGTTTTCACCAAAGGGTGGATTGCATGGGCGGCGGCGTCTTCAAGCCGCATATTCTCTCGTAGCGTTTTATTGTAGTTGAAAACGTGTCTGGCGGAGAGCCCTTCGAGTTCAGACCGAAGATCCACCGGTAGCGCCTCGAATGCCGCAGTCATACTGGCAAATCTTGTTTCGCCTCCTGAACGAGGAACTTCGAGCGCATAGAGAGTTGTAGCCCTATATGGGGTTTTTCGGTGTGACCCATCGGAATGGAAATGCATCTCTCCATCTGGCAACGCGCCTATAGGTTTCCCCTCCTCCCGTATATTGCTGATATATTTTACGCCAGGCGTAGATTGTCGCTCGTTGGGATTGGCGCCGTTGGTGTCGGCAAAGTCAACGCGCCCAAACAGAGAGGCGAATGCGGATTGGTCGTCAGGGTCAATGGACTGCTGAGGAAAATATAGAACCCCATACTCAGCAAGATTTTCACGCAGAGTTTGCTTGAGCCTCGGATCAAGAAGACCGCGAAGATCTAATCTAGTTATACGGGCACCTAGCAAAGGATGCACCGCCTCCACAAGAGGTTCGACAGCAGAACCATTCATCTATCAATCCAGTCGATATCTTGAAGCCTTAATATGCCACCCCAACATATAACTAAGCTCGCTACAGGCGACACAACAAAAATTTTCAGGCAAGCTGTATTCATATAGATAACCGGTGTCCCTTATCTATCCGCCGCGCGGTGATCGGTTTAAGACAAAATGATTAAAATGTTACCTGAGTACTTAACGGCCCGCATAGGGCAATGGTCAGACGCCACTCTATGCGGCGTTCTGATTTTTATTTCAGGCGTACTTATGTCCACCCAGCTCGTGATTGTGCGGTTCATCGATGACGATATTAGTGTCTTTCAAATTATCCTCTTTAGGACCCTATTTGG
Source organism: uncultured Alphaproteobacteria bacterium (assembly GCA_913046035.1). Classification (GTDB taxonomy): domain Bacteria; phylum Pseudomonadota; class Alphaproteobacteria; order MPNO01; family UBA830; genus UBA830. The sequence continues at coordinate 6,334 of CAJWSW010000015.1, read as the reverse complement.
CCTGCTAGCTATTTCTGGCCTTATCGTCCGCGATGCTGGCACTTACCTTCGTCCAAACCGTCCGGTCCTCGCGATTCTTTGCGGGTCTTTGGCATTCCTTGCGAGCACCTTTTTCTATTTGGCGGCGAAGGAATTACCGGTCGCGGATATTACTGCGATACATTTTGTAAGGCCTGTCTTCGCTGCCTTAGTCGCGGCCGTTGCTCTTCGAGAGGCTTTGCAAGGCAGCCGAATTCTAGCCATTGTGGCCGGCGTTATTGGGGCGGCGATTATCGTTCGTCCGGGGTTCGTTGAAGTAAACATCGGTGTCCTTTTCGTCTTGGGTGCAGTTGCAGTACAAAGTTGGAATCCAATAAACCGAAAACTGCTCTCAAAAAGCGATCATCCGGATACTGTTGCCATATGGAATGTCCTGACAATACTGCCTTTAGCGACTATCACCTCATATTTTTTCTGGACGACCCCAACCTGGAGCCAGGTTGGGTGGATGGCCTTAATCGGCTTATTGGAAATCGGTAACCAACGCATTTTAGGACGAGCATACGCGCGCGGTGACGCTATTGTCGTTGTAATTCTACACTATTCTCGCCTACCAATCGCTGCCCTCATTGGTTTCGTTGTCTTAAGCGAGTTTCCAGATATCTGGGTATGGATAGGAGGTGCTATTATAGCGGCGGCATCGATTTACTTAACGGTTCAAGAGCGTAATAAGGAGATTAAATAGACCCAAAGTGTTAACTGAAGATAGCTTTACATTTTGATGATAAAAAACCCGCAGGTTCTGTGACAGAGACTTGCCTCCGAGAACAAAAGAATGAACCCGCCCGGTGTTGAAAAAATATTAACGCACTTTATGCCACCACCCATTATCGCGGGTTCATTGGCTATGGTCTGTTATGCTGCTACCTTTATAGCGGTGCGCGACTTCGCGGGGGTCATACCGCCAGCCGCGATTACTTTTCTCCGTTGCACAATCGCGCTACTGATCCTGTACCCAATTTGCCGCAAAAGCCTTCACACCCAATGGCCGTTAATGCGAAAACATTGGAAATTTTTAGCTCTTCAGGGTTTCCTCATTATTGTCTGCGGCAATGGCCTGATGTTTGTGGGGCTTCAATTTACAACCGCAATCAATGGAGCACTAATCAATTCTGCGGAACCGGTAACAATCGTGCTATTTGCCTGGTTAATGTTTCGCGACCGGCTTTCGGTCACGCAGTGGGCTGGTGTATTCGTGTCGTTTGCAGGCGTAATATACCTAATAGGCCGAGGTGATACCGACGTGCTGCTAAGCCTTAATTTGAACATTGGAGACGTCTTTATTTTCATCTCCATTCTCTGCTGGTCTGTTTATGCAGTGCTGATGCGAAAGGTGCCGCCTAATCTGGCACCCCTAAACTACCTTTTTGGTATTCTTGCGGCGGGCGCCATTTTCGCCTTCCCATTTTGGATAATAGAAAATCTCTACTTTATTCCAACACCCGTAACTTGGACCACTGCCGGTGTGACCGGCGGAATGGCTCTTTTCACATCAATCTTAGCACTCTTATGGTGGAACCGTGCAGTCGAGGGACTCGGCGCGGCGCGTGCAGGTTTGCTTCTGCACTTGATACCAGTATTCACATTGGTACTAGCAATCGCTCTCCTGGGCGAGGAACTCCAATCGTTTCATGCAGTCGGTATTGTGCTTATCGGTCTGGGCATCTACCTCGCGACGATTCTTGGTCTTGCGAGCCGAGAGTGCGACTGATCAAGCGGCCGCTTTCTGAAAATCGAAGTTAATGGGCTCGATATCACCTGACTTAATTTCTATGATGCGGCAAGCAGAAAGAGGAAAGCTAAATTGGGCATTGCGCATGTCAATTCGCATACCGGCAAGCTCGACAGAAAGCTCGGTCATAAGCGTCCAATCCGCGGCCGACATATTTTCCATATCAAGACCAACGATACCCTTACACATGTGTCCAAATTCATCTTCATAGACCAACGCCGCGGCCCTCGCGATTAGGTCGTCGGCACCGCCATTACCGGCCAGCTTCATTCCCTCCGAGAATAATGTGCAATACCCCCCCTCGGTGAAAAAACAGGCCCTCTCTCCCACAACACCATATTGTTTCTTGATATCTGCGCGGCGATCACGGAGTGCCACGTTCTCAGGCCAGTCTGGTACATTTTTTAAACGCGAGGGACTTAGTCGTGGCTCATTTTCTTCACGCACCGCGTCGTAAGCGTCTGCATACGCGCAATAATGCGAAAATTCTTCGTATAAACCTTCCATTCTCTCGAGAATTTCTGAGCGTGGGATATCAATATCAATTCGATTAAAATCGGCAATGAGGTCCTCTGCTGGACCGAGATAGAGACCTCTCTGATCGCCGAGGGGCGTATCCCAAACTTCTTTTCTAGATTGGCGCAAAAGCCACAATCGATCAGTCTCCTGTGTGCGAATAGGTGACTGCCAATATGTGCTAAAAACTTCCGCCTCTCCTGCAAATAAGGGCGCAACGGCTTCCACTAGTGACCTAAGCTGTTTGCTGGGCATTTCTAATCTTTTCCAACTTGGATAAATACCAGTACACTACACTTCTACATTTTTTTTTACACCCGCTTTTGTAATAGCCATTACAAAATGTGGATGTCGCTGTGACGTTCGAATAACGGAAGTTAGGTCAACATGGCGGCGAGACTCTACTGGGAAGATATTAAGATCGGCCGAGCGCTGGAAACTAGATTGCTGGACATTGACGCATTCAGTATAAAGCGCTTTGCCGAAAAATTTGATCCACAGCCTTATCATCTCGACCGCGATGCAGCTAAGAAATCCCTGTTCGGCAGGCTATGCGCTAGCGGCTGGCATGTAACAGCGATGATGATGAAACTCATAAGCGAAGAACTGATAAAAGAGAATATTGCACTTGTGGGTAGTAAAAACATCTCCTGGTTGGAATGGTATCGTCCGGTTTTTGAGGACGATAAAATATCCGCACATGCTAAGATTACAGATAAAACGGACGCATGGGGTGAGAGCGATTGTGGCCTAATTGATTTCGAAATTGTAGTTGTGAACCAAGAAAAACAAAAAGTTATGGAGCTCTCCGCATTTTTACTTGTCCAGAGGCGGGAGAAAGAGAAAACAAGTGTCTGAGCCTACCTTTCTTCGTTCTCGCTGGTTTGAAGATATTCCAGTTAGCGAATTTCATGTGTTCGGAAGCTATACATTTAGCGAACAGGAAATCATCGACTTCGGCAAAATGTATACACCACAAATTTATTACACCGACCCAGAGGCCGCGCTCGATACTCGATATCGGGGGCTGGTAGCATCAAAGTGGCATATTTGCGCAATATGGATGCGCCAGATGGTAGACTACATGGAACGCTATGCTTTGGGCGTCGAAGACGGACGCCGCAATGGTGCAGGTGTGCGCATCGAAGATCTTGAGCAATTTGTCCCGGTCAAACCGGGTCATACGATAACGTTTACGCACGAAATCATCGACAAGCTCAGTAGATTGATCCGGGAAAAGTGAGGTATAATTCGTACTCGGAATGAGGCATTTAACCACAAGGACGAATTAGTTCTGCGTTTTAATATTGATATTCTTGCAGAACGGTCACCAAGTGTAACTTGATTTGCAAACAGCCTAAGCAAAGCTAAAGACATCAGAACGTGAGAGAGGTCCTAATAACTAGGTTTTCGACGACCTCTGTGTTTTAGAGCCGTGAACAGAATTTCCATCAGAGGTTCTTTAAACCCCGCTAATAGTTAATCCTCGTCGGTGCTGAACATCTGCTCTTGAAGATAGTTTTGTATCCCGGCGCCTTCTATGAGGGTTTGTTGTGTTTCAATCCAATCAATATGTTCTTCAGTGTCATCCAGTATTCTCTCCAGCACCTCCCGCGATAAGAAATCACGAACGCCCTCGCAAACCACTATCGCCTCCTTCAAACAAGATTGATTGTTTGTTTCTGCGCCAAGATCTGCCTCGAGCATTTCTGGGACGTTTTCACCGATTTTAAGTTTGCCCATGTCCTGTAAATTTGGAAGCCCGTCAATGGTTAGAATACGCTCCACCAAATAATCCGCATGCTTCATCTCGCCTATAGATTCTTTATAAACTTTATCGGCAAGCCGCAGATACCCCCAATCTTTGAGCATCCTTGCGTGGAGGAAATACTGGTTAATCGCTGTAAGTTCATTTTTTAATATTATGTTCAGGTGTTGGATAACTTTCGCGTCGCCTTGCATGGTCAACTCCATTAAATCAAGTCGTAGATCAAATAAGTAAGAAAGTTTTAAACTTCAAGTTATTATTAAAAATCAATATGTTAATGATAATGAGTTGCATTATTAACGAAACACCCATTGGAATGCTATTGACAATCATTCTTAATAAGAATGATAATCATCTTAGAGTATAATGAGCAGTCCGATGTTGGTATGTAACTGTCGAGGTATTAACGAAAAACAAGTTAAGGTTGCCGTACGAGCGGGGGCAACGCATTGGGCTGACGTTCACGCTCACTTCGGCACGGAACCTTCATGCGGAAAATGTGCGTGTGAAATCAAACAAGCAATAGCTGACGATTTTTGTCAGAAAGAAAGAACAGACCCCAGCATAATTTTGGGCCGTCCAGTGGCACCAATGACCGCTTAAATAATCATAGATCGTTCGTTAAAACTGTTATATTTCGTCACCGCATTGTGCGCTGCAGCGGGCAGGTGTTGGTACTACGAAAGTCATCACTCGCCCAAGCGTTAAACGATGTTTCGTTGATCGTTAGCTGTGATTAATCAGTATTCATTGGTATTGAGATCCAATGACATGTCGTCCTCAAATCCGTTCTCGAAGAAATGCCTAATAACTAAGAAAGACATCCCAATTCAAAAAAGCGCTGAAGTGCGTTGATCTTAATGAGTACGCCTCGCCGCGTTTTGCACGCGGATTAAGGTTTCGGCATCAAGCTGACGCCGCAAATTTCGCCTCGACGCGATGCGGTCTTTATGTTGTGGGTGTAAAAGGAGATACGAGCTCTCGATTGTTGAGGGGCGAGCTTCATTTCCTAGCCAATGTGATCGAATTGCTCTCAGTGCCCGTCGATGAAAGAAGTTCGTAAACGTCATCTGCAAAGCCCACGCGAATGGGATGCGTTGCCATACTGCCTGACCAAATAGAGGAATTGATAGGCGCCTTCCTCGAATAGAAACATTTATGCTTCGATATATGCTCAATACCCCTCGACCCTCGCTATCAAAGTTAATTTTCTATCACGTTCTTTGCGTAACTGTGCATGTGGTCGCTACGTTTTTTCATAGTTTAGGCCTTGAAAATAGAATCAGCTAAGGGTCGTTACTGACGGCTGCTGAGGCGCTCGTGCCTTTGTTCCAAAATTCGCCTAAACTCAGAATCCTCCTAAAAGTGTGCCAGCCTCTATTAGACGTGCCAATTAGAAGGTTCACTCTAATTTGATGTACCAACCCTAGATACACTCGCATCTTTTTTGAGTTTTTTTAGCTAAAAGGCGGTCATCCATTTGCCACAACAATTTTTCTGGGCAAGAAAAAGTCCGGCTCTAACAAGGTTTGTGTAGACGGATGCAGCTTGGTTTAACTATGGAAAGGCACAACAGGCACCGGTTTATATGTCTCGGTTTACAGGGTTCTTGTACGGGACAACTCGGGGCCACCATGATCTGGGTGAGGACACATAAAATGTGTAAAGTAAATAAGATCCGTAAAAAACAGGTGACAAATCACTAATAACATACGCTGTTGATTAGGACCGCAACCGCCGCAATCGCAACGACGCCGAAGTCCAGCGTCTAGCTACCCGCGAGCACTGTCCAGTGCTTCCAATGTCTCTATCCTCACTAACTTGAACCTTTTCTGATACGGGATTTTGGGTATCCTCCAAGTAATCCCGATTTTGAGAAATTTCTCTGGGATTGGGGTTTGATGCCTTTGGATTATTCATCGCTGACCTTTAAATCCTTATACGTAAGGAAAAAATAATTAGACTTCCGCGATTTTTTGAAAATAAATTCTTTGTGGGTGTCGGTCAGGACAAGATCCTCGTACAACACCGGTAGGCGCCATGCGCTAGTCACAAACCCACACTGTAGATGCCTTAGGTGCATTACGCTCTGATTTAATGACAGCCGGCACGATATAAAAAACACGCAAGCGATGAATACGGTCCAATACTGCTCTTGCAGTTACCTGCACTAGACCTAAACAGCCCAGGATCCATATAGATCCACAAAAGCTCAACGCGCGAAAAATCGTTATCACCTAAATAAGCCTTTTAATAGACATGCCTCTGAGACACGGTGA
>CAJWSW010000014.1 GCA_913046035.1 uncultured Alphaproteobacteria bacterium | reverse complement strand
GCGATCGGCGCTGGCTTGCCTGTGACTGAAGCGACTGGTTCCATGGTTGTTGATATAGGCGGTGGCACGACGGAAGTGGCCGTTTTGTCTCTAGGTGGGATTGCTTATGCTCAGTCCGTTCGCGTTGGCGGTGATAAGATGGACGATGCAATCATCGCCTATATCCGCCGGAACCATAATCTTTTGGTTGGTGAAGGCAGTGCCGAACGTATAAAAAAAGAAATTGGGTCCGCCTGTGCGCCGTCCGATGGTGATGGCGCTAAGATGGAAATAAAGGGTCGCGATCTGATGAATGGTTTGCCGAAAGAACTCGTAATCAGCGAGCGTCAAATCGCTGAGAGCTTGGCAGAACCAATCTCCGCAATCATCGAGGCCGTAAAGGTTACCCTAGAGCACACCGCGCCAGAACTAGCGGCTGATATAGTCGATAAGGGTATCGTGTTGACAGGCGGCGGTGCCTTGTTAGGAAATATCGATGTGGTGTTGAGAGACGCTACCGGATTGCCGGTTTCACTGGCAGAGGAGCCGCTTTCTTGTGTAGCGCTGGGCACCGGTCGCTGTCTCGAAGAAATGAAGACGTTAAAAGATGTCCTTTCAAGCACTTACTGATCAATAACCTTAATCCGCATCCTTTCTTTAAAAGGCGCGGTGGTTGTAAAAGAAAAAGGCAAGGACTACGGGGTATTTGAGTGAGACAACGTGTTGCATCAGTTGCTAGATTAACAGCGCCCTTTAGGGCGCTTTTAAATCGCTTTGCGATGTTATTACTTGTTCTCTCAGCGCTTGCGATAATGTTTTTAGAAAAAGTAGAAATGGAAGCAATAGATCGGGTTCGTGCGGGTGTAATTGACACGGTCGCACCAGTCCTAGATGGGTTTTCGCGGCCAATCGCGACCGCATCTTCTGGGGTTCAAAGGCTAGAAGACTTTTTTAGTGTTTATGATGAAAATCAACGTCTTCGCGAACAGAACTCCCGTCTCTTAAAGTGGCAAAACAAAGCGCTGGCATTGACTGCTGAAAATTCGACTTTGCGTCAAATGCTTAACTTTGTTCCGGAGAAAGGCACGGAGACTGCAGCCGCGAGGGTGATCGGTGATTCCGGAGGTGTGTTTGCACAGTCTGTTTTGATTAATGCAGGCGTGGCGGCTGCGGTCGAACGTGGCGATGCTGTTGTCAGTGACCGAGGGCTCGTCGGTCGAGTTGCTGAAGCAGGGCGCAAATCGGCTCGTGTTCTACTGATAACCGATTTTAACTCGCGAATTCCTGTTGTTTCCGAAAAAAATCGGGTGCGGGGTATACTTTTTGGTGATAACAGCTCGGCTCCTAGATTAGCGTTTCTGCCCACTGACAATGGCTTGGAGTTGGGCGATCGGATCGTGACATCGGGGCACGGACACGTTTTTCCTGCAGGGTTTCCAGTTGGAACAATTTCTAGCATTGAGGAAGGTGATATCCGAGTTGTGCCATTTGTAAATTTTGATCGTTTGGAATATGTCAGGATCATTACTCATTTTCCCGGCGAGATTAATGGTCGAATTGTTCCGTCGACCGTTAGGACATTACAGGTAAAATGATCAACGACGCGCTAGAGCACCTGGATCGTTCGGCAAGGTCATTTTCCCCGTTCTTAACAAGCTTCATTCTCATTATGATCTCGGCACTGCCCCTTTACATGCCGGGGTATGGTCAAATCGTAATCGAAGTGGGGCTGGTTTCAGTCTTTTATTGGTCCATTTATCGACCCGATCTATTTCCGTCCATCGCCGCGTTAGCGCTTGGGCTGTGGCAAGATATTCTGGTCGGCTCGCCGTTGGGTCTTCACGCCCTTGTTTTGCTTTTGGCAAACTGGGCAATAATGTCACAACGCAATTTTTTCCAAGGAAAATCGTTTATTGTTGTGTGGTGGTGTTTTTCTGTTGTCGCCTTGGTCGCCGCCTTGTTATCATGGTTCGTCGTCTGTTTGCTTAACTTTGCATTTATCAATCCGCTTGCAGTTTTATTCCAGGCTATACTGACGATTGGGGCATTTCCATTCATGGTATGGTTTCTCGCCCGCTTGCAGAAAGCGGTACTCCATCCAATAGGAACAGATGTATAGGGACACTGGGCGCTATAAGGTTTTTTCCCGCAGAGCTGCGGTTCTTGGCGGCGGACAGCTTGCATTACTAGGCCTTCTTGCCGGACGCATGTACCAACTTCAGGTTCTAGATTCAGATAAGTATAAAACACTAGCCGAAGAAAACCGCATCAAACTGCGTTTGCTAACACCACTGCGAGGAAGAATTTTAGATCGCTTTGGGCGAGCGCTAGCTGTCAACCAGGAAAATTACCGGGTTTCGCTGGTCGCCGAGCAAGTGCGAGACATTAACGCGTTGCTTGATTCTTTGTCGCACATATTTGCGATTGGTGATAGTGAACGAAAGAGAATCCTAAAACAGACCCAGCGTCGGCGGGGTTTCGTTCCCGTGATGATCCGAGAAAACGTTAAGTGGGAAGACGTATCGAGACTTGAGGTCAATGCGCCTGATTTACCTGGTTTGTTGATCGAGGTCGGACAAAACAGGCGGTATCCGTTTGCACATGATTTCTCGCATGTTCTCGGATACGTTGCCGCGGTCTCTGAAAAAGAGGTAAATGGCGATCCACTTCTTGGAGTTCCCGGTTTCAAAATCGGTAGAAATGGTGTCGAGCGGGTCTTTGATCTCAAACTTCGTGGCAAGGCAGGAAATAGTCAGGTTGAGGTGAGCGCCGTTGGACGGGTCATTCGAGAGCTCTCGCGTCAGGAAGGGGAGCCGGGAGAAGATCTTCTTCTCACCTTAGATGGCGACTTGCAAAAACTATCAGCTAGTCTGCTTAAGAAGGAGAAGAGCGCTGCCGCTATAGTAATGGATATTCACAATGGCGACATCTTGGCTCTGTCGTCCGTCCCGGGTTTTGATCCCAATGAATTCGTAAACGGGCTGTCGTCAGCGTCATGGCGGAAACTCACCAATGATCCCTACACACCCCTAATAAACAAAGCGATATCCGGTCTTTATGCACCTGGCTCCACGTTTAAGATGATCGTGGCGCTAGCCGCGCTTGAGGCGAATATAATAAGTCCGAAAAGCAAGGTTACTTGCCGCGGTTATACTGAATTGGGTGAGGCTCGGTTCCATTGTTGGAAAAAAAAAAGGGCACGGTTCGCAAGATATTTACGACGCACTTAAGAATTCGTGTGATGTGTATTTTTATGACGTGGCGAAGCGCTTAGGGATCGATCGGATTGCGGCGATGGCGAGGAGGTTCGGATTGGGGGATAAGACTGGCGTTACCCTTATTTCTGAAAAGAGCGGTTTGATACCGACCCGGGCGTGGAAAAAGGCATTGATAGGTTCAGCATGGCAGAAGGGTGAAACCCTGATTTCTGGGATCGGCCAAGGGTACATTCTAACCACGCCTTTGCAGCTAGCCGTTATGACGGCCAGATTGGCGAATGGTGGATTTGCAGTAACGCCGCGGCTTGTGCGAGCAAGTGGTAAAGAGGGAGCGGAGGATAGACCGAAGTTTAAATCGGTTGGTATTTCCCGCCGGTCCTTAAATATTGTTTGCGCAGGTATGAACAAGGTAACTAACGAAACAGGTGGAACGGCCTATCGCGCGCGTATCGTCGATGAGGGTTTGGAAATGGCGGGAAAGACCGGCACCGTCCAAGTTCGAAGGATCAGCAAGGCGGAGCGTGAGACACGCGTATTAAAGAATCATGAATTGGCGTGGCAAGAGCGGGACCACGCATTATTTGTAGGCTATGCGCCATCAAACAACCCGCGTTATGCTGTTACTGTGGTGGTTGAACATGGGGGTGATGCCTCAAAAGTCGCGGCGCCGATTGCCCGAGACCTTCTACTAGCCGCGCAGAAGCAGGTTCATTCCAGTATTAAAAACCCGCCAGACAACCTTTCCAGACACAAAGGCAAGCAGGTTTAAAGCTCATGAGCCGATTTTCCTCTTCTCGGCAATTGGCCCTCAGTCAGAAAATTCGCCAAATCAACTGGGTTTTGATCCTTATCGTGGTAGCGGCTGCAACGATTGGAGTTGCTATGCTGTATTCTGCAGCAGATGGTTCGTGGGATCCATGGGCTGCGCGTCAAATAACTCGTTTTACTGTTGGTCTGGTGATCTTGGTCACTATCGCGTTGGTCGACCTCCGTTTCTGGTGGCGATATGCATATCTACTTTTTGCCATTCTTCTAGCGCTCCTTTTAGCCGTAGAGGTAGCGGGTTCTACTGGTATGGGCGCCCAGCGGTGGATTAATTTAGGTGTGATCAAGTTGCAGCCCTCCGAGCTTATGAAGATTGGGCTCATATTAGCATTGGCTCGGTATTTCCATGGAGTATCGATGGAAAATGTTCGCCGCATTCCTTATCTCTTAATACCATTACTTTTAGTTGCTCTCCCATCAATACTTGTGCTCAAGCAACCCGATCTTGGCACGGCGCTTTTTTTAGTTTTGATCGGTGTGACAGTTTTTTTTATCGCTGGGGTTCGGATCTGGAAGTTTGTGTTGGCCCTCGCAGCTACTGGGGTCGCGATACCCATCGTCTGGAGCATGCTGCGTACTTATCAGCAAAAGCGCATTCTAACCTTCTTCAACCCTGAGATTGATCCACTAGGTGCGGGCTATCACATACTTCAATCAAAAATTGCATTGGGATCTGGTGGCGTTTTTGGCAAGGGCTTTATGCAAGGTTCCCAAAGCCATTTAAACTTTCTCCCTGAGAAGCAAACTGACTTCATTTTTACAATGATGGCTGAGGAATTTGGTATGATGGGCGGTCTCACCTTACTTGGTTTATATTCTCTCATTTTGGTCTACGGTTTCGCTATATCGATGCGTTCACAGTCACATTTCGGACGTTTGTTGGCATTGGGGCTTACGGCGATGATGTTCCTGTACGTTTTTATCAATATCGCTATGGTCATGGGATTAATCCCGGTTGTGGGTGTGCCGCTACCGCTTATTTCTTATGGCGGCACGGCTATGCTGACACAGATGGTGGGGATCGGTTTTCTTATTAATGTCAATGTGCATAGGGATCTGTATATGTCCCGAACAGGCGGCAGCATGGCTAATTAACAAGTAAGCGCAGCTTGTTTTGTGTTCTTGTTAAAATCTTTATCCATCAAGACTAAACTTAATAGCGCCCAAAATGGTCATTAGCGAAATTACCGTTTTTTGGATTATTTGAGTGACGCTCGGTCAAGAGATCTAAGGAGCCTTTTGCGTCGTATTCCAAAATATCAATAAGGTATTGGAGTGAATATGTCGTTTTCAAAATCGTTTGTCGTTATAATGGCCTTCTTGACTATGTTTTCTTTTGGAAGCGCCGCTTATGCTGAAAAGGCTGGGCCGACAGCGGCAACGGCGACCCATGCGGGCCAAGATTTAGCCGATGCATTCGTGCCGGAGTTTACTGTTCCGTTAGCCTTCTTGGGTTCTGACAAAGTCGAATTTACGCTCCTGATGGAAATGTTGGGTGTTGAAACCCATCCAGGACAAGATTTAGCGGCAGCATTTTCGGGTGCCACAAAAAAAGTGTTCAAATCCGCCCGAATAAACCCAACTTTTGACGCTGGAACATAGAGTTTTTAGGCGCCAAAAAGAGATTTGGATGGATATAGAAGGTATAAATGCCAAACCATCGGCCAAATTCTCCCAGATAAACCACAGGTCTATTATTCCGAAGCAACGCTGATAATACTCGCAGCTAATGTTCGACAGAGAGCACTACGTCGTTTGCAGGATACAAATTTTCAAAGGCGTGCAGCGCTCGTTAGTTTGGAAAATACGTTGGTTGCCTCGATTATATTGTTGATTACAAATTTTTAGCTACGAGATCGCTGTTTACGTTATGGGGTTGAACATTTCCTGAGACTCCGGCACCGTTGTCCGTGGAATTAAATTCTAGCATTTCTGTAGTAAGCGGCGGCTTCAAAATGGCAAGAAATCTCTCGGGAAAAACAGCACTTGTGACCGGCGCGAGTGCTGGTATTGGAAAAGCGATAGTCAAAAATCTAGTCGATCATGGCTTGAACGTAATAGCGACAGGGCGTCGAGAGGCAGCACTTGATGCATTAGTCTCCAAATACGGGACAGATCGTGTAGCCGGGATTGCAGGCGACTTGAATGATGGTGAATTCGTTGCCGAGCTTGTAGCGAGCGCGAGCCACGTAGACATTTTAGTGAGTAATGCGGGCGTTCTGAAGTACGCGCCTATACTTGATTTGACTTACGACGATATCGAGGAAATGGTTCACACGAACGTGTTGGGTACTTTCCGTATAACGCATGAGATTGCCAAAGCAATGGTTGAGCGTGGTCGCGGGCACATTATCGTGATGACCTCGACAGCGGCACGAGAAGTGTACCCACTTGGATCAATCTACTGCGCGACAAAGCATGCTTTGTCTGCGTTTGCTAATGCTCTTCGAATAGAGTTACAAGCCAAAGGTGTAAAAGTCAGTGAAATCGCGCCTGGGATGGTTGACACTGACATACGCGAAAGCAGCGATCACCCCGATGTAATTGCCGCCTTAAGCGCTCGCAAATTTGAGCCGCTAACACCCGAAGAGGTGGCAAGGGCGGTCACCTTTGCGCTGCTATCAAGTGATAATTGCGCCAATGACTTGATTGAATTACGCCCGCGAGGGGCGGCCTCTTAAAAAGCGGGTGTGTATATTTTGGTGGGCGAGGGAAGTTAATTGACGCAAAAGTTTTTTTTCAATCATTTGACAACTAGTTCTTTTAAAGAGGGCCTTCGCGCGTACGCTAAGTATCGAGACCTCGGCTTGGTTGAGGCTACTAATGGTTTGGTTCGTGCACATGTAATCAAACTTGTTCCTCCTTTTGTCGAAAAAGAGGTATCGAAACGCCACACTCATGATATCGAGTTTCAATTCCTCTATTGCCTCAAGGGTTGGATGAAAGGCGAATATGACGGGGAGGTGGTTACAATGCGTGAAGGTTCAAGTTGGTTGCAGCCACCTAATATCAAACACACTGTACTCGGATATTCTGACGACTGCGAATTACTAGAAATCATAATGCCTGCCGATTTTGACACCAACGAGCTCTGATCCACCATGGAGCTACAATTCTTTGAAAAGCGTGCGTTGGTCAATGGAGCGGGCGAAGGGATCGGAGAGGCGCCATAATGGAGCCGACTTGGGATATCGAGACTGATTTGCTGATTGCTGGAGCTGGCCCTGCAGGTATGACGGTGGCGCTTGTAGCATCGATCGAAGGGTTAACTGCGATTGTCTGTGAGAAAACTAGGCAGGTTGGTGGTACGGGGGCAACATCTGCGGGCACCTTATGGATCCCCGGAAATTCGCAAAGCCGAAAGGCAGGCTTCGAGGATTCCCCCGAAGACGCGGCTACTTACCTCGATCAGCTTATCGGCGATGACCGAGCATCTGAACACAGGCGAATATACTTGCAAGATGGACCACGCGTTATTGATTATTTGGAAAATAAAACCGACGTGAAGTTTCTTCCTTGCGGGATGCATCCCGATTATCGGAACAATCTTAGCGGTGCCGGGCTTGCTGGCCGCGCGATAATTCCTGATGTTTTTGACGGACGGCTTCTTGGTAAAGATTTTGAACGCGTTCGGCCTCCAATTCCCGAATTTATGCTAATGGGAGGCATGATGGTTGGGAAGACAGATATCGTGAATTTACTCGGTCGCTATAAATCTTTTGCGGCTTTTCGGCGATCGGCTTCGTTAGTGTTGCGCTACCTTTCAGATCGTTTGCGTTTTCGCAGGGGAACACGTCTCGTAATGGGAAATGCACTTATAGCGAGGCTATTTTACAGTCTTAAAAAGCGCAATGTTTCTGTAATGTTTCAGAGCCCTATAAAAGATTTCATTCGTGAAGGCGGGGTGGTTGTTGGGGCCGTGTTGGAGACCACCAACGGAGACAAGCGTGTGCGCGCTCGAAAGGGTGTTGTATTAGCGACAGGCGGGTTTGCGCATAATACAGAATACCGCAAAGCCTTTATGCCCCATCCTACGCCTCCCCACTCTATGGCACCCGTTTCCAATACAGGTGATGGATTTGTATTAGCCGATGCTGCTGGCGCAGGGATTGATACGTCGGGACAAGGCGGCGGTTTATGGTCGCCAGTCTCAGTGACTACTCGAGCCGATGGTACAAAGGGTCTCTTTCCACATCTTGCCATGGACCGAGCAAAACCCGGCCTCATTGCCGTAAACGCTGAGGGTCGGCGTTTCGTAAACGAAGCCGTTTCGTATCACGATTTTGTTGAAGCGATGTACAGGTCCCATCAGACCGCCTCAACTCTCCCCGCTTGGTTAGTCTGCGAACGGGCTTTTGTGACCAAATATGGATTGGGCGCTATACATCCTGAAACGAGGGATTTATCGAAACACATTGCTAACAGTTATGTAACGCTGGCTGAGAATCTCGAAGAGCTGGCATCAAAAATTGGCGTCGATCCTAACGGTCTGCTGGACACCGTAGCCCGTAATAATGATTTCGCGCGGACGGGCACTGATGAAGACTTTGGCAAAGGAGACATGGAGCTGAACCGCTTTAACGGGGATCCATTGCATGCGCCTAATCCATGTTTGGGGTTAATCGAAAAAAGTCCGTTTGTGGCTATAGCGGTGTGGCCGGCAGAAATCGCCTGCAGTGTGGGATTATCAACGGACCCCTCTGGTCGTGTGCTTGATGCTCAACATCAGCCCATAACTGGGCTTTACGCCGTTGGCAACGACATGGGGTCTTTGATGTCGGGATCCTATCCCGGACCCGGCACGACCCTTGGCCCAGCCGTCGTCTTCGGATGGCGCGTCGCAATGCACGCAGCAGGTCTTTTAAGCGATCAGAAAGCGGAGGCATAATTTTGGCTGAGACGTCGGCACAGAAAATCATCGCTCATGCGGCGGGTCTGGATAAAGTTGTGCCTGGAGAAATCGTGACATGCTCCGTTGACCTCGCAATGATCCACGACTCTGGGGGTCCGCGCCGGGTAAGGCCTATCCTTGAAAAACTGGGTGTGGGGGTCTGGGACCCTGACAAGGTCGTTTTGATTTCAGATCATTATGTACCTGCTGTAGATGCTGAGAGTGCCCAGATCTTAGATGTAACTAGAAAATTCGCCACGGAGCAGGGCTTGCCACACTTTTACGATATGCAGGGTATATGCCATGTGGTGCTGGCCGAACGCGGCCATCTAAAACCAGGCATGTTTGTCGTTGGTGGGGATAGCCATTCGCCAACTGGCGGCGCATTCGGCTGCTTTATGTTTGGCATTGGCGCGACGGATATGGCCGGCGTGCTTGCGACAGGGGAGACTTGGGTGCGAGTGCCGGAGACTGTCCGGGTCGAGGTTACGGGTGGAATGCCTAAAGGCGTGAGTGCGAAGGATGTCATGCTTGCGCTTTGCGCAAGACTAGGAATGGATGGAGCGGACTACCAGGTTATTGAATACACAGGAGATACCATTTCCACCCTCCCAATGTCAGAAAGAATGACACTCTGCAACATGGCGGCGGAGCTAGGTGCTCAGACTGGGATTATAGCGGGAGATAAAACAACCGCTGAATTTATTCGAAACGCAGGAGCTGAGCCCAGCGATTTCGGACGATGGCTGACCGACCCGCAGGCATTGGTGCGGTCAACGCATCAAATCGATATTGCGGCCCTTGGACCGCAAGTCGCGGCTCCTCATAGCCCCGCCAATTCGGCGCCAGTAGCAGAAGTCGAGGGTGTCAAAATCGATCAGGCATACATTGGAGCATGCACAGGCGCAAAGCTAATCGATCTGCGAATGGCGGCCGAAATACTCGAGGGGCGTGACGTGGCAAAGGGCGCGAGACTTTTGATTGCACCAGCTTCTCAGAAAGACACGGCGGTGGCAGCGGCAGATGGCACTTTAGCGACGCTGACAGCAGCTGGAGCGATTATGATGCCTTCCGGCTGTGGAGCGTGCGCTGGGTACGGGGCGGGGGTATTGGCTGAACACGAGGTGTGTATTGCGTCGACCGCGCGAAACTTTAAGGGGCGTATGGGGGCGACAAACTCACAGGTTTATCTTGGCAATCCATATACAGTTGCAGCCGCAGCGGTAGCGGGCGAGATCAAAGACCCCCGGGAGTTCCTCCGATGAACACCCATGGGCTTATAAAAGGCGCTAAAGTTTGGGCCTTTGGTGACTATATCGATACCGATGTCTTGGCACCCGGACTGTATATGAAGAGCTCAACCGAGGTCATTGCTTCTCATTGTCTTGAAACTGTCGAACCCGATTTTGTAAAAAATGTTAATAAGGGCGATGTGATCTGCGCAGGTAAGAGTTTTGGGATAGGCTCATCTCGTGAACAGGCGGCGCAATCACTGGTTTATCACGGCGTAGCCGCTGTGCTGGCTCCTTCGTTTGGTGGGATATTTTATCGTAATGCGATAAATCATGGGCTCATGACACTAATATGCCCCAATGCAAAGCAAATTACCGCGGGACAACACATATCAATCGACGCGACGGCTGGTAGCGTTTGTATACAAGAAACTGGAGTGCAATATTCATGCGAACCAATGCCTAAACATCTCTTAGCGATGATGGTGGACGGCGGGTTGGTGCCTCACCTGCAGCGTCGGTTTGCAAATTGACGTTTCCTCCCGGCCAAAACCTTGACCAACACCATACGGTGGCGTATGGGGATAAGTATATAAACAAATTCCAAGATGGATAACGCTCGTACGAAATGAAATATCAGAAAATTGGTCAACCGGTTCGCCGTCGGGAAGATGCGAGGCTCCTAAAAGGACAAGGTCGCTTCAGCGACGACTGGTCAGTCGACGGTCAGACATACATGGCAGTGGTGCGGTCTACTTATGCCCACGCGTTTATCTTGGGCATTGACGTTGAGGTTGCGCGCTCAATGCCAGGGGTGTTGACGATTTTGACGGGTGATGACGCTCGTTTGGACAATTTAGCGCCAATTCCCCACAGCCCATTACCGTCAACGAAACACGATATGAAACTTGAGGGGCCAAATGGATCCGAAGTTTTCATAGGTGATCACACACTGTTGCCAACAGATAAAGTGCGTTACGTCGGTGAGGCAATTGCGATCGTCGTTGCGGAAACACTCGCTCAAGCGGAAGATGCGGCAGAGGTAGTGTCGGTCAATTATGATCCGCTACCGGCTGTAACTGATACGGCAAAGGCAGCGGAAAACGGTGCGCCGACAATTTGGGACGAAGTGCCGGATAACATATGTGTCGAGACGTTCTTTGGTGATAAAGAGCGCACCGATGCTGCTTTCGCGGCAGCGCAGGATGTTGTCGAAATGGACATCGTTATCGATCGAGTTACTGGTGTCCCGATGGAGCCGAGGGCGGCACTCGGTGACTACAATTTAGACACGGGTCGGTACACTATATATGCAGGGTCGGGAGGCTCGGTGCGACAAAAGCGCGAAATTGCTGAGGTGCTCGGAGTTGAGGGCGACACAGTCCGTGTGGTCTCCAAAGACGTTGGAGGCAACTTTGGAACTCGTAACCGTCTTTATGTGGAATTCCCTCTGGTCGGATGGGCCTCTCGCAAGATTGGGCGCCCAGTCAAATGGACCTGTGACCGGGGCGAGTCATTTTTAAGTGATTATCAGGGTCGTGATCTTGTAACGCGGGTTTCGCTTGCTCTTGATGACGCGGGACAGTTTCTCGCTATGCGCGCAGATAACCTATCAAACGTCGGATCGCGTATGGTTTCGCTTTCGCCTTTGAGTAAGGGATCTGGACTTATCACGGGCTCGTACGATATCCCGGTTGCGTATCTTCGGTCCCGTGCGGTTTTCAGCAATACTGCTCCAACCAACGCATATCGGAGTTCCGGGCGACCTGAGGTGACGTTCGCAATTGAGCGACTGGTAGAGACTGCAGCGGCGGAACTTGGTTACGACCCCATCGAATTGAGGCGCAAGAACCTCGTATCATCCGAACAGATGCCTTATCCAAATGCTGTGGGTATGACTTATGACAGCGGCGAATACGCTAAAAGCATGGATATGTGTATGGACCTGGCTGACTGGCGCGGTTTCGAGACGCGTAAAAAAGAAGCTGAAAGCCGAGGAATGTTATTAGGTCGGGGATTTGCAAATTATGTGGAGTCCTCGATCGGTACACCGCGCGAACAAGCGGAAATCCACGTGCGGGCTGACGGTCATATAGACCTTGTTATTGGCACGCAACCGAGTGGACAGGGCCATGAAACCAGCTTCGCTCAGGTTGCTGCCGAGTGGTTAGGAGTACCTGTTAATACGATTTCAGTGATCGTCGGGGATACAGATCTTGTGAAGGTTGGCGGTGGGTCTCACAGCGGGCGTTCAATGCGTATGGCTGGTACCGTGATCGTGAAGGCGGCCGACGAACTTATCGAGAAGAGTAAGAAACTTGCAGCCGTGGTGCTTGAGGCCGCGGAAACTGATCTTGAATTTCACGACGGTAAGTTTCAAGTCGTCGGTACCGACCGAGAGATTTCCCTTTACGCATTGGCGGAAGTAGTTGGACGCCGCTCAGATTTGCCTGAGAAATTGTCGGTAATTGAAGATAATGTCATGGAGACGCCAGTTTTTCCCAATGGCTGTCACATATGCGAGATCGAAATCGACCCTGTATCAGGCGCGTATAAAATTGCTCGCTACACGACAGTTGACGATGTTGGACGTGCAATCAACCCACTCATTGTCGATGGTCAAACTCATGGGGGCATCGTTCAGGGGGCGGGGGAAGCCCTTGGGGAACTCTGCGCGATGGATCCGGAGTCAGGACAGCCGCTAGCCGGCTCATTTATGGATTATCACATGCCACGGGCAGACGAATATCCCTCATTTAAAACTGAGCTAAATGAAGTGCCATCACCAACGAACCCGTTGGGCGTGAAGGCGGGCGGTGAGGGTGGCACGACGCCTGCGTTAGCCGTACTGGTTAATGGTTTTGTAGATGCGCTCAGACCGTTTGGTGTGCGTGATATACAAATGCCGGTTACGCCGAGAAAGGTCTGGGAATTGATAAAGGCTGGCTCTTAGCTGTATGCGCCAATTTGGCGCCTTGGGCTACCATCCTTTTCTGTTTAATCATATCTTTAAACATCTAGTTGGACGGTGATTGACTGTTATGCTCCGAATATCGAAAACATAGGAATATATTTTTTATGAAAGCCGCAACGTTTGATTATGTACGCCCCGCAAGTGTTGACGAGGTCTGTCGCCTTTTGGCCGACGCAGGTGAGATGGAACGTAAAATCATTGCAGGAGGACAAACGCTTGTACCTCTGATGGCCATGCGAATGTCTCGGCCGGATATGCTCATAGATATAAATGACGTCAACGGTCTCTCGGAGATTGAGGACAAGGGCGACCACTTGGTCATTGGCGGATGTACGCGTCAGCGCGCATTGGAGAGATCCGAAATTATATCTAAACGCCTACCTTTGTTGGCTAAAGCTATCCGAAAGGTTGGTCACATCCAGACGCGAAATCGGGGCACGATCGGTGGTAGCATAGTGCATGGAGATCCGACAGCCGAAATTTCAATGGCGGCACTGGCGCTAGAAGCATCGGTGTTGCTGCGCAGTGTTTCTGAGGAGAAAGAGGTCCCGTTGGATGGCTTCTTTGAAGCAGCGATGGTAACGAACATCGAACCCGATCAGATTTTGACGGAGGTTCGAATACCTGTGTGGGAGGGAGCTTCCATAGGGACAGGTTTTTACGAAACTGCTAGCCGAGAAAGTGATTACGCTATCGTATCGGCGATGGCGCAGATAGAGCTCGCCGCCGACGGGACAATCGTTAAAGCGGCGGTTAGTGCGGGCGGTGTCGCGCCATGCCCTCTAAAACTGCGCGGTGTTGAACTTGCTTTGAAGGGATCCAAACCGGCTGAATTAAGTTCAGCTCTTGATGGTTTGGATGAAGAAATTGATCCCGACACAGATGTGCACGCGACCGCCGGCTATCGTTCACGTGTTGCGAGGCGGTTAATTACGAGGGCTATTGAGGACGCGGTTTCGGAGGCAAAAAATGAAAGAGATTGAGGTTACTCTGACGGTAAACAAACGTGTTCACACTGTGAATGTTGCGCCTCGGATGACGCTAGTTGATTGTCTGCGGGATATTTTGCGGCTTACTGGGACCCATGTGGGTTGCGAGCACGGTGTTTGCGGCGCTTGTTCAGTAATGTTTGACGGGGAGCCCGTTCGGTCTTGTTTGATGTTTGCTGTTCAGGCTGAGGGTCATGAAATAACGACTGTCGAAGGGCTGGTTGGCGAAGACGGTGAGATTAGCGATCTGCAAGATTCCTTTTGGGAATGCCATGCGATGCAGTGTGGCTATTGTACACCTGGGATGCTTATTTCAAGTCATGCTCTATTGATGGAAAACCCGAGTCCGGACGATCACGATATACGAGAGGCAATCAGCGGTAATTTATGCCGTTGTACAGGCTATCAGCAGATTGTCGAAGCGGTAAAGATGGCGGCTGAACGCCGGCAGGAGGGTCTATAATGGGCCAGACCACCACGCTTTCAAATTACCGTTACGTTTCACGGAAGCGGCGTACGAAGGAAGATCGGCGCTTTATTACTGGGCGCGGCAAGTTTGTTGCCGATGTCGAGGTCCCTGGGATGAAACACGTGGCTGTGCTTCCTAGCCCACACCCCCGTGCCAACATCCTCAAAATTGATACCAGTGCCGCAATGTCAATGTCAGGCGTGCATTATGTTTTGACTGGTGATGAATTGGCTAGGGAGACAAGCTCACTTTTTCATGGTTTAGACCTTCCCAATGTTAAGTGGCATCCGCTTGCTGTCGGTATGACCCGTTATGCAGGTGAGTGGGTCGCCGCTGTCGTCGCTGATACAAGATATATAGCAGAAGATGCTGCCGAATTGATTGAAGTCGAATACGAGTCTCTGCCGGCTGCTGTAGACACGGAAAAGATGATTGATGAAGATCAGCCATTGGTCCATCCGGAACACGGTAGCAACATTCTATTTCGAAAAACCTGGGAATGGGGTCCTGTAGCGGATGACTTCGCCAGTATGCCGCACACAATTAGCTACAGGGCGCGCTGGGGTCGCTCATCGACTGTACCTATCGAAACGTTTGGTGTGGTCGCTAAGTGGGACGAGACCACAGAAGTTATGGATGTTTGGGCCTCAATCCAGATGCCGCAATACCAAGATCAAATCGCTGCGGTTTTGCGCATGCCTATGAATAATGTTCGTGTTCATAACGATGTCGATGTCGGTGGTTCCTATGGTGTAAAACGTGGGATCAAGCACACGGTGCTTGTGTGTTATCTCGCAAAGCGTCTCGGCGTGCCAGTTCGCTTTATTGAGGATCGATTGGATAATATGTCGGGTGGTGATGCTCACGGGCCCGACCGGATCTTTGATGTTACTATGGCGTTTGACGACGACGGTGTCATAAAGTCGATGAAAATGCGTGCATTGGATGATGTTGGAGCCTATCCCGGCCGCGCACCTCTTCAACTCGGGAAACCTATGACGGCGTTGTGCGGTCCCTATCGCGTAAACTCAATCGAATATGAAGCGATTTCGGTAACCTCAAACAAGACTGGACAGGTGCCAGTGCGAGGGTTTGGACAGGCACCAACCAATTTTGCGGTCGAGACCGGACTGGAGAGAGTGGCTAAATTTTTGGGACTCGATAGGGTCGAGGTGCGCGCCCGAAATCTCGTTCGTAAGGATGAATTCCCCTGGAAAATACCTCCAGGATCTCTTTACGACTCCGGGGATTTTCATGCTGTACTCGATAGTGCCATTAAGACATCCGACTGGCAGGAACTAATTAGCCGGCGTGATGCATTGCGTGCGGAAGGAAAGCTAGCAGGTGTCGGCATTGCAACCTGTCTCGAACCTGGCGGTGGCAATAATATCTTCGAATATCTATTCAATCCCAAGCTAGAAATCACGACGTTTGTAGAATCTGTTCTGATAAAGGTTGAACCCAGTGGCGCGATCACCGCAGTCATGTGCACTACCACTTCGGGACAAGGGCACGAAACAATGGTTTCTACTATCGCTGGCGAGGAGCTTGAGCGCGACCCAGATACGATACGTGTTGTACATGGTGACTCACTTGAGGCGCTTCCAACGCGGAGCCCGGTAGCGAGCAGAATGACTATAGTGTTGGGAACTGCGACCTCCAACGCGGCGCGGGAAATCAAAGATAAGATGATAACTATCGCAGCTTACGATATCGGGGTAGAGAAGGAGCAAATCGAATACGCCGACGGCGAGTTTAGCATGCGCGGCGAGCCAGAAAAAAAGTTGTCTTGGGAAGAGGTCTGCCACATCGCACACAAGCAATTCCATCGAATGCCGCCGGGTCAAGAACTTGGTCTGCAGGCTTATTCGGTGCAACAAGTGCCCGGCGCGGGGCAGTTGCCAAATGAAAAAAATGAGGTCCCGCTATACCCGTGTTTCTCCTTTCAGGCACACGTTCCGCTTGTCGAAATTGATCGTGATACCGGTAAGGTAAAACTACATGATTACTACATCGCACATGATTGCGGTACCGCGATAAATCCCGATATCGTGCGAGGCATGATCATTGGCGGCGTTGCGCACGGTATTGGCGCGGCGTTATACGAGAAATTTGAATATGATCCAGACGGCCAGCTTTTGGCGGGAACCTTCGTCGACTATCTTTTACCATCTTCTCATGAAATTCCAACGGTGACTGATGTAGAACACTGCACCCCTTCGCCATTGACCTCGCTCGGACAAAAGGGATCGGGTGAAGGAGGATATCTTGGAGCTCCAGCCGCAGTGGCATCAGCGGTAAATGATGCGCTCCGCCCTCTCGATATTGAAATCAACGAGCTTCCGATCCGGGCCCGCGACATTGAGACTGCGCTTTACGAAAAATCCAAATAATGAAACTAATATTCTTTGAGGGAGAAAACGATGAGCGATGATATTCTGCTGGAACAAGACGGACGCATCCTCAGAGCCACATTTAACCGAACGCCTGATAATGGTGTCTCGGACAGTATGGCGAGGCAGTTCTCAGAGGCTATTTTGTCTGCGCATGAGAATTCAGACATGGTTTTGCTGAGAAGCACAGGTCCGGATTTCTGCACCGGACGTATCCGCGATGACAGCGCTGGACCACCCTCGCCTGAGGCTTATAGTCGCCGCCCAGAATATGACGCAATATTTGGTTGTTATCGATCTATTAAAGATGCTCAGGTACCGGTAATGACCGTTATTGAGGGGCGGTGCATGGGCTTTGGCACCGCAGTGACTGCCGTCAGTGACATTTCGTTCGCCAGCAGCACTGCCACCTTCAACATTCCAGAGGTTGGGCATAATGTAATGCCCACCATGGTAATGTCGGCACTTTATGACCGGATGAACCGGAATGCTATTCTCTGGATGGCTTACTCTACAGACTTTATAGATGCCGATCGCGCGCTGAATTACGGTTTAGTTAGCAACGTTGTTGATGCCAAGGAATTGGACGCTGAGGTGGATCGGTTTTGTGGTCTGCTAACCAGTCGGCCGCGGCCGGCAATCCTAGGTTTAAAAGAATACCTCCACAGTGCTCCGCGCATGGACGAGCAAGGTGCCATTGATTATGCCCGTAGCATTCACTCTATGGTCAATACGGCCGCTGCAATGAAAAAATAGTAGAAGTTAAAAGCCTATTAACTAATAAACCTGCGGAATTCGCTCGCATAAGCGGCTAAGGATTCCTCGAGCGTATAGGTCGGCTCCCAACTTAGCTCCTCCTTAGCGCGTCGTGTATCGAGTGCTGTCATACGCGAAATCGGCGGTGTACCAGGTTTTATTTCCAGGGTTAGTTCAGGCAACGATGTTCTAACGGCTTGGACTAATTCATCGAAGGTAATGGCCCGGCCCCATGAAAGGTTATATGCCGCATCGGCTGGCAGCCCTTGTTTAGTGATCGCCATATCTACGGCGCGGCCCATGTCGTCGGCGTAGACGTATTCAAACGCCATAGTTTGTTCTTCGGGGATTACGGCTTTTGTGCCAAGGACGCCCGCTTTGATAAGCGAATGTACTTTCTCGCCGCCGCCGGAGCCACCCCAGAAATGGCCCATTCCGAATACATTGCCAGGACGTAGAATTACAGCTTCAAATCCGTATTGAATGCGATATGCTTCGACGATCAGCTCCTGCGCTGCTTTTGAATTGGAATAAGCAGCACCGCTACCTCGAGGGAAGGTTTCTGAGATTTTGGTCTCATGGTCGCCTAGCCGCCAGTCGTAGACCCCGAAGGTCGAAAGCAGGACCAGACGTTTAATTCCTGTCAACCGCACTGCTTCCACCACGGACAGCATGCCGCCGACGTTTAAATCGTATCCGGTATGCATCGGATCGGCCACGCGTTTACCTATAAGTCCCGCCGTATGAAGAAGTGTCTCAGGTCTGTGTTTGTTGATTGCGTGGATGAGCGCAGGAAGACTACGGACATCGTCACGTATCAACTCGTATTTTACGTCTCCCAGCCGCATGGAAAGGTAGTCATCACGGGGATAAGGATCGATGAAAATGGTCCTCTCGCCGCGTTTTGCCGCTTCTTTTGCATAGGCCGTACCAATAAGTCCGGCACCGGTGATAAGCGTAGTCATCGTTCTAAATTCCCCTTATTGTAATGAAAGATACAGGGCTAGCTAAAGAGCATTGTCCGCTACTATAAAAATAGCGGTTCTATTAGTTCGTTTAAAAAAAGTTTTTCCAGCAAACAAGTGGGTGATCACAGCATTATATCAGTATTTATCCACGGTTTGTGTTTGACGCACAACGCGAGCAAGCTAAGAGTTAAGACCACTGAGTTTGTACTGTTGACATTATGGGCTAACGGCGCTGAGATTTTTTAATGGCTAAGGTACTTACGCCTGAACAGATAGAGCAATATGACCGTGAGGGTTTCGTCTGTCCTTTACGTGCTCTTAGTGAATCAAGCGCAGGTGCACTACGGAATCGGATTGAGGCTTTCGAGAAAGCACAAGCTTGTGAGGCACAGCAGACGTTGGCGTTTAAGGCCCACCTGCCATTCAGCTGGCTGTCTGATGTAATTACAAACCCAATTATCTTAGATGCAGTGGAAGATATATTGGGCCCTAACCTGTTATGCTGGGGGTCTAGCTTTTTTCAGAAGAATGCGAATGATCCGCGCTTTGTGTCCTGGCACCAGGACACCTACTATTATGGCCTTGAGCCGCCAGAAACACTTACTGTTTGGCTTTCAATCACCCACAGCAATTCTGAATCTGGCTGTGTTCGTGTGGTTCCAGGTAGCCATAGAAACCGGAAGGTTTTGGCGTTTGATAATATTGAGCATAAAGATAACCTGCTTGCACGGGGTCAAACTATTGTCGACGTGGATGAAGATGCGGCCATACCAATGGTCCTGAGACCGGGTGAATTTTCTATGCATCACGAGGCGGTTGTTCATGGCTCGAGTCCAAACAAATCCAATGACCGACGCATCGGTTTGTCCATCCACTATATCCCTACCAATGTGCGGCGGGTGAAATACAACCAGCCTAATTCTATGCCAAAGGCTGCACTAGTTCGCGGCAAAGATGAATACGGACACTGGGAACATGAAAGGCTCGCGGTTGCTGATTTTGAGCCTAAACGGCTTGAAGAGCTTATTGCGTTGCGGCGAGAATTTTTATCTCGCAGCCGCAAAGGGACGGAAACACCCGCCTGATTGCCCGATCTAGAAGAGGTTAAGATGACACGTAAGAAAATGATCCCTGCTGTTGAGACGTTTGTCGACAAGATGCGCGCAGTTTGTCTCGGTACGAGCCGAGATGACACCGAGCGTTGGGATAAATGCCGTGAACTTTTGAAGGAGTTGCTGAAAGATCCGGCGTTACAGGCACATGCGGAAAACTGGCCGGTCGGCGGCTTTGATGGCAAGAAGGTTGACAACTTGCTGTTCTATGAAGATCCCGACCATCACTTCGTCATTAACGGTTTAATAAAAAATCCTGGTGGCCGAGCAATGATCCATGATCACGGGAAGGCATGGACTGTTTACGGATTGCTTAGAGGCGCTGAACGGATCGTGCGTTACGTCGAGGCAAAGAAGAGTGACGGCGAAGCATTCTATGAGGAGGATTTTGCCGAGCATTGTGGCCCTGGCGATGTCGATATTGTTCCGCCCTGGGAAATACATTCAGAATACGCTGGTGACGAAAAAACGGTGGCTGTGATCGTTCGAAGCCAGAAATCCGGTACTTTCGAGCAGTACCGGTACTACGATGATGGCGGGAAGGTAAAGTTTTCGGGCCCTAATCAAGTCCCCTTCGATCTCGACTAAGTAGGCGCATGCGGTCTAATTTGCGCATAAATCCTTTGGTTGTTGCTGGGTGAATTTTCGCTACTTGTTTCAATTGAAATCTAGTATCGGCAGGAGAAAAGGGCATGAAACTGCTCACAATTGACGCGGAAAATGGACAGCCGGGTGTCGTAGTAGGTGATGGTCAGGTACTTAACCTTTCCACAGCACCGGAGAGTGTTTTGGAAGGAAAGTGGCGTCCGTCATCGGTGCGAGAAATACTAGAACGAGACTCGGCGGGACTTGATGCTGTACGGCGGATAATTGGCGCTGTGGAGAGCAATCTTGAAGAATGTGCCAGTTCGTTATTTGATCTCAGTGAAATAGAATATTTGGCACCGATCCCCAACCCGTGGCTGATATTCTCGGTTGGGATGAATTACGGGCGGCATCTCTCAGAAATGAGCAATACGCCGGCACCAGAGAATCCTGCTGGCTTTATTAAGACCCGAGATTCCCTTCTAGGTTCCGGTAAAGCCATTCCTATACCGCCACAATGCCCGAACCAAATCGATTACGAGGGTGAACTTTGCTTCGTCATTGGTAGAGAGTGTCATGCAGTGTCGGAAGAAGAGGCAATGGAATACGTCGCGGGCTACACGATTGCGAATGACGTTTCGGCGAGAGATTGGATCCCTGATATTAAAAATGGAGAACCGCCATTTGGTCCCATACACGGTTGGGAGCGAAATATTCTCGGTAAAAATCTACCTGGGTTTACCCCCTGCGGCCCGTTTTTAACGACTAAGGATGAAGTCGCAGACCCTCATAATTTGCATCTGCAGACCCGGCTCAACGATGAGGTGATGCAAGATACCAAAACAGATGATCTGATCTTCAAACTGCCAGAGATCATTGCTTACTATTCGCAGTGGTACCGCTTTCATCCTGGCGACATTGTCACGACAGGCTCTCCCTCAGGTGTGGGTATTGGCCGGGACCCGCACATTTTTATGCACGCGGGCGATACAATTGAGATTGAACTAGAGGGCGTTGGTGTACTTACCAACACACTAGCTTGACCAATAGAAAGCACAGGCCCTGGCTCAATGAGCATTGAAAAAATTTATTCTTCGACGAATGTGTTCATTTTCCTCGTCAATGAGGCTTTAGATGAGCGCCCACAGGAAACTTGATATCCTTACCCGTTATATGGTTTGATTAACGCTTGTTTCCTTCCGGATCTCCATGTGTAAGGAAATCCCACATCCGTTCGAAAATCTGTCCCGATGATACCGCGCGTGACTTGGCCTGTTCGTCGGAATACACCAGCGAACGATCTTCTTGGCCTGAGGCCATTACGGCGAGTTCGGTTGTTGCGGCTTCCTCTAGATAAAATGCCATTACGATAGCCTCCTCGACGGTAGCACCAGTCAGTATACAGCCGTTGCCGCGCATAACGATTGCTCGAGCGTCGCCGAGGGTATGAGCCAGTTTTTTTGTCGACTCATCATCTCTCAAAAGCAAAGGGTCGTCCCAAAGCGGGGGCGCCGGCGCAAAATAACTCGCAAACCCAATGCGTGGCCGTGGGGTTCTTTGAAACGTCGAAAGCGTCATGACGTTTCTTAGGAAGGTGCGCGCAATGCCATTGACGTCATTCCTTCGTTTGTAAATCTGTTGATGGCATCGAACCTCACCGAGAACGCCATCGGGAAGCGGGCCCTCTATAGGCACGACGGTCCCCTCGTCCTCTGCTGTAATCAATCCCATAGGCTTCGGTGCGCAAACGAGAAAGGTATCACTATCCAAACGAGCGCTCACATGTCCATAAGCGTGCCCCAAATTGTTGCAGCCTAGCGCCCTCGCGGCCATTCGGACCCGGACTTCGGTAGCACTGATGTCTTCGCCTAGGTACCCGAATTCTGTGTTTTCCATGCCGCTTAGTCTCGGAACTCAGGAATGTCAGGTTTTGATCCCCAAACGCAGAAGGACTCGGGCGTAAAGGGAAACTGTCTTGGGCGCCACTGGTCCTCGGGTTCGATAATTTTTACTCCGCATGAATATTCGTAGACCATTCCGTCGGGTCCTTCGAAATAGAGAAATCTCGCACCTGACGTAGCATGGCGACCCGGGCCAAACACAATCCTGATCTGCCTTTCCTTCAGAAAATAGGAGGAACGCATTAAGTCGTCGGTCTCCCGAACCTGAAAATTTATGTGTTGTACCCCGGTCTCATTGGTCGGGAATAGGGCGATACGGTGGTGCACTTTGTCGAACGACATTAGGGCTGCGTCGCCGATCCAGTCGTTAGACTTTAGGTTAAATAGTGTGCACCAGAATTTTTCATCCCTCGGTGCGTCTTTGGTTTTTAAGCCTATATGGTTAAACCAATGCACTCCAGCATCGCGGCTCGGGAAGTAACGACGACCCGAGGTAAAAGGTCTCACAAGTAAATCAAATTTGTTACCAGTCGGATCGTAAAATGTAAGATATTTCATGCACCGCCGCGTTGTAGCCCCCTCGACGTCACCCCATTTGAACTCGACGCCGTTTGCCTCGAGGAGATTTGCTGCTTGATCCAACGCATTATAGTCAGCGACTTCAATGCCCACCGTGTTGTCTTTTGGGTCACCATCGAAGTAACAGATATTATGATCGCGGTCGTCGCCTCTAAGATAGATACGTCCGTTTTCTCTAGATACTTCCTCGAGGCCATAAATATCCTGCGCCCATTTCGATGCATCTTTCGCATTCGATGAACCTAAATGCACGTATCTGAGATCCACTAATT
The DNA here is from genome assembly GCA_913046035.1 of uncultured Alphaproteobacteria bacterium. Classification (GTDB taxonomy): domain Bacteria; phylum Pseudomonadota; class Alphaproteobacteria; order MPNO01; family UBA830; genus UBA830. The sequence continues at coordinate 23,267 of CAJWSW010000014.1, read as the reverse complement.
CTATCATCGTTATGCTCCTAACAGGGCGCCTCTTAAACTTCAATGATATCGGTGTTGAGGAGACGCGCAAGTCCATAAAGCTTGATAAATCGGCTTTTTGATGAGGTTTCCCAATTGGTGCTCATGCGAAGCACTATATCGGTAAACTTTCGGGTTTTCAGACGTCGTTTTTCGCGATTCGGGTTGTTCATCGACTATGATGACTCGACATGACAACGACGGTTCTAGGCACTCACATTCTTTTTGCGATTATGTTATTCGCATTTTCTGTTGTCGCCACGTTTGTGGTTCTGAAACTGAAAATTCTTGACGAACCTAACCAACGTTCAAGCCATGATCGGCCTACACCCTCAACCGGGGGTATGGCGATATTTGCGACATGCGCTTGCGGGTTTACAGTTGTTTGGTTCGTAGGTGATGAAGTGAGGCTTTCAAAACAAAACCTGATCGGCTTCGCAGTAGCTGCCTGCGTAATTAGCGTGATCGGATTGTTTGACGATTTGAAGAAGCTTAAGACATTTCAGATTAAGCTGTTAGGCCAAATTGCGGCGGCGATGGTCCTATTGGCATCGGGGATTGTTTTCAGCCAAGTTCCGCTTCCATTCGTGGGTCAAATTCAGCTTGGCTGGGTGGGTTATCCGCTGACGGTTATCTGGCTCGTCGCTATGACCAATATATTTAACTTTATGGATGGTCTAAACGGCCTTGCTGGGGGTGTTGCGGTCGCTGTCGCAGCGTTTTTGTGCGCGGTGACATATCTTGAGGGATCATTTTTTGTTTATATCCTCTGTTACATCTTGGTCGCTAGCTCAGCGGGGTTCCTAGTTTACAACTTTCCCCGACCGAGGCTTTTTATGGGTGATGTGGGAAGCCAGTTTCTCGGTTTCTCATTTGCCGCGATTGCGATAATTGCGGCCGAGATCGACACATCCCGTACATCTCTTCTTGTGGTCCCCCTCTTATTTTTTAATTTTATATTCGATACAATGTTCACGTTATGTCGTCGTCTCTTTAACGGTGAAAATATCACGCAGGCGCATCGGGGGCATCTTTACCAGTTACTAAATCAAATCGGCTGGAGCCATGTCCGAGTAAGCATTTTGCATTTTTTCATGACAATCTCCCAAGGTGTCGGCACTTTATTTCTTATCAGATGCGAGCCCCAACAGCAGGTTCTGGTGTTTCTGCCATTTTTGATTTTACAAACTGTATATGCGGTTCTGGTAATTGGCGGTGCGCGCAGAATGGGTATACTCCATTCACCGATACGGAGCTAATGTTGCGGTGGCATAAGATAGACGTCGGGCCGTCCAGAAACCCCCCCTACACAGCCGCCACGGGTGAAGCATGTAATATTACTCATCAACGTTGAATTACATCAGTTGATGATGCTGTTAACTGCCCCGCACCTTAGATCTGTTCAACAATGTGTAGACCCCGAAGTCGATCGATGAAGTAGATTAGTCCCCGATCGTCTACAGTGATGTCGTTAGCGCAGACCCGGTCGCAGCCCGGCTGGGGGTCAGGTTCAAAGTGCGCGACTTCCTTCGGAATATGTGGGTTCGAGATGTCTAGCATTCTTATACCTTTCGAAAACCAGGCGAACGGGATAATTGGACCGGTAACTATTTCGCTGGGTTGATGGCACCCTGTAAAGGCGCTCTGCGGTTCCCCAACTAGATCCAGACCTTCGACTTGCCACGATGCAATCGGAATTGGATTAGTTTCGTCTGTAATATCAAAAATCCAAGTAAAAGCCGGCGCATGAGGCCTGAGCTTGGCGACGTCCTCATCGGCTACAATCATGTGACGGTGCCCTGCTATTTCGAATGGTATAGGCAGTACTGTGTGGGTGGGATGAGGGAAGGTGGGACCGGTATTGAAGCTGGAGACCATTTTTGGATTGTGCAAATCTGCGATATCTAGGATGAAGGCGCCGTGATGCCAGTAGCTCATATATAATCGATCTCCCATTCGGAGTGGGTGATGACAACGCGGTTCCGGCCCGTCGCCCCATGGATACTCTTCGCCACCTGCTTCCCACTGACCAGGGATCCACCATTTGCAGACTTCGACCGGTTTTTGCGGGTCTTGAAGGTCGAGAACAACCATAATGGGGCCGCGGTAACCCTCCATTGTGGAAGAAAAGTACATATAACGCCCATCAAAATCGAAGCGGTGTACGCCACGCCCGATCGTGTCCCATGTCGAAATCAGCCGAGGATTACTTTTGTCAGAAACATTATAGATACCTACCCCGGTGGAGAATTCGTCGGGCTTACCGGGCCCAATCAATTCATGGTTTCGAACCATAATATCGCCTTGGGCGTGGACTTTGTGGGAATGAGTGCCTTCAGGCATACCTGTGTGCGAAAGCAACTTCGGGTTCTTTGGGTCAGCGATATCCACGATGCTTGTGCCAAATGGGTTCGCCATGTGGCCTATATAAGCAGTCGTTCCGTCGACCCGGATTTGTCCGCCTCCGGCGCAATCGAAATATCCTACTCCCTTTAATCCTTTTGCACTGGCCATGCTGTTTCCCCCTTTTGCCCAAACAGTAATCAGTTTATGCGTTTGCCGACAAGCTCCCCGTGCTCAAATGCATTGGGTTTAATTCCAAAAAATTCTCAATTTTGGCATAGTCGCGGGACGTTGCGACGCCGTTTCTGCTGTAGTGCATGCTTGGGATGTATGGCATACCTAAGTTTACCGGCTTGGGAAATTTATATAGCTTTAATTATCGTTTGAAGAGTAACTAGCGTGTCTAACCTCGGGTTTAACGCCCTACCAGAAATTCCTATAAATGAAGCTACCGGCGTAACGTTAGAGATATATCAGTCTATAGAGTCTGCGCTAGGCGTTCGCCTTGTAAACCTTGTCTATCGGCACCTTGCTACGTTTCCTGGAGCATTGGAGTGGGCATGGGCAGTGGTCGGCGCAGGCTTTCAACAGGGCGTTTATCGTGATCAGTCCTGCACACTTATTCAACATGTTGAGCGACTGTTAAGTAACGTTGCAGTGCAATCCAAAATTTCGATGAAAAGATGCGGTCTGAACTTGCGCGAGATGAATGCAATAAAGTTAACACTAGCGGCTTACAACCGAGCAAATCCCATGAATGCGCTTAGCCTTCGCGTAGTCTCTTTAGCGCTTTCAGCTCAATTGCAGCCATCCGATGTGAGGACGCGGATCACAGAGGTCGCGACCCCCATAGACTTGCTGCCAATAAGCGGGTTGCAAGATCTAGACCGTGAGACATATCGCCATATCTCATGCCTCACGCGATATACAACTGGCGAGGGATCAAAACTCGTTCCATCTCTGTTTCGCCATTTCATTCCATGGCCAGATTTTTTGGCAGAAATTTGTGATTGGTTGCAACCGTTACACGAAAATGGCCTCCTCTCAGAATATTCCCGAGTGATATCTTTGAATGCAGATAGCGCGGCTCAAATGATTTTTGCAGCCCTTGATGTTGGCGAAGGTTCGCTCGGGGCGCCTGATGAAGCGACAAGTCTGGTATTATCAAACACGATCACGCAGTTTCTGCCGGCTATTTCCAGCATGATTATCATTGGTGGATTGCTGAACAACTCTATTGAGGGCGGACTTAAAAAGTGAATAAAGATCGTTTTGACATCTCTGTTGCGAAACTCCCGGTTAGCGGACGGAGTTTTGGTGGTTCTGCTAGGGGAAAAACATAGAATGATGGAGAAAGTTGATTGTGTGGTAATCGGTGCAGGTGTCGTGGGGCTCGCTGTTGCTCGCGCTTTAGCACGGGCTGGAAGAGATGTGCTCGTTTTAGAAAAGGCCAATACTATTGGCACAGAGACAAGCTCCCGACATAGCGAGGTTATCCATGCGGGCATTTACTATCCTAACGGAAGTTTAAAAGCAGATTTCTGCGTAACCGGTAAGCAGAAACTTTATAATTTTTGCGATAAACATGGCGTGTCCTATAAGCGATGCGGAAAATTCATAGTAGCTACCGATAAGGGGCAGCTTACCGAGCTTGAGAAGCTTAAGAAAAATGCGGCGGGAAACGGGGTTACAGATCTAATTTGGATGACGCCGGAGCAGGTCCGCGAAATGGAACCGGCGGTACATTGTGAAGGCGCGCTTTACTCGCCGTCCACAGGTATTCTGGACAGCCACGCTTACATGCTTGCGTTGCAAGGTGATGCAGAAGAGGCGGGCGCCTTATTTGCTTTTATTACACCTGTAATCGGCGGCGAGGTTCTTGATTATGGCATTCGGCTTGATTGCGGCACGGGTACGCCAACGTCGATTGTCGCCGATCTCGTGATCAACTGCGCCGGGCTCTGGGCACAAACAGTCGCCTCACATTTAATAGGCGTGCCTGCGGAAAGTGTACCGCCTACATACTACTGTAAAGGTAATTACTACACATTGGCTGGGCGTTCCCCTTTCAGCAGACCAATATATCCGGTACCCGAAAATGCAGGGCTCGGTGTTCACGCCACCGTAGACCTAGGAGGACAAGTTCGTTTCGGCCCAGATGTCGAGTGGGTCGAAAAGATCGACTATGCAGTTGATCCAACTAGGGCGACGAATTTCTATAACGCTGTTCGGAAATATTATCCCGGTTTGAATGACGGCGCCCTCCTGCCGGGATACTCTGGCATCAGACCAAAAGTTCAGGCGCCTGGCGAACCGGCGGAAGACTTCGTTATTCAGGGCCCTTTGGACCACGGGGTTAGCGGCCTTATAAATTTGTTTGGAATTGAATCGCCAGGAGTGACGTCCTCCCTTGCGATAGCAGACTACGTGTCTAAACTTATTTAAAACAAGGGGTTACCACCCCTTGAAAATAGAAGTCTTCCACTTACATAAGTTGTGTCGAATGCCCAACCGGGATTTGACATTTATTCACAGGTCGGCCCGATTGGCGACCTTTAACATGTTGCTCAAAGGAGGATATGTGCAATGAGAACTTTCGATTTTTCCCCGCTTTACCGCTCCGCAGTAGGCTTTGACCGCCTCATGACTGTTTTAGATGCTGCCCAAAAAAACGGCGGCGCAGACAGTTATCCACCCTACAACATAGAAAAAATCGGCGAAGACGTGTACCAAATTACCGTTGCCGTGGCGGGATTTAGTTCCGCCGATCTCGATGTTGAAGTCCGTGATGGCCAGCTGCTTATCGTTGGAAAGGGGACCACTGAGGAACAAGATAATCATTTTCTTCACCGTGGTATTGCGAGACGCGCTTTTGAGCGCCGTTTCCAGCTCGCCGATCATGTCGAAGTGAAGGCTGCCGACCTGGCCGACGGGCTTTTGCGGGTCGATCTAATCCGCGAAATCCCAGAGGCTATGAAACCACGGAAGATCCGCATTCAGTCAAGTAAAACTGTGATAGAGGGTGAGACGTCCAGAGCGGCGTAAAGTAATGACAATGTATCGCTCGGTCCTTTTCAGGGCCGCGCGGTACAACCGTGTCTATGGTTTATTGGTCAAACGACCATCGGATTTTAATGGCGACAACCGAGGTTTAATAAATACGTGTGACGCTTTAACCGCTCGCGGTTTGGGTTTTTACCGTTAAGAAAGAGATGTTTTTTCGGCGATGCTTAAAAACCACAGCGTCTGTATATCCGGGAGGTTTGAACGACTATGAGCACGATGCTCGAAATTAAAGGCCTGACTAGGCAGTTTGGTCAGTTCATCGCAGTAAATAATGTAAGCTTCTCTGTTGAAAGCGGCGAAGTGTTGGGTTTTCTGGGCCCTAACGGGGCGGGCAAGTCTACAACAATGAAAATGGTTACCGGATTCCTCTCCCCAACCTCGGGCACTGCTGTTGTTTGCGGAGATGATGTTACTCGTGACCCTATTGCCGTAAAACGCCACATTGGATATCTCCCCGAAGGAGCGCCGCTATATGAGGATATGACGCCGGCAGGATTGCTTGGTTTCGTGGCAAATGTCCGGGGGCTTGCCGGCTCGGATCGGCGCTCGGCAATCGATAACGCCGTAGCCAAGCTGCAGCTTGATGAGGTCTACAATCAACAAATCGGCACGTTGTCTAAAGGATTTAAACGACGCGTCGGTCTCGCACAGGCAATTTTACATGATCCAGACGTTTTGATCCTCGACGAGCCCACCGATGGGCTTGACCCAAATCAGAAATTTCAAGTGCGCGAACTTATCGGCGAAATGTCGAAGGATAAAGCGATCGTGATTTCTACGCATCTATTGGAGGAAGTCGATGCGGTATGCAATCGGGCAGTAGTCATCGCGAGGGGTGCGAAGGTCGCTGATGGAACGCCGGCTGATCTCGAACGTCGCTCAAGATACTACAATTCTGTTTCTGTCCATTTGAAGACTGATCGTGTTGATCAGCTGAAGAGCGCTGTTGAGCGAATAGAACATGTATCCGGAGTTGAACTAGGCCCCGTTGTAGACGACGTGACGCAGGTTTTGGTAGTGCCGATGGATGGTTCCGAAATTGTTGAGGCTGTCAATCTGCAGCTTGTGGAGAACAATATTCCAGCAGAACAGATCTATGTTGAACGTGGTCGATTAGATGATGTTTTCCGTCAGATAACCAGCGAGGGGGATGCGCAATGAACACTACTCTTGCAATCTCGAGGCGTGAACTGAATGCTTATTTTTCGACACCTTTAGCTTACGTTTTTATCGTTATATTTTTGGCGTTAGCGGGTGCTACAACATTCTATTTTGGGGGTTTTTTCCAGCGTGGGCAGGCAGATTTGGCGTCATTCTTTTCCTTCCATCCTTGGCTTTACCTCTTTCTGATCCCCGCTGTAGGCATGCGATTGTGGGCGGAAGAACGGAAGTCTGGCACTATAGAGCTATTGATGACACTTCCTGTGTCCACAATTCAGGCTGTTTTGGGTAAGTTCTTCGCAGCCTGGATCTTTACAGCTATCGCGTTGGTTCTGACGTTTCCGATTTGGATTACAGTAAATTACCTTGGTTCGCCGGATAACGGCGTAATTTTTGCCGGTTATGTTGGAAGCTTTCTGATGGCTGGCGCTTTTCTATCAATTGGGAGTTTTGTCTCGGCGCTTACCCGAAATCAGGTGATCGCATTTGTTATCGCAGCTGCCGCGTGTTTTTTATTCATGATGAGCGGCCTCGAGCCTGTTCAATCCGCATTTAGGGGCTGGGCTAGTCCATTTGTTGTCGATCTCGTCGCATCATTAAGTTTCTTGACCCACTTCGATGCCATTACCAAAGGTGTCTTCGATCTGAGGGATTTTATTTATCTGTTATCAGTCATATGTGTCTTTTTATTTGCTAATGCCATCGTTGTAGATTTGAAGAAGGGGTCTTGAAATATTGTCATGACGGATAATCCCAAAACTTCACCGATCAAAGACAGCCGCGTGCTCGGCATTACTTCCCTTGGACTAGCGGTAATATTATTCCTGTCAATCAATGTCTTATCCGAGTCCGTGATTAAGGGCGTCCAGTTCGATCTGACCGAAAAGGCGCTGTACACTCTATCCGACGGTACAAAAGAGACGCTTGAGGCGGTAAAAGAGCCCATTACCATTAGGTTTTTTTCAACACGCCAGCTGACTGAGACCACACCTGGTCTCACTGCCTATGGCGAACGTGTCCAAGAACTGTTGGAACGCTACGTCTCTCTATCTAAAGGGGTTCTTAAACTTGAGCTTGTAGACCCGGAACCATTTTCTCCGGACGAAGATCGGGCCGTGGGATTTGGGCTAAGTGGTGTTCCGATTTCGGAAGCCGGAGACCTTGGATACTTTGGCGTTGCAGCTACGAATACGACTGATGATAAGGACGTGATACCCTTTCTTACGCCGCAGCGTGAACAGTTTCTTGAGTACGATTTGACGCGGATGATAAACAATCTCGCGAACCCAAAGAAAAAAGTCATCGCGCTTGTTTCCGGCCTTCCCATCGATTCTGATCCGCTAAAGCAATACAAGCCTTGGGCTTTGATTGATCAGCTTCGACAATTCTTCGAGGTTCGAGCGCAAGGGCTAACCCCAAAGATCACTGACGATATTGACCTATTGATGATCGTTCACCCCTTCGGTCTGAGCGACGCGTCGCTATATGCGATCGATCAGTATGTGCTGCGCGGCGGAAAGTTGATGGTCTTCGTTGATCCGTACGCTGAAGAGGGCGGACGCAGCAATCAGGCACTGCGCCTTCCGGCTGGTTTAGGGTCGCATATGCCAAGATTGTTTAAGTCGTGGGGCATCAAATTTGACCGAGACAAGGTATTGGGAGATTTAAAAGCAGGGCAACGGGTGCAGGCTGGGGTAGACCCCTTTGGTCGCCCTATTATAACGCGATACGTGGCGTGGACTTCTTATGGTCCTGAAAACATTAATTCTTCCGACGTGACAACCTCTCAACTGCGCCTCGTTAATTTCGGGACACCCGGATTTATTGAAGTCAATAAAGGCGCTGCAATAACGGTTGAGCCACTCATTACCTCGACGGAGGCCTCAGGCCCTTTTGACGCCATGATGGTGCGTCGTAACCCTAAGCCAGCAGAGATCTTGAAGGAGTTCAAACCCAAGAACCAGAGATATATTCTTGCAGCGCGTTTAAGCGGCAATGTAAAAACCGCCTTTCCAAACGGCAGGCCTAAAGGCGGAAAAGAAAAGGATCGAGAAGATAAAAAGGGAACAGAAAAGAAAAAATCCCACCTTTCCGAATCCGAAAAACCGCTAAATGTGATTGTCGTTGCCGATACGGATTTTATGGCCGATCTTTTTTGGGTGCAGACGCAAGACCTATTCGGGCAGAAGGTAATTGTGCCCACCGCAAATAACGCTGACTTCATCGTAAACGCAGCGGATAATCTTTCGGGGACGAGCTCCCTGATCAACTTACGTAGCCGAGGCCTATCGGCTCGCCCGTTTGAACTGGTTCAGAAAATCCAGAATGAGGCTGAAAATAAATTTAGGGCGAAGGAGCGCAGCCTGGTCGGAGAGCTCGAAGAAGTCGAGAAGAAAATACAAGAACTTCAAACAAACAAGCGCGCAAAAGGGGCAGCAGTATTATCGCCTGAGCAGCAGGCGGAAATTGATAAGTTCCGTGCCCGTGTTATGGAAATTCGTCGCGAGCTTCGCCGGGTGCAGCTCGATCTTCGACGCGATATCGATAACCTGGATTCACAACTTAAATTTATAAATATCGCTGCCATGCCTATTGGAGTTACCTTGGTGGCAATAGTTGTGGCGTTAGTTTTAAGAAATAGGAAACGCGGCCGCGCGGCAGGTTGAATTTGCAGAGGGACCGATAAATGAAGCCTAGCACATTTTTTGGATTTGCCGGCATAACGGCGGCGTCCGTAGTCGCAGCGGTGTTCGCGGTGTCTACCCAATCCGATAAAATCTCTCTTACGGCAGGAACTGAGGCCGCATTCCCCAAACTATTGGCGGCTGTAAATGACGTCGCAAAAATAGAATTCAAAAATTCTAAAGGATCGTTTTCTATTTCACGCGATGGAGATGAATGGGGGATGGACCAAAAAGATGGTTATAGGGTCGAATTTGAGAAGGTGAAATCTGCGATAGTATCGCTTTCCCAGTTCAAATTGATTGAGCAGAAAACCAGCGACCCGGAACGCTACGAACGCTTGGAAGTAGCGATGCCAAACAGCCCCGAGTCTAAAGGTCGCTTCGTCGTGCTGAAAAAACAAGATGGCAGCATTCTTGCATCGGCGGTCATTGGAAAACTCAGCCCAAACTTGTTTGGCTCCGGCGGTGCAGGCACTTATATCCGTCGAACAGGAGACAAAGAAACGTGGCTTGCCCGTGGCAAGGTGGATCTCGGAGAAGAGCCGAGCAACTGGATGGCACGGACTATTGTGGATTATGGTCAAGAGAAGGTGCAAAGAGCGACGATCACTCATCCCGATGGGCACACATTCTCAATCTCAAAAATGGCTGAGACGGATAAAAATTTCGTTCTTGATAGTGTACCCGTCGGCCGCAAGCTAAAGAATTCCGATGAGTTAAACCCTCTCGGTGGTGTCATGTGGCGAATGATGTTTGACGACGTAAAAAAAGCTGATCAACAGAAGTGGCCAGACAAGCAATGGACTGCTCACTATTCCACTTGGAGTGGCGTCAGAGTAACAATCCAGACTGCAAAGGTAGATGGAGAATTCTGGGGTAGGTTCTCGGCAAAAATAGACGAAGGGGTGACGGATGAGGCGAAGAAAAACACGGCATCTCAAATAGCCAAAGAAATAAATCAACGTACGGCTAATTGGAGCTATAAGCTCACTGATGGTGATTCAGAAAAATTGACGTTCCCTGTTGACGAGTATCTCGTCAAATCCAAAAAATAAGAGTCCTCACTACGCAGCGTCGCTGACTAGCCTAACTCGGCAGAATCATAGGATGGTACGACCATCGGAGCCCTTTACTTCAATTTTCAATTCCCCCAAGTCAATTGTAGCTTTGTAAATTGGACCACTGACGGATTACCATCCATTATTTGTCAAATATAAGGAGGGGTATATGGGTGTGTTAATTTTAAAGCCGAGAGAATTACAAGGCTTGGTCTCCATGCGAGAAGCGATAGATGCGGTCGAGCAGGGTTATAGGGAATCAACCGAATACCCAGTTATAAACGGCCCACGGCGCCGAGTTCATTCGCCTGCGGGGGTTCGAGTTTCAAATTTTCCCGGTGGCGTGCATCAACTTGGTGTAATGGGAGCCCAGGTCCGAGCGGAATTAGTCGTGCAGGATGGAGACAACCAGCACTACGATCATCGCGAGTTACCCGTTCACGTTTTGCACGACTCTACGACCGGGCGGTTGCTTGCCGTCATGTTTGGAGAAATTGACGAAAAATCGATAGGTCCTTCAAGTCTGATGGCTTTTCGAACAGCGGCTACTAGTGGTGTAGGGTTCCGTCATCTTGTGCGTAAAGACGCTTCAACCGCAGGCCTCTTTGGATCCGGGGGGCAGGCAGCCAACCAGCTTCTGGCATTAATTACCGAGCGGCCTAATATCAAACACGTTAAGGTCTTCAGTCGAAGTGATGAAAATCGTATAAATTTTGCCAATACTTATTCAAAAAAATTCGACGTTGAAATCGAACCGCTCAAAACACCTGAACCTCTGCTAGACAGCGTCGATGTAGTAATCTGTGCTACTAACACAAACATCGAACTATTCGATGGCACTCGGTTGGTGCCCGGCCAGCATGTGACTGGTATTATTGGCAGTAATAAACAATTAGTTCAGGGTGGGTTTCTAAAAAAAGCACGGCGAGAAATCGATGATGCAACCGCTGTTAAAGCTGATGTAATTGTGACTAACCTAAAAGAGTCCATGGTTTCAGAGGAGCAGGGGGATTTGTTTGGCCCTATAGAGCGGGGGCTTATCGGTATCGACGAGGTTTTCGAACTGGGCGATTTCTCTACTGGCAAACATCCTGGAAGAACTTCAACTGACCAGATTACCTACCATAAAAATAACAATGGAACAGGTTGCTCCGAGATGGCGATGGCGATGACGGCATATCGCCGCGCCGTCGAGGAGGGCAGAGGTACCGAGATCGATCTCGCTTAACCGTGGAGTGGCTTCAGGTAAACTATGAACTTTCGACGTCCCACACGCTTCTTGTAGCCGGTACGGCCTTTGTCGCCGGCTTAATGCGAGGGTTTTCGGGTTTTGGGGCGGCCCTAACTATCGCTCCAATTCTTGCGGTTATTGTGGGACCCAGGGCAGCAATCCCGGCTATTCTTTTCTTAATGATGGCGACAAGCGTGCAGCTGGCTCCAAAAGCTTTTCGGGACGTGAGCTGGCCCACTGTAATACCGCTATCCGTTGGCGGGGTGTTTGGTATCATAATTGGCGGCTGGTTGTTGGTCGTGGTGGATCAAGAATTGGTAAAGAGATCAATTTCCGGAGTTGTGATATTTTTCGCTATTATAATGCTCTCCGGATGGCGTTATCGAGGCAGCATCCGGCCATTTATATGCGGTTTCGCCGGTTGGTTGGGAGGCCTGATTTCGGGGGTGGCGGCGGCGGGTGGTCCAGCAGTTATCCTTTTTCTGCTTGCAGGGCCTGAGAGCTCCGCCCGCAACCGGGCCGCGATTATTCTGTACTTTATCTTTACACAGGCTGTTGCGCTTATTGTTTATTGGGTTGGCGGGTTGATTACGTGGAAGGTTTTTTGGGTTGCCTTGCCCATGCTGCCGACAATTGTTTTGGGGACATGGATCGGTGAGAGGATGTTCGGCAAGGCGTCAGAAGCAATTTATCGAAGGATTGCGCTCTTTTTTCTCCTAGCGATCGGCTCTTCGACTTTCTTTGCGTAATGGATGACGGTATTTCTCACTGAAAACAGTCTATTCAATCTGTCCTTTATAAACGGTCTTTCTTCTGTCATGGGACGTTCGGTCTTCTATATGCAAAGTGCGCTATGATTTTTCATAATCTTACGGGCTGGGAATTCGCCGCAGTTGTCTTGGCGTTTGTGGCATCTGGGTTAGTTCGAGGATTTAATGGTGGAGCGGGAGCCAATTTCATCACCGCGCCGGTTTTAGCGTTTCTTATTGGACCACGTGAGGCGGTGCCAATCATCATTTTTCTAAACCTGATAAGCAATATTCAAGTAATGCCCAGCGCACTACCAAACACTGACTGGAAACGTATGCTTCCGATTGGGCTCTCTGCATCTGTTATGGCGCCAGTGGGTGTGTGGATACTTTTCGCCATCGAGGAGGAATTGATGCGCCGACTTGTCGCCGTAACATCAATTATGCTCGCTCTAATCCTTCTCTCTGGTTGGCGTTACCGTGGGCCTCGAGGGATTGCTGTGCGTCTCGGTGTCGGAGGCCTCGGGGGGCTTGTGACCGGTTCCGTCTCAATGGGCGGGCCCCCTGTATTCCTCTATCTTATGTCGGGACCTGGAGGCGCGGCATCCCAACGCGCGAACTTTCTTGCATTTGGGCTTATGGTTCAAATCGGTGCGATCTTATCATATGCGTTTGCGGGTTTGATTACGTTCGATATCCTTTTAATGGCGGGTATTCTTTTCGTACCCTTTACGCTGGCGTGCTGGATAGGAATGCGCCTATTCATAAGGGTGTCAGACACCCAATTCCGTAACTATACCCTTTGGGGTATTGCGATTTTATCGCTCGTTATTGCAGTGGTCTGAAGTGTCCTATTTGCCTTTTGGCAGGTCGAACAGCCCGTCCTCAAGCTTTTCAATGTATTCAACGATGCTATCTGTGCTTACAACATCAGCGTACTTAGCATTCATGTCGCAAAGATTAATTGCATGGCTTGCCTGGGACCGATCAAAACAACCTTCCTCCGGGAGTGCGACGTGGTAATTTTCGCTAAATGCATCAAGCACGGTTGCGCGGACGCATCCTGATGTCGTAGTTCCAACAACGATCACTGAGTCCGCTTTGAAGTTTGTCAGAAACGAGCTCAAGGGCGTGCCGTGAAAAGCACTTGGTTTTAGCTTTTCAATAATGATGTCTGTTGGGATTGGAGCGATCTCGTGATTGATTGTGTTTCCGTCGAGGTTCGTCTTTCGTATCTCCGCATCCGGCTCCCAGTCTCCGACCCGAGCATTTTTCCAATCCCACGAACCTCTGTCCCAACCATCAGCGCGATACGCAGCAGTTGTGTAAATGACTGGAAGCCCCTTTGTTCGAGCAGCATCTAATAGTCGTTTGATGTGCGGCAATGCTATCCAGGCGTCTTCTCCACATGAATTAGGCCACTTTTTGATCGACTCCAAGATTGGTTCGTTTTTGTCGCCTGTGAAATGATAATTCACATCGATTACGATAACCGCTGGCCTTTCGCCGAGGCCTGCTGGTTGCGCGTAGCCAGCAGCATCAAAAACCTGTTTGTCCCGGTCGGTTAGAAATTCGTCCCAAACCCGTTCGCCCATTGTCTTGCCTCCTTGGCCAGCAATTGTAAGAATTCAAAAAAATTAGAGCAGGCAGGCATGTTGCGCAAGTTCGTGCAGGAGGCATATGGAGAGTTGATATGGCCGTGAAAGAACTGAACCACATAAATATTCGAACCGCAAAGATGGAAAAAACTAAAGACTTCTTTGTTGATGTAGTCGGTTTGAAAATTGGATATCGCCCGGATTTTCCGTCCGATGGTTATTGGTTGTATTGCGGTAATGTTCCTATTGTTCACTTATCGCTCAGTGACCCCAAAGGAGATCCACGGACAATACATAGTGGGCGTGGTAACGGGCTAGATCATATCGGTCTATCGGCGTGTGATCTGAACGGTTTTGAAAAGACGCTAATGCAAAATGGCGTGACTTACCGCAAGTGTTTAGCTGGTAGTGGTAAGTTGGTGCAGATATTTTTTCTTGATCCTAACGGCGTGCAGGTCGAGCTAGCATTTGAGGCGAAAGCGGAAGGGGTGACAAGGGAAAACTTTGTGGCAGTTGATGCAGAAGGTCTGGGTGTCTGATTTTTAATGAAAATCCCGGGAGGGATATATATTTCTAGTGGTCGGTCTTTTTGAATCCCTAAGCGGGCTCTTAATTTCGTCGGCGCGGGCTAGATTGTTTTCATAAGCTAAGTCGGCGCTTTTTAAGTGTGTTGAGTCTTTGAAATCCGGTCCACTAATTGCATGCAGGCGATCTGTCATATCTTCCATATGGTCGACGATAACATGGATGACGATACCTTCACGTTGCAGTTTTCCTGTTACTCGGATCAAACGTGCACCCATAACTATACGGCGAAACTTCTCAAATATTTTTGGCCAGATGACGAGATTGGCAACGCCTGTTTCATCTTCTAACGTAATGAAAACAACGCCGCTGGCGGTACCCGGCCGTTGCCTGACTAGCGTGATTCCTGCAATCGTTACGCGTATCCCGTCTTTAATGTGCATAAGTCGCTCGTTGGGTATAATGCGTGCGGTAGCAAATTCTTTGCGCAGTAAGGCGAGTGGGTGGGTTTTTAAAGACAAACGCGTCGTAGCGTAGTCGTAGGTGATCTCTTCACCAATTGCCATGGCAGGTAATGAAACATTAGGTTCTTTGCGGTGTTCGCCTGCTTTGAATAGGGGGAGTGGTGCAGGTGGTAAGGCTTGTACCGCCCAGAGTGCGTCTCGCCTTCTTAGTCCCATAGATGCGTATGCATCTGCTCTAGCCAGGCGTTCAAGTAAGGCGTCGGTGAGTTGTGTGCGGCGCTGGATGTCGGAAGGATCGCTATAAGGCTTGTCACGCGCAGCGATAAGGGCCATCGCCTCGTTTTTTTGAAGGCCTTTAATTTGCCGGAAGCCTAGTCGTAGGGCGCGATATCCATCGCCATTGTTTTCCAACGTGTTGTCCCATTCGCTGAAATTAACGTCAGCGGGACGGATTTCGACGCCATGCGCGCTGGCATCTCTAACCAGTTGCGCCGGTGCGTAAAAACCCATTGGCTGGCTGTTCAGGATTGCCGCCGCAAATACATCTGGATAGTGCTTCTTCAGCCAGGAAGAGACATAGACAAGCAATGCGAAACTGGCGGCGTGGCTTTCCGGAAAACCATAGTTACCGAATCCTTTGATCTGATTAAAGCAGCGTTCCGCAAAATCTGGGTCATAGCCATTGGCGACCATTCCATTAATTAGTTTTTCTTCGAATGTATGGATCGTACCGGTATGACGGAAAGTCGCCATAGCACGGCGAAGCTGATCCGCTTCAGACGGGGTGAAGCCGCCTGCGATAATAGCAATTTTCATTGCCTGTTCTTGAAATAACGGTACGCCATATGTCTTGCCAAGAACCTTGCGTAGTTCTTCTGATGGGTACTCAACTCTTTCTTCACCGTTTCGGCGGCGCAGATAAGGATGGACCATATCCCCTTGGATCGGTCCGGGGCGAACGATTGCGACTTCTATAACCAAGTCATAAAAATTCCGTGGTTTTAAGCGCGGCAACATAGTCATTTGAGCCCGGCTCTCGACCTGAAAAACGCCGACAGAGTCCGCTTGGCACAGCATGTCATATACAACGGGATCTTCTGCCGGCACAGTGGCAAGATCGATTTTCTTGCCGTAATGCTGTTTCAAAAGATCAAAGCCTCTGCGAATACAACTGAGCATTCCTAGACCAAGCACATCGATCTTTAAAATACCAAGTGTATCGAGATCGTCCTTGTCCCACTCGATCGTTGTTCGGCCATCCATCGCAGCGTTGGCTATAGGCACTAGATTGGATAAGGGGCCGCGCGTAATTACGAAACCACCAACATGTTGCGATAGATGGCGCGGGAAACCTGTCAGTTCAAAGGCAAGGCGCATGACGAGGGAAAGTCGTTTATCTTCAGGGTCAAGGCCGGCTTCGCGAACATGCTCGCTTTTGACGCGTCCTTTGTGCCAAATCCAGTTAGTAGAAACAAGTTTCTCGACGGTGTCTTCTGACAAGCCCATTACCTTGCCGACCTCGCGCACGGCCATCCGGGTGCGATAGTGAATGACCGTTGCCGCTAGGCCCGCACGCTCACGTCCATATTTTTTATATATGTACTGAATGACTTCCTCGCGACGTTCATGCTCAAAATCCACGTCGATATCTGGCGGCTCATTTCGCTCGGCAGATACGAAACGTTCAAATAGAAGATCGATGCGTGCCGGGTCGATTGCAGTGATACCCAGGCAGTAGCAGACGGCCGAATTTGCTGCTGAGCCACGACCTTGGCATATAATACCCTCCGATTTAGCGAAGCGGACGATGTCGTGAACGGTTAGAAAATAGGGTGCATAGTTTAGCTCGCCGATCAGTTTAAGTTCATAAGCAATCTGTCGTTCTACCTTGTCAGGTACGCCATTTGGGTATCTGCCTTCGGCACCCAACCATGATAATCGGGTCAGTTGCTCCTGAGGGGTGATGTCTGGTGATGCCTCGTGATCTGGATATTCGTAGCGTAGCTCGTCGAGAGAAAACCGGCAACGATCTGCGATCTCTATGGTCCGCATGATCGCCTTCGGATAGCGCCGAAATAGCCGGGCCATCTCTTCGGGTGGTTTTATGTGGCATTCAGCATTGGCGTCGAGACGGAAGCCAGCATGGTCGATGATGCATTTTTCGCGGATGCAGGTGATTACGTCCATTAGTGGTTTTCGCTCTGGAACGTGCATACGCACATCATTAGTTGCGACCATAGGGACATTGGTGGTTGTCGAGAGCTGTGCTAGTCGCCAAAGCCGTTCAGCGTCGTTTCCATTATAACGGCAACGTGCAGCAAGCCAGACATCGCGGCCTAAGACTTCCCGTAAATGATTTAGATGTGCTGTGTAATCTTGGCCAGGGGCGTCTGACGGTAGTGAAATAAAGAGCTGATCCTTGGAATAGGCGAAGACGTCTTCCAGATAGATTTCGCATTTTCCTTTCGGTGAGCGCCGTCGGCCAAGGGTGATTAGTTGTGAAAGCCGGGCATATGCGTTCCGGTCTGTAGGAAAGCAGAGTAGAGATGGCGCATCTTGTATATCCAGTTTGGATCCGACGATCAGTTGGATGCCGGTTTCTTTTGCCGCACGGTAGGCGCGTACTACACCGGCAAGTGTGTTGCAGTCAGTGACTGCGATCGCCGAAAGGCCAAGCGCATCAGCTGTTTTTATGATTTCCTCTGCATGCGAAGCGCTGTGCAGAAAGGAGAAATTGGTTGTGACTTCGAGTTCGGCATATTGGAGCATAATGTGATTAAACGCCCCTCAAGTTAAAAGCGTGATGACAGTGTATTGAAGTTAGTGTTGAGCGTTGTAGTTCAGAGCTAATCGTTTTCCTTGATTAAGATTGCGTTGAGCTGCGCTTTCGTTATGTAAGAGCAAATATTTCCAGTCGTATAAATGCATTGCGTTTCAGTCATTTAGACTTATCCAAATACACCGTGAACGTACCAACTGGGTTTTGTGCCTGGGTTGTAGACGCCGTCCCGATAGACCCAGAAGCGCCGGCCTCGGCGGTCCTCAACGCGATAGTAATCGCGTATGTTTTCCTGCACCGGTATGATGGGCGTGGTTCGACTTTCTTCGTTCTCTGGTTCTGTTTCCAAAAGCCCAAGTCTGTCGTTCCACCATTCTGGTGCAATGCGTTCAGGGCCGTCAGCGTGTTCGATACGGAACACCTGTTTGCGCCATCGGAACATTACGGGAGGGTCATCTGGCACTGGCGCTACGGCCTCTACTTCTTCCGGGTGTGGGAGGAGACGAAGGGGGCGGGGGCGGCGAAACGGCTGATTTTCAGGTGAAGAACTAATTCGCCACGGGGTAGCTGGTATCGGGTGGGAGCATGTGGTGACGGGGTTCGATGAAATCGCACGTTCGGGGATGTGACTTTCATGCAGGGCCAGTTGCACGACATTTTTGTTTCCAAGTCGGTTGCTAAGCCGGTCGGCAAGCTCGGCGACACTGGTTTCTCTTTTTTCACTGCGTCGGTCGAGTGTTGCCTGTGATGGGGGAAGTTTTTCGCTTGCGGTAGCGGTTAATGTTATCGCGTCGATCCCAAATGTGGCAGTGATCCTATCGAGTTTCTCAGAAAACAAGCGGGCGAGGTGATCAGCGTTGCGGTTGGCTTGGCTTGTCCCTGCTTGAAGTCGTTCGACAACACCATCCGGGGGATAAAAAGTCAGCGTGAGGCGGCGAGCCCCGATACCTTCATTTTCGAGCATGTCAGCAAGTTCGTTACAAAGTTTGTGTACAGCATTGCTGATGTCTTCTGATCGTCCTATAGGCTCTGCGAAATTCACACGTGCATGCCAAGGGCTGGCTGGCGCAATGGGAGAGATCGGTTCTGGGCGATCTCCAAAAGCTTGATCAAGCCGGTCTGCGACTTCGCTGCCAAAACGATCGGCAAGGGCGGCGCGAGGGATTGGTATAAGATCGCCGATGCGGCGCAGACCTACAGCTTGAAGGCCGGAGACAGTGTTGCTTTTTAGTCGTAGGCCGGCGACTGGAAGAGGTGCGAGAACATTTTGCGCCTGGCCTTTGCGAACTGAAGTCCAGCGGCGGCGCTTGTAGTGGGTGTAACGAGCAGCCGCCCAGGCCGCCCCCGAGGTGTCGGCGGTAGCGGCATAAGAAGTGAACCCCAGGCAGTTGAGACGGTCGATGACATCGCGCATTAGTGCTTCTTCGCCACCGAACAGGTGAGCACAACCGGTTATGTCTAGCCAGACTGATCCGCCGCCCGCAAATGCCGCGCCCGATCCTTCTTCGTCTGGAGCTGTCCAAGGGGTATAGCGTCCGCACCAGTCCGCAAGACGAGAGAGTGCTTTTGTCTCTGCCTGTATATCGGCTTCGCTAGTTTTTAAACTAGGTAGGATCGCACGGGCGTCTGCAAGCGTCATGCCAGCGCGGATGCCAGTTTTTTGGGCCGCATGATTGACGGCGTGCAGAACCAACTGTTGTCTGGTTTCGTCAACTATTCCAAGTGGACTATCCAACCAGTCTTGCCGTAGCCTGCAAAGGCGATCGGTTGCGAATGTTGGTAGCCACAGAGAGATCACCCGTTTCATCGTTCCACTCCATTGTCCAGTTAAAGGCGCCACCGCCGCGGCAGCGGAACATTTCTGCCCGCCATCGCGCTGCGCCTAGCCCCGACGAAGTCGGGGGCATCCAAGAAAGATCCTTATTATCGTTAGTTTGGCGGCATTCTTTTTCGTGTGTGACTGCATCCAATCGCCAGCGGGTCGCCGCCGCGCTAGGCGCTGGTGTGTTTTCCTTTGACCGAAGCAACATGGCTGTAACGCCTGTTTCTTCTGCGGCGAGTTGTAGCCGTCGGCTGGCGGTGAGCGAAATGTCGCCTAATTCCCCGACAACGGCTGCAATCTGGCTGCAACGCAAACCCTCCTCCATTGCCCACAGCGCGTCACTGTCCCGCCGAGTGCGCACCAGAATTAATCGCATTGGGTCAATACCAAATTGTAGCAATGCCGGGCCGTAGAGCGCGCCGGCATCCAACGTCCACGGCCGTTCACACCATAAGATTGAAGCTTTTTCTGAATCTTTGACTAACCGCCCTGCCAAGAGGGCGCAAAAAGCGGTAGCGATGCCGGCATCAGCGGCAAAGACTTCGTGCAAAGCGCCTTTTATTAATCCCCCGCCGGGCAGGTGGTCGTCGATCTCATCAATGCCGAACGGCAGTACTTGTTTATTCGCCTCTGCCAAGGTATCGCCAAAGCCTTCAAGCCGTCGAATATGGGCTTTTAATTTTTTCAGTCCTGCCGGACTCCGGCAGCTTTCCCATTTTTGAGAGGGAGAGGGATGGTTCCTGGCGCTTCTGGAGAGCCCCGGCATGGGTTTCCTCTTTGTTGATATTAGAACAAATGTTCTTGTTTTGTTCTAATATCAGATAATAACGCCGTCAAGTATGATTTTGCCTTTGCTGGATGTTGTCATAGGTCCAATATCTATTGTCATCCAGTACGTAAATCCGATAATCACAAAGCGTCTAATGAGGGAGAAAATTCGTGACGTCGACCGATCCCGCCGCTCAACCAAAAATCCGACAACGTGTCCGAAAGCTTGTCGATCATCCTACATTCCAGAAGACGATTATGACGCTGATCGTTATCAATGCGGTTACACTGGGTTTCGAAACCTCGCCCACAATTATGGGATATATCGGGCCGGCGCTTCAGGTCTTCGACAAGATAGTAATCGCGATATTCTGTGTCGAAATTGTTTTGCGAATTTATGCGCACGGCCCAGCATTTTTCCGTGACCCATGGGGCATTTTCGACTTTATCGTCGTTGCAATTACTCTGACCCCGTCAAACGATTCCCTGTCAGTGCTTCGTTCATTGCGTGTGTTACGCGTGTTGAGACTAGTCTCTGCGGTGCCGCGTCTGCGGCGAATCGTCAGCGCTCTCCTGCTCGCAGTTCCCGGAGTTGGAGCAATCGTCGCGCTACTCCTTCTGGTATTCTACGTATTTGCAGTCATTACGACCAAACTATTCGGAGCTGCTTTTCCCGATTGGTTCGGTACCATCGGCGATTCCATGTTCACACTATTTCAGGTTATGACGTTGGAGAGTTGGTCAATGGGAATTGTCCGTCCTGTGATGGAGGGTTACTCATGGGCATGGATTGTGTTTGTGGCATTTATCGTGCTTTCCAGTTTCACAGTACTTAATTTGTTTATCGCAATTATTATCGATTCTATGCAGACCCTTCACGATACTGAAAAACAGGAAACCGTCTCAGACGTAAATGAATTCGTACAAAACGAACACCTGGACCGCGCCGCAGAATTTGAGGAGCTAAAACGCGAAATGGGGGAGATCAAAAATCTTTTGAAGGAACGGCAGCGCTGATCTCTGTCATCAGATAATAGGTACCAAGCCCTCATAAAGAAGCCGAATACCCAGCAATAACAAGATGGTGTAGCTGGCGCGCATAAACCATTTCTGCGGTATAAAGTGGTTAAACTTGATACCGATAAACATGCCGATAGGTGCGAGAGGTAATAGGACAAGCGAAATTGAGAGGTTCTGTATAGTTAAAAGGCCCAGCCACCAGTAAGGTATAATTTTGGCATAGTTTATAAGGAAAAAAAGCACCACGATGGTGCCAACGTGAACGCGTTTATCCAGTCGCTGCGGTAATAGATACATCGCCACCGGCGGGAGACCCGCGTGAATTACAAAACTTGTAAAGCCCGAAATCGTGCCAAGAGTATATCCGACCGGATCAGAAAAAGTCCGCGCGACGGCCTTCTCCCCTCCGGCGCGGAAAAAGTCGACAAAAAACGCAACAGCAATTACGCCGACTATCAAGCGAACTGCCTGTTCATCCATCCACTTAAATGTGAGCATTCCAATCACTGTCCCAATAAGACAACCCACCCCAAGAATCCGCATACTTGGTCGGTGCCAGTTTTCGCGGTATGCCCAAACACCTATCAGGTCCATAACACACAGGATCGGTAACATGACCGCTACCGCTTGGGCAGGAGAAGATATCTGCGCAAGCGCCAAGACACCTATGAAGCCGAGACCGCCACCAAATCCACCCTTCGACAAACCTGCAAGTAAAACAGCTCCAATGGCGAAAAAGGCGAAATACGGGTCGTTTATGAGTTGGTTCATTGGGCAGCCAAGGTCTTTAGTCTATTGGTCAAAGAAAATGTGCTGATAATGATCTATTTGCCTGTGGCAGCTGTACAGATTTTAAACGTAGTACCAATCTCAATGCCAAGTTTTGACGCGGCATCTCCTTTGTTGACGGCAAATTCTATCAATCCCGAAGAATTTTCGTACCAAAATGCAGTTCCTTCCGGGTTGTCTGAAAACGTTCTTGACTGCGCGAGGCGGTGATTTTTGACGAGTATTTGGGCGTCAGTGGGTATTGTTTTTGCGCGTACACCAGTCATCGCGTTCCCAAAATTATCAAGGTAGATAATTTCTTTTAGATCATCTGGCCAATGAAGACGCCGGGCAGACCCGACCGGTAGAGCCTTTGATGGCACGGGGTCGCCCTTCGCGAGTCGCGCGGCAACCGGTGAAAAGAGATCGCGACCGTGAAAGGTTGCCGATAGGTATTCTGGCTCCCAGGTGATGGCTCTTACGGATTTTTGTTTGGTACGGCGTAAAATGATTTCAAACAAACCATTATCCGGCCCGACAAAGTACTTGCCATCTGCTTCAACCACCACCGGAGCTCGATTGCCGCCAACCCCTGGGTCTACGACGCAGAGAAATACGACATCGGTTGGAAAAATATCGACAAGTGACGCCAGAAGATACGAGGATGCGCATGACTGGTACATAGGTGCATTGTGCAGGAGGTCGATGACGGGGATCCCAGGAGCCTCTCTCATCAATACGGCTTTGACCTGTCCGACATATGGTCCGACTTCACCAAAATCTGTGAATAGAACAATCATAACAGACAGTATGCCGTGCGTGGCTAATGCGTCGCAAGGCGGAGCAGAAGGAGGCGCATTGACACAAACTTGCTGGTAAATAGAGATGTTTAGTGCATGATGGTGACTGCGATATTTCGACGCGAGGGATTTCCTTGCCGCAAGAGAGACGGATCGGTAATGTGCGCTGCAATATAAATTATTGCGACTGTTGATATTCCATAAAACATCGTTTTTGAGCTTTTCTTTTTGAATTTTGGAACCTCTTGGATGTTTGCCAGATTGCTACCACACATTTTTTTGTTGATTGCAAGTATTCTTTTGGTTCTTCTTCTTCGGAAGTACAGGTTTAAATCATTAATAATCGATGACAAATCTAGGTAATTGTTTTCACTATCTATGATTGCTGGTTTTTCTTCTCCAACACTACCTAT